>DBDQ01000034.1 GCA_002293665.1 Alistipes sp. UBA928 | reverse complement strand
GTCGACATGGCTCTCGGCGGCGAGATGGATGACGGCGTCGATATCGTGGGCCGCGAAGATACGCCCCATCAGGGCCTCATCGCAAATGTCGCCCTGCACGAAGGTATAGTTGTCCCTCGCTTCGAGGCCGTCCAAACCCGCGAGGCTTCCCGCGTAAGTGAGCTTGTCGAGGTTCACAATGCGGTACTCGGGATACTTCTCCACGAAGTGCCTCACCACATGAGTCCCAATAAATCCTGCCCCACCTGTCACCAGTATGTTTTTCACGAAAAAGAGTGTTTTTAAAGTTAAAACTTATATGCTTCGGCAAAAGTCGGCAACGCGGTGTCCTTTGCCGAAACTATTGCGCCGGCGGGGTCGATACCCCAGTCGATGGCGAGGGTGGGATCGCACCACAACACACCCGCATCGCTTTCGGGAGCGTAATAATTATCGACCTTGTATATCACGACAGCCTCTTCGAGTGCGGCGAAACCGTGGGCGAAACCTCTCGGGATGAAGAGCTGGCGGCGGTTTTCGGCGGAAAGTTCCACCGCGACCCACCGTCCGAAAGCGGGCGAACGCTCGCGCATATCGACTGCGACGTCCAATATGCGCCCCGCCGCCACGCGCACCAATTTCGCCTGTGCGTGAGGCTCCCGCTGGAAATGGAGGCCCCGCACGACCCCCGGCAGCGAGTGCGACTCGTTGTCCTGCACAAAACGCACCGGCGCAATGCCCAACGGCGCCACCGCCTCGGCGAACGCCCGTTCGGAGAATGTCTCGGCAAAACTCCCCCGCTCGTCGCGAAAGATGTCGGTCTCGACGATCACAACTCCCTCGAGCTGTGTACTGGCGGCGCGCGTCATTTGAGCAGGCCGAGCAGATACTCGCCGTATTGGTTACGCGAAAGAGGTGTTGCCACACGACGCAGGTCGTCGTCGGCGATCCAGCCCTGCCGCCACGCAATCTCCTCGAGCGCGGCGATCTTCAGTCCCTGGCGCTTTTCGACCGTTTCCACGAAAGTCGACGCGTTCGAAAGCGAGTCGTGGGTGCCGGTATCGAGCCACGCGAATCCGCGGCCCAAAACAGCCACATCCATCTGCCCGCTGCGGATATACTCTTCGTTCACCGACGTGATCTCCAACTCGCCCCGCGCCGACGGTTTTATCCCCAACGTTATCTCCTGAATGCCCGAGGGGTAGAAGTAGAGCCCCACCACGGCAAGGTTCGATCGCGGGGCTGAGGGCTTTTCAGCTATCGCCACCGGCTGTCCGGCAGAGTTGAGCTCCACCACACCGAAACGCTCCGGGTCGCCCACGCGGTAACCGAATATCGTGGCCCGCCCGCCCTTTTCTGCGCGTGCCACCGACTCGCGAAGCATGCCCGTGAAACCCTGACCGTAAAATATGTTGTCACCCAGGGCCAGACACACGGCATCGTCGCCTATGAACTCACCACCGATCAGAAACGCCTGGGCAATACCGTCGGGCGAGGGCTGGGCGGCATACTCGAACCTCACGCCGAGTTCGCTCCCGTCGCCCAGCAGGCGCCTGAAACCTGGCAGGTCGTCGGGTGTGGAGATCACGAGTATCTCCCTGATACCGGCCAGCATCAGCACCGACACCGGATAATAGATCATGGGCTTGTCGTAGATGGGCAGCAGTTGCTTGGACACCCCCTTAGTGATGGGCCAGAGCCGCGTCCCGGCCCCACCCGCAAGTACAATACCTTTCATTCTTCGTTTTATTTTTTAAAGAACTCCAATCCCGTGATAAGCGAACCCCCGCTCCGAAAGCTCACGCCCGTCGTAAATATTCCGACCGTCGAACAACTCGTGCCCTCGCATTGCGGCGGCCACGGCGTCCCAGTCTGGCAGGCGGAACTCTTTCCACTCGGTGGCCAGCAGCAGCGCGTCGGCGCCCCGTACCGCCTCATACATTGTGTCGGCGTAGACAACACTTTCGCCCAATTCGGCCCGCGCGGCACTCATCGCCACCGGATCGTAGACCTGCACCCGCGCACCCGCCGCCACGAGCCGGCGCACGGTGTGGATAGCTGCCGACTGCCGCACATCGTCGGTCTCGGGTTTGAAAGCCAAACCCCACACTCCGAACACTCGCCCCGTGAGGTCACTGCCGAACTGCCGTTCGATCTTCGCGGCGAGCACATCCTTTTGGCGCCGGTTGACGTTTTCTACCGCCTCGAGTATCTCGAGGCGGTAGCCATGCTCACCGGCGGTGTGGATCAGCGCCTGTACATCTTTGGGAAAACACGATCCGCCGTAGCCCAGCCCCGGATACAAAAACTTGGGGCCGATGCGAGGATCGGTGCCGATCCCCTTTCGCACCAGATTGGCGTCGGCCCCCACGAGTTCGCACAGGCCCGCTATGTCGTTCATAAACGATATTCGAGTGGCGAGCATCGCGTTGGCGGCGTATTTTATCATCTCGGCCGAGCGTATGTCGGTGAAGATAACCCGATAGGAGTTTATCATGAACGGCTTGTAGAGCCGGTCCATCGTGCGGCGTGCCCTCTCGCCGTCGACCCCGACCACGACCCTGTCGGGACGCATGAAATCCTCCACGGCGTTGCCCTCCTTTAGGAACTCGGGGTTGCTCGCAACGTCGAACTCCACCTCCGCGCTGCGCGCCGCGAGCTCCGCGGCGATGATCTCCCTCACCCTGTCGCACGTTCCCACTGGAACCGTACTTTTGGTCGCAACGACGAGCGACCGCGTCATCCGTCGGCCGATCTCGCGCGCCACGTCGAGCACATGGCTCAGGTCGGCGCTGCCATCCTCGTCGGGCGGGGTGCCGACGGCTATGAAAACCACCTCGACATCATCTGCCACCTCGCCGAAAGAGGTCAGGAATCTCAGCCGTCCCGCCTCGTGGTTTCGCACCACGAGCTCCTCGAGCCCCGGCTCGTAGATGGGCATCACGCCCCGGCGCAGCCCCTCCAATTTCGCAGTGTCGACATCTATGCAGGCCACCTCGATCCCCATCTCGGCAAAGCACGCCCCCGACACCAATCCGACGTATCCTGTTCCTATGATCGCTATCTTCATTTTTCTTTAAGCATGTTAATCCTGCGGTGGCGGGCCACGAAGATGCTCAACATCCTGCGCACGGCCTCCTCGAATCGCGCTCTCCTAACCTCTGTCTTCGAACAAACCTCCCTGAGCCGGGGCAACAGCCGCCGCGCACCCCGCCGGTGCAGGAGCGAAAGCTCTTTCCACCTTTCGGCCACCATGCGGTCGAAAATGCCCCCCTCGCCGACGCTGCGGGCGAAGAGCGCGGCGCGGTAATCGACGTCGAACCGTTCCGACATGGCAGTCCAGTCCCTGCGCCCCTCGTGTATGAGCGACCCCTCGCGCCGCACGTTGCAGTAGACCACGGCGGGGTCGTACACTATCTTTTCGGCGAAATAGCCCGCCCGCACCGAGAACAGCACTCCGTTCGAGAATCGCACCTCGTCGAAACGGATGTCGTGCGAACGCAACATATCGCGCCGTATGAACCGCCCCCACGGTACGCTTATCATATACCGCACCTGCCCGTCCGCGCCCGTGCGTTCGAACTCGTCGAGTATGCGGTTGCGACGGGTGTTGATGGCTACCGGTTCGAGGGTCGTGCTGTCTACGCTGTCGTGACGGAAAAAGACCATGTCGGCATCCGAGTCGGCGTATTTGTCCATCATCTCTCCAACAATGGGGTGGAAAAAATCGTCGGCGTCGGC
>DBDQ01000013.1 GCA_002293665.1 Alistipes sp. UBA928 | reverse complement strand
AATCTGATCTTTACAGGCATTGTTATTCGTTTGTTTTAAAAAATTGAGGTCGCAAAGATAATTAAATATTTTTTATTTCGCGGCTTTTTCTGCTGCATATTCTTCATTGAGTCCTTTAAGCACCACGGAGGTGATGTCGAGCGCCGGGTCGGCGTGGATCACGGGCGAGCCTCCGGAGGTCGTGAGGATCATTTTGTAGCGCAGGTCGGCGTTGAATTTAGCCACATAGTCGTTGATGGCGTGGAAAACTTGGTTGGTCATCACCTGTTCCTCTTCGGCGAGTTCGGCCACCTGGTTCTGGCGGTCGGTTTCAAACTGCTGGCCTTTGTTCTGGATGCGGGTCTGCTCGGCCTGAGCGTCACGGCTCGTCATGAGGCCCTTGTTGATCTTGTCCTCGAAACTCACCATTTCGTTCTGTAACGCACGTGCCCTTGCCTCGAGATCGCCGGTGACTTTCGTCGCCTTTGCCTCGAAAGCCCCACTCAGTTCGATGAATCGGTCGTAGTTCTGCACGAGCGAGTCCATCTTTATGTATGCAATGTCGTAGACGGTTTCGACGTTGCGTTCCCCTGTCGATGTGGCGCCACCGTCGACCGTAGCGCTGCCCGTGTTCTTACAGGCCGCCATTGCCAACACCGCTCCGGCGATGATTAATGCTTTTTTCATCTGGTATTGTTTTGTTTTATTTGGTTTCCCATTAGCGCGCAAAGGTACATTTTTTTTAATATCTTTGCAACAAATTGATTTTTTATGTATGAGTACATTTCGGGCCGGGTTACCGAGTTGACGCCCGCCTACGCCGTCGTCGAGGCGGGAGGGGTGGGTTATTACCTTAATATATCATTGCAGACTTTTTCCGAGATCGAGGGCCGGGCCGAGGCGCGTCTGTTTGTCCATTTCGTGGTGAGGGAAGATGCGCAGGTACTCTACGGTTTCGCCACTACGGCCGAGCGGGAGCTTTTCCGCCGTCTGGTGAGCGTGTCGGGTGTGGGCGGCGGCACGGCGCGCATGGTACTGTCGACCTTCTCGCCGTCGGAGCTTGCGAACATCATCTCGAGTGAGAACGCCGTGCTGCTCAAGAATGTCAAGGGGCTGGGCCTGAAAACAGCCGAAAAGATAATCGTGGAACTGCGCGACAAGATGACCGGTATAGCTTTCGACACGGGCGAAGCGGGGTCGGGAACGGGAAAAGGCGCTGCGGCCGACGACGCCGTACACCACGAGGCTCTCGCCGCACTCGCAATGCTGGGATTCTCGCGCGCCGCGTCGGACAAGGTGGTGAGAGCCGTGATGAAAGATTCGCCTGGTCTTGCCGTGGAGGATGTTATTCGCCACGCACTGAAAAAATTATGAATTGTTTGTGGCTCGATTGATGTTACAATCGTGTTAAAAAAAGAGCGGAGTCGGAGTGATATTCGAAATCCCGTATTATTTTTGTAACCGGGAAAAAGTGTTTTCTAACGAAAAGATATGGAGATTATTTACACCGTAGTTCTTGTCATTCTGGCGATCACCGCCATCTCGGGCCTCTTCGTGGGCGTCACCAACGACGCCGTCAACTTCCTCAACTCCGCTCTCGGTTCCAAAGCCGCCCCGCTGCGCATCATTTTGCTCGTGGCGTCGCTCGGCATCGTGGTGGGTACGCTCACGGCGAGCGGCATGATGGAGGTGGCACGCACGGGCATGTTCAATCCCGAGCTGTTCAACTTCCACGAGGTGATGATGCTCTACCTCGCAGTGATGCTGGGCAACATAATCCTTTTGGATGTCTACAATTCGCTGGGGCTGCCCACTTCGACCACCGTGTCGCTGATCTTCGCGCTGCTGGGTGCGGCGATCGCGGTGTCGATTGTGAAAATCTCGGCCGACCCGGCAGAAACGATCGCCCAACTCGGCAGGTACATCAACACGGCGCGCGCGTCGGGTATCATACTGAGTATTCTCGCCTCGGTCGTGGTGGCCCTGTTGGTGGGTTCGGTGGTGATGTGGGTCTCGCGCCTCGTGTTCTCGTTCCGGTACGCGAAGGTATTCCGCTGGTTCGGGTCGGTGTGGTGCGGCGGTGCCGTTGCCACCATATTGTATTATGTATTGATCAAAGGGCTGAAGGCACCGCTGGCCGGCACCGAGTTTCTGGCCTTCGTCAACTCCCACACGGGGCTGTTCTTCTGCTCTATGTGGGTCGGGGCGGCGATCATTCTGCTGGGCCTGCAGATGCTGCGGATCAACATACTCAAGGTGACTATTCTTATAGGTACGTTCTCGCTGGCGTTGGCCTTCGCGGGCAACGACCTTGTGAACTTCATCGGGGTTCCCATCGCGGGGCTCGACTCCTATAATATGGCGGTAGCGTCGGGCGACTCCGGGATGATGATGGGAGGCCTGCGGGATCAGGTTCCGGCCAACTTCCTGCTCATGGTGGGCGCGGGCTTTATCATGATCACCACGCTGTGGTTCTCCAAAAAGGCGATGAACGTCACCGAGACCGAGATCAAACTCTCCAGCGCCAAGGAGGGCGATGAGAAGTTCCAATCCACCATGTTCTCGCGCGCGGTGGTTCGCGCGGCCGTCGCCATGAACATCGGCTACAAGTGGATCGTCCCGGCCCGCGGCCAGGAGTGGATCAACAGCCGGTTCGAGCAGTTGGATATCCCCGCCGCCAAAAATTCGGCACACTACGATCTGATCCGCGCCACGGTCAACCTCATTGTGTCGTCGCTTCTGATCGCTTTCGGTACGGGTCTCGGACTGCCGCTCTCCACAACTTATGTAACTTTCATGGTGGCTATGGGTTCGTCGCTGGCCGACAGAGCCTGGGGACGCGAAACTGCCGTGTATCGCATTTCGGGCGTGGTGACGGTCGTGATGGGATGGTTCGTGACGGGCCTCGGAGCTTTCGTCATAGCTTTCGCCATAGCCTTGGCTCTGATGTACGGCGGCACGGTGGCGATCATAGTCATCTCGGCGCTGGCGCTGTTCCTGCTCATTCGCAGCAACCTGAAGGCGAAACGCAAAAATCTCGACGACGACGGATCGGAGGCTTTCACGGGGGGCGGCGGCGAGGGCGCCATTATCACCCAGTCGACCGACGAGGTGCGCGAGGTGATGGATCGCGTGACGGGCATCTACAACCGCACGATGGTGGCGGTGATGAAGGAGAACCGCAAAGCTCTGCGCGAACTGGTGCGCGAATCGAACGAACTGTTCTACCGCTCACGCGAACGCAAATACGCCATGATGCCGGTGCTCGACAAACTGAAAGGCGCCGACATCGAGACCGTGCACTACTACGTGCAGGTGGTGGACTACCTGAGCGAGGTGACAAAATCGCTCGTGCACATCACCCGCCCGGCGTTCGACCATATCGACAACAACCACAAGGGATTCTCGAAGGAGCAGGCGCAAGACCTTATGCGGGTCAACGATAACGTGAAGAAACTCTACGACAAGATCAACAGCATGCTCGAAACCAACGATTTCCGCGACATGGACAAGGTGATGACGGGCCGCGACAGGTTGATGGAGATGATCGGCGACGTAATTAAGAGCCAGTTGCGCCGCATTCAGGGCGAGAAGGGCAGCACCAAAACGAGCGTGCTGTTCCTCAACATCCTCAACGAGACCAAAACGATGGTGCTCCAAAGTCGCAACCTGCTCAAGAGCCAGAAATATTTCGTCGACGCAACGCCCAGAAAGTAAAGAGTACCTGTTATCGAAAAAAATCGTTACCTTTGCGCGGTTATGCTATTACGCAGATGTATCGGTATGGTGTGTGTTGCGGCGTTTGCGCTCGTGGCATTGGCATCGTGCGGTAAGAACGACGACCGGGTGGCAACGGCGCAGAACGCCATATTCAAAGCGCTCGAATCGCAGGGCATCTACGAACGGAACAACCTGCCCGAGATCAATCCCCCCACCCCGGAGCGCATCAAGGGATGGTTCGACATGGTGCGCGGAACTTACCGCCACATCGTCAACGAGGATCGCACCGGCCGCGGCCCCCAGGAGTTGTACGGCATCGAACGGGGCGACAGCATAGCTTTCATGTTCGACGCGAGGGTCTTTGCCGGTAACAACTTCGAGAGCTGCCGAACATTCTACACCAACATCCCCTCGCGCATAAGCCATCTGTTCAGTAGCAACCCCGACTTCGCGGGGTGGTCGACCGAACCGCTCAAAATAAAGGTGGGCGAAGACGACGGCATACTAAAATCGCTGCAGGAGGCGTTAATCTCGTGCAGAGCAGGCGACGGCGATCCGGACAACGACGAGGATCCGAACGGCGTGTCGAGCGACGAGGTGCGGGTCTATATCACCTCCGATCTCGCTTTCGGCAACCGCACAGTTTACGACGTTCCGCCCGGCAGTACCATAGTTATCGAAGTGACAGAGATCGAGATCATACGATGAAATTACGAATTACAAGTTACGGATTACGAATTTTCGTGACGGCGGTGGCCGTTGTGATGA
The DNA here is from genome assembly GCA_002293665.1 of Alistipes sp. UBA928. Classification (GTDB taxonomy): domain Bacteria; phylum Bacteroidota; class Bacteroidia; order Bacteroidales; family Rikenellaceae; genus UBA940. Next base: position 25,227 of record DBDQ01000013.1, on the reverse strand, counting down.
CAATCGCCTCGTGCGCCAAACGCGAACCGGAAGATGTCAACGCCCTTGAGCAGGCGTCGCTCGACGCTTGGGTCGAAAAATATGTCAGGAGCCGCGGTATAGAGGTCGAACGCCAGTCCAACGGCATCTGGGTGCAGTTTTTGGCCGACGGCGACCAGAGCGTTCCCGGCGGCAAGGACACCGTGGTGTGGGCCAATCTCCACTTCACCTACACCGACGTGGCGGGCAACGTCTTCGCCACGCGCGACTCGATCGAGGCGCTGCGCCAGCGCACTTTCTCGCCCCACACTTATTACGCTCCCCGGTACTCCTATCTCGGCGCATCGCCCGACTACGACATGAGCGCGGGGCAGTTTTGGGCGCTGAAGAACGAGCTCACCAAGGCCGACGGTTCGAAGATCAAACTCACCGCCGGTTCGCACGTCAAGCTCTACCTGCCGTCGTACCTCGCCTTCGGTTCGGACACCTATTCCAACAACCAGGGCTACGGCGGCCAGTATCCGTTGTCGGGCAACAAGATCATAATCCAGGACCTCGAGGTGAAGGACGTCAACAAAAACCCGATCACATACGAGGAGAGATTGGTCGAGCAGTTCGCCACCCAACGATGGGGCAAGGAGGCGAAAGACTCGCTCGCGCTGGCGTTCTATGTCGACACGATCAATTTCCGCCCGCGTGCCGACCTGCTGGCCAAATTCCCCACCAAGGAGTTCGAACACCGCGACAGTCTGGGGCTCGACTCGACAGCCGTGATATGGTTCATAGGCCGTTTCCTGCCCACGGCGGAGTATCCCCACGGCTTCATCTTCGACACCAACATACCCGAGGTCTACGACGAGTTCTTCAACCGCCGCAAGAACCAGAACTATACCGCAGAGAGTAAATCGTTCTCGGCAATGAAATACAGACCGGCCGACGACAAGGACAAGGAAGAGAAGAGCGTAATCGCGGCGTTCTTCCGTGCGATACCCGAGCTGAGGCGCGGCCAGTGGAGCCGCATCGTCTTCTCGTCGTCCTACGGTTACGGCGCGATGGGCCAGTCGAAGGCTCAGCAACAGCAGCTGGCCTACCAGAGCCAGATGTTGCAATATCTCTCTTACAGCAGCATGTACGGAGGTTATGGCGGGTATGGAGGATACGGGGGCTACGGCAGCATGTACGGCGGCTACGGAAATTACTACGATCCCTACAACTCCTACTACAACCACCCCATGTCGGATTACGGCGTCGAAGAGGAGGATAACTCTGTGATGACCGAGATACAGCCCTACACACCGCTCATTTTCGAGATTTACATAGAGCCTCTCGAAAAGTAGAGGCAATCACAATCTATATAAGACAAAGGAGATTCCTGCACGGGATTCTCTTTTTTCTTTTATTTAGTAGTTATTAAAAATATTTTTTATCTGATCGTAGCATCTTTTTACGTTTTTTACACTATATTTGCCCCGAATGCAGCCAAGGACTACTAATCCGTAAGCAGGACGTTCACCTAAAACCTTTAAATTATGCTAAACTATGAGAAAAATTGCACTTATTCTCTCGGTTTTGTTCGTGGGCATATCTGCCTCAGCACAGAACCGGCCCGTTTCGGGTACAGTAACCGACAGTAACGGCGATCCGCTTACCGGAGCCATTGTGGTACTGCAAGGCACCTCGAACGCGGTAACCACCGACGCCACCGGTCGCTACTCGGTAAACGCACCCTCTGACGGCTCCCTCAATTTCTCTCTTCTGGGCATGATCTCGCAGACCGTCGCCATCGGTGGACGGAGCGTGGTCGACGTCACATTACAGGCCGACGCACAGGCGATCGCCGCTGTATCGGTCTACGGCACGAGCGTGAGCAAGCAGGCCGTTTCGGGTTCCGTGTCATCGCTCAAGGCCGACGCTCTCACCTCGACCACGACCACAAGTTTCGACCAGGCTCTGGCGGGTAAACTTGCGGGTGTACAGGTCACCACGACTTCGGGTGTGTTGGCCGAGGGGACAAGTATCCGTATTCGCGGTACGAACTCCATCTCAAACTCCTCGCAGCCTCTGATCGTACTCGACGGTGTTCCCCTGACCGAATCGTCCAACCTCAACATAACGGACGGTGGTAACATGCGTTTCAACCCGATGGCCTCCATCAACTCCAACGACATTCAATCGGTCGAGGTGTTGAAAGATGCCGCCGCGGCCGCTCTCTACGGTTCGCGTGCCGCCAACGGTGTGATCCTCATCACCACCAAGAGGGGCCAGGCCGGCCGGACTCAGGTGTCGTTCAACAGCTACGCCTCGATCTCGCAGGCCGTCAATCTTCCCAAGCTGCTCAACGCCGACCAGTATATCGAGATCAAGAACGAAGCCGCCGCCAACAACTGGGGCGAGGGCACGGTTATCGCCGCGTTCCCCGAGTCGGGCCGCGTGGAGACCGACTGGATGGATTTGACATTCCGCAACGCATTCTCGCAAAATCACTCGTTGTCGGTCTCGGGCGGCACCGACAAGCTCAGCTTCTACGGTTCGGCCGACTGGCTGGATCAGCAGGGTGTCGTGCGCGACAACTATCTCGACCGCTACTCCTTCCGCGCCACGGTCGACGCCAACCCCACCAAGTGGCTCAAGGCGGGTATTTCGGTCAACTACTCCAAGACACGCAATAACGGTGTTCGGGCGACCTCTCAACTGTATGCCTCCGTCACCTACGCCACCTACGCGGCGTTCCCCAACGTTGCTGAAAAGAATCCCGACGGCAGCTACACACTCAACTCGTCGGGCGGTCTCGACGGCGGCGGTAACCAACTCAGCTACAAGGGCAGCAACACCTACAACGCCAGGCCCTACCACCCCACGGCGTCTATGTATCTGCAACACAACACCAACGTCGCCGACCGTATCGGTGCCATCGCCTACGCCACCATCACTCCGGTGAAGGGTCTGAGCTTCACCTCGAAGTTAGGTATCGACAACGTGGGCAACGACGAGCAGCAATACAACCATCCCAGCATCGCGGGTGCCGGCTTCAAAACCGGCCGGGTAGACGAGTACTCCGTGTGGATCAATCAGTGGAACTGGCAGAACTTCGCCAACTACTCGGCCACCCTGGGCGAAAACCACAATATCGGCGCGATGGTCGGGGTCGAGTATGAGCAAAGAGACTACAAGCGCATTTACGGCTATGCCAAAAACTTTGTCTCGGATGACTTCCACGACCTGATCGACGGTTTGTACACAGAACAGCAATCGGGCGGTACGATGAACAACCGCGGTTTCGCCAGTATGTTCGCCAACGCCTCCTACAACTACGCGGGCAAATATTACCTCGAAGCCTACTTCCGTCGCGACGGCTCGTCGGCTTTCGGCGCCAACAAACGTTACGGTAACTTCCCCGGCGGTTCATTGGCGTGGAGGATCGGCGACGAAAATTTCATGGAATCGTCCAAGAATTGGCTCAGCGACCTCAAACTTCGCACCAGCTATGGTGTGGTCGGCAACAGTAACATCGGCAACTACGCCAGCAAAACCCTCTACGGAACCGGCAAGTACGCCGACGTCAACGGTCTGTACAACACTCAGGTGGGCGACCCCGACATATCGTGGGAAACGAGCCGCAAGTTCGACATCGGCTTCGACGCGAGTTTCCTTCGCGGCCGCATCAACGTTGCGTTGGACTACTGGCGCACCGACATCAACAACATGCTGTTGGCCGCCGTTCCGCCCGACGTGACCGGTATGCCCGGTGGGAATGTCGACAAGAACATCGGCGCGATGAACAACCGCGGTATCGAGCTTCAGATCAACACCCAAAACTACACCTCGGCCAACGGTGCTTTCTCGTGGACGTCATCGTTCAACCTGACGACCGTCAAGAACACCGTCACCAAGCTCTACGCTCCGATAGCGGGTACCAACTACGTTATCGAAGGCCAGCCTATGGGCGTGTGGTGGGTTTACCAGTGGGCCGGTGTCGATCCCGAAACGGGACGTCCGGGCTTCATCGACGGCAAATCGGGCCGCGTCAAATACTACGACGCTTCGCCCTCCGTGGCCACCAGCAAGAAATGGACATTCGCCGACGGCGACAAAGAGGTGGCTCCGGCTCTCTCTCAGGCCAACGACGCACAGTTCATCGACGGTGTCAACGGTGCACCCAAGTGGTACGGCAACTTCGACAACACGTTCCGCTACAAGAACCTCGACCTGAACATCGGTCTCCAGTTCGCCGGCGGCAACAGGATCATGAACACCACCCGTGCCTCTCTGCTCGAACCGCGCATCAACAACAACAGCACCGAGATACTCCAGCGTTGGCAGAAACCGGGCGACGTGACCGAAGTCCCGCGCCTCGTCCACGACATGGTGCTCGGTTTGAACGGAAGTGCCGCTCACACCAGATTCCTCGAAAAGGCCGACTTCCTGCGCATACGCGAGGTGACCCTTGCTTACAATCTACCGCAGTCGCTCACCGACAAAATCGGCGTCTCGGGCCGCATCTACTTCCGCGCAAACAACCTGCATGTGTTCACCGCCTACACCGGTACCGACCCCGAGATCAGCAGCAACCTCAACGCCAACTACACGGTCGGCCACGACAACCGCACAATCCCCGCGGTTCGCACCTACACGCTCGGTCTCAATCTTAATTTTTAATCACATTAACGAGAAAACATTATGAAGACAGCAAATAAAATATTAGTCGCGGCGCTGGCACTTATCGGGGTCTCGTTCACGTCTTGCGAAGTCCTCGACCAGCCCTTCAAGGCGGGTTACGAGTCGACGGCGTTCACTACTCCCGGCCAGGTCAGGGCATCGGCCGTGGGCATGTACAACGCAATGCAGAACGCCCAATTCCTGGGCGGTCGCGCCCAAATCTACGTCGACGTGCGCAGCAACGACACCAATCCGTCGACCTACTTCGGCGGCATATCGAACTACAACATCGACCTCGGGTCGACCTACAGCATCGTGGGCGACGCCTACCGGGCGGCCTACCGCACCATAGGCGAGATCAATCTGTTCATCGAGAAACTCACCGCCGCGCCCGACGTCATGCCGGCCGACGAGTACGCCCTGTACATGAACGAGGCGAAGTTCCTTCGCGGCGTGGTCTACTTCTACCTGCTCAACCTGTGGAGCGACCAGCACACGACGGCCCCCGCGGGTTTGGGTGTACCTTGGATCGACCGCTCCTACGACGGTAAGACCGCTTTCACCGACGAGGCCATAGTAGCGCGTGCCACCACGGCCGACATCTACTCCAAGATCATCGCCGACCTCACCGCCGGCACCGACCTTCCCGCCTCTCGCGGTTCGGGCGGCGCTTCGCTCTACTTCGCCACCTCGGGTGCGGCGTGGGGAATGCTGTCGCGCGTCCACCTCTACATGGAGAACTACGACGCCGCGATTTCGGCCGCCGCCAAGGTGACCGGTTACAGCCTCGACGCTGACCCCGCCAAGACGATGTACATCAAAACGCCGACGTCGAGCAAGGAGATCATCTTCTGGATCGCCCACAACGCTTCGGACAACCCCGGCACGAACGCCTCGCTAGGTCAGCACTACGGACAGAGCGGCCGGAGCGACATTCAGATTTCGAACGAATTCCGCGCCCTGTTTGACCAGGATAAAGACATCCGCTACAAACTTTTGGTCTATAACACGTCGAAGAAGCAGTGGTTCACCAACAAGTATCCCAACATCAACGAGAACTGGGCGCCCATCATCCGCTTTGGCGAGGTGATCCTCAACGAGGCCGAAGCTCGCGCCAAGCAGGCAACTGGTGTCGATGAAACCGCCATCGGTCTGGTGAACAAGATTCGCAAGCGCGCCGGTGTCGACGAAGTTGCCGCCGCCGATTTTGCCGACAAGGCCGCCCTGGTCGATTTCATCCTCGTCGAACGCCGCCGCGAGCTTGCCTTCGAAGGCCACGGCAGTTTCGATTTGTTCCGCAACAAGAAGGGTATCCCTGCCGGCCGTGGTTCAGACAAAGCCGCCGCGATACCCTATCCCAACGACCGTTTCGCACTGCCGATCCCCGACCGCGAGATCATCAAGGGCGAAGGCGTCGTGAAACAGAATCCCGGATATTGATACCGCGTATCACTGACGATCAAATGAAAGAGGGAGGTGCCGTTAAGGTGCCTCTCTCGTTTTTTTTGATATGCCGAAGTTGGGAAATAGCGATTTTGCACTATCTTTGTCTCGCAGGGTCTGAATCTTCACCGAATCAATCCATTGCGATTTATAATTAAAACATAGCGGTTTTGTAACAGATGCGATCTGTTTCTCGGAATCCCCCCCCGAAATCGTAAATTTCAACCGGGTATTTTGTGAGACTTCGGATCGGTGCGATTCAGCACCTGCTTTGAATGATGACACATGGCGTCGGGCAATAAAAAAGCCCCCGCCTCTGACTAACGGCTCTGACCCCGTTAGAAAGTAAAGGTGACTACACACCACGGCGAAGGCCCATAAGCCTTTGTTTGGGTGTGTAGTCACCTTATTTGATAGCTGTGTCAGAGACTGCAAAGATAGAGCATAATGCGAAATTTAATAAAAAAAGTTTAGTCTATGGATTAAGAATACGCAAAGTGACCCAAAAACCAATGGATCGGACACCGTCCCAACGGTGTTAAATTAAATCGGCATTTACCCAAAATCTTTTAATTTAATCATTTTTTTAGCATGAGAAAAATTGCACTATTGTTTTCCGTGATTCTGATGGGGAGTCTGACACTCTTGGCGCAGAATCAACGCGTATCCGGCCTGGTAACGGGACCGGACGGAAATCCGGTCAGCGGCGTGACGGTCATCGTATCGGGCACGACCATGGCCACTGTCACGGGCGCCGACGGCCGCTACTCGCTCAACGCCCCCGCCAACGGCACGCTCGACTTCTCGCTCCTCGGCATGGAGCCCCAAAGCGTGGCTGTCTCCGGACGCAGCACCGTTGACGTCCAACTCGCGAGCGACACAACCATGATCGGAGAAGTCGTTGTAACAGGCTACAGTACTATGAGCCGCACGGCATTCACAGGCGTCGCAACGACTGTCGGAGCTGAGACCATCGCCAAAAGAACCGATGCCAGTTTCCTCAAAGCGCTCGAAGGCAACGTCCCAGGAATCATTATGAACAACTCCACCAGCGCACCAGGCGCTTGGGGTAAGGTGACCATTCGTGGTCGTGGTTCGCTCACTTCGGGTACGGAACCTCTCTACGTAGTTGATGGCATTCCTGTGAACTCCGATTCCGACTCTATGAGAGGTAACGACGATGGTAATGCCTTCGACCCGATGGCATCAATCAACCCTAACGACATCGAGAGTGTCACCATCCTTAAGGATGCTGCCGCGACGGGCATCTATGGGTCGCGAGCTTCCAACGGTGTGATCGTAATCACAACCAAGAAAGGAACCCCGGGCCAGTTCAACCTGAACCTCGACATCAAGCAGGGATTCCAGACTATTGCCAACAACAACATGAAGTACGCCAACGCCAGCCAGACGCTCGATCATTTTGCAAGAGGCTATATGGCGGCTGCCTCTCCTCAGTATGAGAATGTGGAGGCTGCAAAAACGGCTTTGACAAATAAGTACAAAACGACTTGGGGTTGGGATGGTGTCTCCTCCTACGACTGGTTCGATGCTGTTACGCGCCAAAGCTATTTTCAGGACTACAACCTGAGCGTATCGGGCCGTAACGAATCAACCGGCTACTATGCAAGTCTCGGCTACTACGATACCGACGGTATTGTGATCGGCTCCCATCTCAAGCGCTATTCCGGCCGTCTGAATGTAAACAGCAAATTCAAGATTTTCACTTTCGGCGCCAACACCAGTTTCTCTTTCTCAGAAAAGGAAGGTTTTGGTCAGGGCATCGGCGGTTCGTTCTCCAATCCTTTGGTAGGAGCAGCCTCCGGATCACTTCCCTTCTATCCTTTCTATAACGAAGACGGCGAGTATGCCAACACTCCGGTGACAGGTATGCCCAGCGGCAACAATCCTTTGGCATTATACGATAAAAAACTCGGTAACATCAACTCTACTTCGATTCAAAACTTTCTGGGCAGCGTCTTTGCTCAAGTTGATTTCGGCGGCGGTTTCTACGCAAAATCGACTTTCGGTGCCAGCATCAACGACTCACGTCAGTATGAGTATTGGAGCGCCCTGTACAGCGCCGACGGTTACCGTTACAACGGCTTGGGACAAGCTTACAACTGGCACACCACCAATATCACCTGGACCAATATCATAGGCTGGAACCGCACTTTCAACAACCTGCATACCGTGAGCGCCATGTTGGCTCAGGAGGCCCAGCACGAGAATTTCTGGTATGACTACTACGGTAAACCAGACTTTCCTTTTGCCGCCTCGGGCATGAGAGACTTGGCGACTGCCGGTGGTGATGACTTGGGTATGGTGTACAACAAGGAGGAGTTACGTGGTGCGTCGTACTTCTTCGACGGCCACTATTCCTACGACAACAAGTATGTGGTAGGGGTGCTGTTCCGCAGGGACGGTGCTTCGGTGTTCGGCATCGACAAACTTTGGGGTAACTTTGGTGCTGTGAGCGCAAAATGGCGTCTCACGGGCGAAAACTGGTTCCGGGATAACGGTGTGTTGACCGACGCCAATATTCGCGCCTCATACGGTGTGCTAGGTAACCAGGATCTTACCAACAGGTATGCCGCCAGAGGTTTTTATACCTCCGGATCAAACTATGACGAAACTCCTGGTATGGTTCCGAACACGGTACCCAACCCCTCGCTGACATGGGAGTCGTCGAACAAATTGGACGTCGGTTTCGATGTCTCTTTCCTCGATCGCTTTAACCTTTCATTCAACTTCTACAATGATATAACCTCCTCGGCTCTCTACTCGGTACCGGTATCGATGACCACCGGTCTTGCCTCCACTATGCGAAATATCGGCAAGATTCGTAACCGTGGTATCGAAATTTCGATCGACGGCGATATTATCAGCAACAGAGACCTCACGTGGCGTTTCAATGCCAACCTGACTCACAACCAGAATCGCATTGTGAAACTCGCCACAAAAGACCCCATCGAAGGAGAGTACTTCAAGAGAGAAGTAGGCCGTCCCTACAATCAGTTCTTCATTCAGGAGTACGCCGGTGTCGATTCGGCAACAGGTAAACCTCTGTGGTACGCCAACAAGAACGGAGAAGGCGACCAGTCGGCCACCACCTCCACTTTCTCCGCCGCACCCAAACGTTATCTGGGCTCTGCCGACCCGAAACTAATGGGTGGCTTTGGAACAAGTCTCGATTGGAAAGGTCTTGACTTCAACCTGTCGTTCATATTCCGTCTGGGCGCCCAGGTGTACGACCGAGGTGCATCTTTCATCGGCTGGGGTATGACCGAAAGGGTTCCTCTTCTCGATGTGTACGAGAATTCGTGGACTCCCGAGAAACCTGACGCGAAGTATCCGCAATGGAGATACGGCGACCCCGATGGTGCTACCCAGCGTTCGTCGCGTTTCATTTACAACGCCAACTTCCTGCGCCTTAGTAACGTTTCACTGGGATACACCCTTCCGGAACGTTGGACTAAGAGTATAAAAATCCAAAAAGCACGTATTTACGTATCTGCAGACAATGTGTATACGTTCACCGCTAAGGGTTTCACAGGCTATACTCCGGAATCCTATGATAATGGCGTTATCGCTTGGCAGTACCCTCTGCCCACGACTATCACCGGTGGCGTACAAATCTCATTCTAACCAAGAAAAACAATAAGAACAGTATGAAAAATTTCATAATAAAGACTTTTGCTCTGGCGGTGTTGCTCGGAGGGGTTTCCGCCTGCGGAGACAACTACCTCCAGACACGTTATTACAGAGGTATAGACGTTGCAACGGGTCTGAATTCGGTACTTAACATCTCCACTGCACTCAATGGTGTATATTACCGTAATTTCGCCTACCAATTTGCCGGCAACTACGCCACTAATATCGGTGACATTCCCACTGACATCACCTATTTCAACGGCAACACCGGCCACTGGAGTGACATTTATCGCTACAACGTCACTCCGGTGACTGACCTATACATCAGAGGTGCCTGGGAGTACGGATACAGAGTTGTGGACAACGCTTCGCGCGTTATCAAGGCCTCAAACGAGCTTTTAGCAGCCGGCGATCTTACTGCAGACGAAACTAAGGAATTGAACCTGGTTTTGGCCGAAGCCCACGCTCTTCGCGGTTACGCTCAACTGGTTCTGGTCAATATCTTTGGACATCAGATCAAGGTCAATGGCACCGACCACTCCTCTACCCCTGGTATCGTAGTCGTCACCGACCCTATTCCGGTGTTTACCGAAGTAAGCCGCGCAACTGTGGGCGAGAGTTACACCGCCATTCTTGCTGACTTTACCAAGTCGCTAAGCCAGTTCCAAACTGTCGGTGAAGATCGTGGAGAGTTGTTTTACATGAGCGTAGCGGCAGTTAACGGCTTGATGGCCCGCACACATCTCTATATGGAGAACTGGAGTGCAGCCATAACCAGCGCTCAGGCGGCGCTTAACGCAGCCGGCAACCCGGCTCTGGCCTACACTGCCGATGCATACAAGGCTCTCTACAATACCGCAAGTTCCAACACCGAGAGCATATTCGCTTTGGCAATATCTTCGAGTAATGCATGGTCGTCGGACTCCAGCGGTACGCTTTGGTCGAGCTACAACATGAGCCCCAGTCCGAAACTGTTGGGACTCTATGGCGCGAACGACTGTCGCACCAGCGTTCACCAGTGGAGCGAATCTTCTACCGAAACCGTTCCACAATTCGCCGGTGGCAAATTCTCTCACTACTCGTCGGGGAATCCGGCATATGCCACAAACAACATCGTGAACGCTCCTGAGATGCACCTGATTATCGCCGAAGCTAATCTGAAGAACGATAATCTCGATGCAGCCAAGGAGGCTCTTCTGGTAGTGGCCAAACGTAACTCGAGCATTACCTCTGTGGCCGATCTTCCGTCCGATGCAGCAGGTCTGCTGGCGTTCCTGAAGGATGAGCGTGCCCGCGAGTTGTTCCAAGAGGGTTTGCGTTTGTGGGACTTGCGTCGTTGGGACGAGCGCGTAGGCGTTTACGCGATCGGCGCCCCGAACGTGAGCTACACTTTCAACAACTATCAGATATCGAATCTGATCTTCCCAATCCCTGGACCCGAAGTTACCTCAGGTTGGGGTGTAACACAAAACGACTATATAGACACCTTCCCGAAGTGATGATGTAGTCATTAAAAACAAAGCAGGCCCGATAAGTTTATCGGGCCTGCTTTTATTGAGAGTATCACTCCGTTGTTTATCGCAAAATATACCGACATCTTCCCAATCTTCGGTTCCTTACCATAATCGGGGCGGTCTCTAAGTTGAGACCGCCCCGATTATTTGGTGATTCTATTACCGGGATATGTTAGAAGAACTTCGCCCTGTAATCCCTGATATCGCTTCCGTCGTTGAGCGCCTGCATCAGGCGTTGGGGGATCGTCGATTCGGTTTCGGCTTCGATCCTGACGCGTTCGCTGGCTTCGGTAACGGCAACATCTTCCGCGGCATCGGCAACAGATGTGACCGACACAACATAGACCCCGCTGTAGCCCGTCACGGGTTTCGACACAGTTCCTGCCGCAAGGCCGTTGAACACTCCGATCACGGCGGGCTCGACACCCAGCGTGGGGTCATAGAACACGTTCGTGCGCAGATCGGTTACATCGCCTGAGCTCGCATTTGTCATCGCGGCCACTTCGTCCACCGATTTGCCCGCCATCTGTGCGATGAGCATGTCGGCTTTCTTGTCGTTGCGCAGACGTTGGAAAATGCCCTGCGCCACATCCTGAACGTCGGCTATACCCGCCTCGCGAGCACCCGTCAGCACGGCCACGGTGTAGCTATCGTCGAACTTCATGATGGGCGACACGGTTCCGGTCTTGGTGTTGAAACTCCAACGAACGAGCTCGCGTGAGCCGCTGAGCCCGGCGATTTCGCGCTCGCTCGATCCGATGGTGGCGACACGCGGAGATGCTCCGGTGGAGGCAACTGCGGCGTCGAACTTCTCTTTCGATCCTGCGGCGGCAGCGAGGAAGTCGCGAGCCTTGTTGTATGCGATCTGTTCGGTTGCTTCGCTCGGTTCCACGTTATACGTTATGGCGGCGATCTGCACTTTACGCACCTGCGGCCCCTTGTAGGTCATCTGCACGACATGGGTACCGTATTGTGTATCGACGGAGAAGACATCGTTGGCCCTTGCGGCGATAGTCGCCTCGGCAAACGGCTCGACCATCATCTCTGGCGGGAAACGCCCCAGGTCGACCATCTGGTCGATCGAGTAGATGGGAGCAAGAGTAAGTATGTCGGCACCGCCCCTGATGGCTCTCACGAGGCTGTCGGCCGACGTCGAACCCGCCGGTAGCAAAATGTGGCGTGCGCCCACCGAGTCGGGCATCATTCGTTCGGCCGACACCCGCGCCAAGGTATATACGTTGCCGTTGAGTGTCGGGCCCGCCATCTCGCCTTGTCTGTCGCCGAAAGCTATCGCCAATTCGTCGCCCGAGAGCTGAGCCTCGGTGTAGTAAGCGGGATCGGGACGCCCCTGCGAGTTAAGCGAGGCGTACTGCATGGGGTCTTCGGCCACTGCAAACTCCCCGGCCACACCATTGATATGGTCGGCAGCCTCGGCGTAATCGCTCTCGGAGGGCGCAAGCGTCCACGAGACATACTCAACATCTCTCGACGCACCCTGCCTGAAATTTTCCTTATGATTATTGAACCAGGCCCTCACCTCGGACGAGGTGACCTCCACCAGCGAGTCGGGGATGGAAGTAAAGGGTATCATGGCGTATTTTCCCGTGTAGAGTTTGTTGGCCGCCGCCACTCCGCGAGCCACTTCGAGGTCGTTGACAAAAGCGCCGCTACGAGCCAGCGTAACGTATTTCGACATGCGTCTTTCGCCCGTCATCTCATCCTTGGCGTAGTCCCACATTGCCGGCATCCGTCCCGTGACATCGGTGTCGAGCGAGGCAACGAAACCTGCCAGCGTCGCTTGGTCGACGAGCCCGGTGGAGGGATCCGAGAAGAGCGACCGTATCACGGGCGAGAGATATGTGCCCTTCACCATGTCGATCTGTTCGGCCTCTCCCGCGGTGATCCCCAACCGCGCGAATCCCGGGTCGTAAGCGTATCGGCGGATGTAGGTATCCCATGTCATGTTGTAAACCTGGTCGATCTCGGCGGCGTTGAGCGACGAACGGCCGTACATGGTCTGGATGACCCCTTCGAGTCGATCTGCCGCCGTGTTAAACTCCATGTAGTCGATGTTGTTACCGTCGATCGAGCCCACCCTGTTGCGCCGGCTTTGAAATATGCTGCTGGCGCTGGTGAGGTCCTGCAGCAGGAAGGCGATGAGCGCCACACCGATAAAAATGGTGAGAATGAGCGCCCCTCTGGTTCTTAAAGTGTTGAGTGTAGCCATATTTAAAATTTCGAGTTATGTGTTCGTGTTTTGTTTAGCCGACAAATATAGCACTTTTTTTTAGATAATCCGCACCCTTGCGAGTTCTATTCGCGACGAGGTTCTCCGCAGCACCTTCACCTCGTGGTGTTCGAGGGTTATCACCTCTCCCTGCGGAGGTATATCTTCGTAGGCGCGGATGATGTATCCGGCCAGCGTGTCGTACTCGTCGCTCTCGGGAATACCCAGTCCGTACTTCTCGTTGAGGTAGTCGACCTCGAGCCAGCACGACAGCACCCATTCGCGGTTTCCGACCGCTTTTTCGACACTCTCGGGCACGTCGTGTTCGTCCTCGATCTCGCCGAAAATCTCCTCCAGAATATCTTCGAGCGACACCACACCCGCCGTTCCGCCGAACTCGTCGATCACGACGGCGATCCATCCGTGGCGCTTTATCAGGTCGTTCATCAACTCCTGGGCGGGCATCGTTTCGGGCACGTAGTCCACCTTTTTCATCGCCTCGCGAATCGTCGCCGGCTGTCCGAAAAGGCTCTTCACGCCCACATATCCTATGATGTTGTCGATCGACCCCTCCCACACGAAAATCCGCGAGTACTGGGTGTCGATGAATCTGCGCGTCAGCTCCTCTATGGTTTCATCGACATCTATCGCCTCGACGTTTATTCGCTGCACCATGCAGTCCCTCACCAGCAGATCGGTGAAGTCGAGCGCCCTCTGGAACAGTTTCACCTCGTGTCGCGGATCCTCGCCGTCGCTCTCCTCCACAAGGCTCACGAGCTCCGCCCGGCTGTAAAGTTCGGTCGTTTCGGCGCTCGCCCGGCCGCCGAACAGGCGTATCGCCCCGCTCGACAGCAGCGTGGTGAGGCGCGCCACGGGCCACAGCACGATGTAGAACACCCACACGGGAAAAGCCATCGTGCGAAACCAGAAGTTGGGATTTTTCAGCACCAGCGACTTGGGAATATACTCCCCGAGGAAGATGATGACGACCATCGCCGCGAGCGTCTCCACCACCACCGAACTGTGGCCCGTGAGCGCCTGCAACAGCGCCGACACGGCCAGCGAGTAGACCACCAGCACTATGTTGTTGCCCACCAGCATGGTGGTTATGTACTGTCCGCCGCGCCGGGTGAAGAGTCCGGCCGCGTAGTCGAAGAAACCGCTGCCGCGTCTGTCGATCTCCAGCCTCAGTTTGTTCGCCCCGGTGAAGGCGATCTCCATTCCCGAGAAAAACGCCGACAACACCAACATCGCGGCAATCACTCCGCAGGCCTCCAACACACTCATGGCTCAACGGTTAATGAATCGGCCACTGGCTGAATCTCCACCGGGGTGGTCACGGCCGTCGAATCGGCCGTCGGTTCGACAGCCACGTTGACAGTCCCGGTAACCCCCAGAAAAGTCCACCAACTGAAGTCGTCGGCCGCCTCGAATCCCACGCCGTACAGCACGTCGCCGTCCTGTTCGACCTTACTGTCTACGTTGGAGTATATCTTTTTGATCCTCCGATCCCACCTCAGTTGCTGGGTGTAGAGTTTTTGTCCGTCTTCGCCTTCCACCACCACGTTGCCGTTCAACTCCCACAGGTCGCGCGCAGTCCAGTGGAGGGCGTAGTCGGCCACCACTCTCGACGCAGGCATTCCAAGCGAGTCGAAGCCGATGGCCTCGATCCCGCGTGTGTACTCCTCGTAGGAGGGTTTGGCGTACTCGTACTCCTCGCGCAGGGGGGCCCGCATAAGCTGTTTTTTGACCCCGTTCTCCGACTGCACCGACTCCATGTCGCGCACGGTGCGCGACACTATCTTTTCGTCGGCCAGATCGGGGGCCTTCGGGGTACTCTCACACGACATAAGAGAGATAGCACTCCCCACCGAGAGGAGTGCTACCGCAAATCGCATTATATGACGCGACGTTTCCAAGTCTTAGTTACCTTGCCCTCACCGTTGTGGAGCCCGAAATCCATCCGCAGCTCACCGAATAGCTTGCTCCGATGCTGTGGCCATACATGAAAATGTCCTCGTTACTGGGGAAGTTGGCGCGGCATCCCGCCATCAGGCTGTTGACCGACTCGAGTGCGCCCGAAGTGTCGCCGGCGAGTGCTTCGCGGGCACGTGCGAACTCATCGTAGGCGAGCCACGAAACGGCAGACCTGTTGAAGTCCGAGCAACCGGCCTGGCCTCCGAGGTAGGCGTTGCCGAGGAACATGTGGGCGAATCCGTTGTTCGGGTTTAGGCTGATGGCCTGGCGAGCCGCCTGAGCGGCCGCGCTGTAACGTCTTTGGCCGAGCTCCGAAGCAGAAATCCTCACGTAGAGGTCGCTCTTGGCCGACGGGTCGGTTTCCGACTGGATCTGTTCGTTCAGATAAGGGATGGCCTTTTCGAACTCCTGTTTCTTTTCGAACAGCGTGGCCAAACGGATCGCGATGTTCGAGGTCGGTTCGAGTTTATAGAGCTGTTCCGCCACCGAGATGTAGAAGTCGCCGTCGCAGTTGGCCATCGACATCAACTGGAAAGCCTTCTTAAGCAGCTCCAGGTCGCCGGGCTTGGCGGCAAGTTCCTTGGTGTAGAGTTCTTCGAGCACTCCGCAGTCGGCGGCACCGCTGGTGGCGAGCAGAGTGGTCAATCCGTCCTTTTCCTCCTGCGAGGCGCTTGCCATGAGCGGGGTGAGCGTTTCGTAGACCGTGAGCAACTCTTCGGGAGTCACTTCCACCGCCTTGTAGCCGTTCACCATCTGCTGGAAGTAGAGCAACAGGAGATCGGGCTTTGCCGCACTACCGGCGGCGTCGACGGCCTCCTTGTAGTATTTTCTCACGTTGGCCCCGTCGAGCGGGTTGAAATTGAGATAGTCCCTTGCCTTCAGGGCCAGAATGTAGGCTTTACCCTGTGTGGGATGATCGCCGAAGTACTGCACCCTCTGGTCGTACACCATCATCAGAGTGTCGATCAGGGCGTTCTTATCCGCCACCGAGGTCGCTCTCTGAATTTTATTCCTGTACACCGTCGCTCCGTGCAGATAGATGCTCGAGTGGGCGGAGGGGGCGGCTTTCATCAGCGAGCGTACATAGACCGCCGCGGCGTCCCAATTTCTGGCGTTCACTTCATCCGACAGCCAGTTGAGATTTCCGAGATTAGTTTTTCTCTCTTCGGGGGTTGCACCATAGCGCGGGTCTTCGAGCGCATTTTGCGCAGTCGCCGACCAGCAGTTCGCCATCACCACCATCACAGCCCCCAGAGCAATTTTTGTTAATGTTTTCATTTCTTACAAAGTGTTGTAGTTAGATTTGATTTGGTGCAAAGATACTAATTGTATTTGTATTTCTGAAACCAATAGTCATAATCGCCGCCGAAAAGCATTACGCCCGCGTTGACTTTAAAGAAACGCTCCTTAACCAAAGCGCCCTTCAGCGAGCCCCTTTCGCCGTATTCGAACCCTATGGCAACGTTCGATATTTTGTCGGCCCTGAACGGTATGTCGAATCCCACGGAGACGGCACTCTCGTTCATCGGCACGCCGTGGAACTCGAGATAGTTCCTACCCGTGCGGAATCCCGCCTTGTAGGTCATGCGGTTGAAGAAACTCGCCACCCGTCCCCTCATGTCGTAGCGGTCGGGGGTGTAGCGCGCACCTATCTTGAAGAGGCCCGTGTCGACATACCTCACGTCGTTGACCGCGTCATAGGCATTTCGTCCGCCCCAGTTCTCGTAGATGTAGTCGACGCCGACGGCCCATTTCGGCCTGTGGAAAAACACGCCCACGCCGATCCGCTGCGGAATGTACACGGGCGACTTATGCTCGGCGAGCCTCACAGTATCTCCATAAATGTTGCCCGAGGGGATGTGATCTCTCACGTCGGAGTTGAGTTTGCCTCCCAGCCGGTAGGTCACGCCAACGGTGAGCCTCGTGCGCGTCTTGTCAAGCGGCGAGTACTGCACGCCGAACGCTCCGAATATCCGCCCAACCTTTTCGTTGGTCGACGCGCTCACGTTGTTGTATTTCCCGGTGCCGGTATAGGGCACTATCTGCGCCCTATACGTGCGGTCGATGTTACCCCACAGGTAGTTCGCCTCGACCCCTATCGAGAAGTTTTTGAACGGTTCCCATCCCAGCGCCGCCTTTGCCTCGGTCACGTCGCCCTCTCCGTTGTAGTAGTAGTGAACCACGCCCATATCGGCCATGTACGACTCGTCGACGGTGTGCACCCTGTAACCCACCTCGCTGTACGGCGACACGCTGAAGGCAAATCCCAGTCTGTTTGCGAGCGGCAGGGCTAAAGTGATGTTGTTGATGTTAAACGTATTGAAACTCGTGCGCAGCAGACCCTCCGTGCTCCGCTGGCTCAGATACTGGTTCGATCCGGCAAGGCCCACGTCGAAGATGAACGACCTCGGCACGAGGCCGCTGAGCGACGCCGGGTTGGAGACGTTGAGGCGGATTTCGCCCGTGGTGTCGAAACCACCGTTGCGGAAACCTATGCTCGCTCCCCCCATCCCGGCAAAGGCCGACAGGGGCGAGCGGTTGAGGCTGCCCAACCCGTACATCGTGTACGGCGAGTAGGTACCCAACGAACTCTCCTGCGCCCTCACAGGCGCCGTCCACATCACCACGGCGAGGAGCGCCGCGACCATCCCGGTCGAATATTTACAGATTCGCATTATGCTCTAAAATTGCATTCAGTCCCCGCAGGACGAGATCCGAAACTGCAAATATCGGAAATTTTACCCGTCCAACAAAATAATCGGCGTCGCCGCCCGTAAAAATCACTCCCGCACCGGGAAATTTCGTCCCCGCCGCAGCGATATAATGTTCCACCTCGGCCACGATCCCCGTCGTCACTCCGTTCCCGATCGCCGTTTTCGTTTCGCGTGCGGGAAACTCCCCCGCTCCTTCCGGCAACCTGCAAAACGGCAGTGCCTCGGTAAACTCGTGCAGTGCCCGAAACCGCGTCGTGGCACCCGGTGAAATATCGCCTCCAAGGTACTCTCCCGCCGCCGTCACTATGTCGTAAGTTATCGCGGTGCCGAAGTCGACCACAAGCATCGTGCGGTCGGGCCAGAGCGTGTGTGCCCCCACCGCCGCCGCCAGCCTGTCGAGTCCGAGGGTTTCGGGCGTGCCGTAAAGATTTTTTATGGGCACGGGGGTAGTGTGGTCGAACCGCACGAAAAACCGTGCCCGCCGCCTCAACTCCTCCTCGATCCGCGGAACCTCGCCCCGCGTCGAAACCACAATGGCCCCATCGAAACTCTCCGCTCCCCAATCTTCGCCTTCGACCGGACGCACGACCCCCCCCCCGTCCCAGAGAGCAGCCTTGACAGCGGTGTTGCCTATGTCAACCGTTAGATTCAAACCGTTTCAGCGTTTCGATGGCATCGGTAATGTCCTTCACATTACGAACAGTCAAAGCGAGTTTATTATTGTTCTGCCGCAGCACAAATTTATCTTTTTTCTGCGCCACCGTTTGCAGTATCCGGCTGAAAATCTCGCTCTGGTAGTAGGCCGAGTTGCCGTCGGCGGGGAACGACAGTATGGCCAGACCATTCTTGACCTTCACCCTTTCGAACCCGAGGGCGACGGCGAGCCAACGGAGCCTCACCACGTTCATCAGCGTTTCGGTCTCGGGCGGGATGGGCCCGAAACGGTCGGTAAGTTCGGCTGCGAAACGCTGCATCGCCTCCTCGTCGATCATGTCGTCGAGCGTACGGTAGAGTTTGAGTTTCTCGGCCGCCTGCCCCACGTAGTCGTCGGGTATGCCCGCTTCGCTGTCGATCTCTATGTGTGTGTCGTCGATGTAGCGAATATCTGCCGGCACGGTTGGCGCAAGTTTATCAACTTGTGTACCGCCGACAAGCCGCTCGGCTCCCACGACCCCTTCGGCCCGAAGTTCGGCCACGGCTTCGTCGAGAATCTTGCGATAAGTCTCGAACCCGATGTCGGCAATGAATCCGCTCTGTTCGGCCCCGAAGAGGTTGCCCGCGCCGCGAATATCGAGGTCCTGCATGGCGATGTTGAACCCGGCGCCGAGGTCGCTGAACTCCTCGATCGCGCGAAGCCTGCGCCGCGCGTCGCCGGAAAGCAACTCGTCGGGCGGCGATAGCAGGTAGCAGTACCCCTTACGGTTCGACCGCCCCACCCTGCCGCGCAACTGGTGGAGGTCGCTGAGGCCGAAGTTCTGCGCGCCATCGATTATTATCGTGTTGGCATTGGGAATGTCTATCCCGTTCTCGATGATTGAGGTGGCAACCAACACGTCGAACTCGCCGTATATGAAGTCCATGATGAGACGCTCCACATCTTTGGGCTCCATCTGCCCGTGGAGCACGGCCACGCGTGCCGACGGCACGAGCTTCCCGACGAGCGCCGCGGTTTTGCCTATGTCCTGCACTCTGTTGTGGACGATGTAGACCTGTCCGCCGCGCACCAATTCGGCCTCGACCGCCTCGCGTATCAACTCCTCGTTGAAGGTGTGGCTCTCGGTGACGATGGGCTGGCGGTTGGGCGGCGGGGTGTTGATGATGCTCAGGTCGCGCGACCCCATGAGCGAGAATTGCAGCGTGCGCGGAATGGGCGTCGCGGTGAGGGTGAGGGTGTCGACGCTGGCGCTCAGCGTGCGCAGTTTCTCCTTGCTCGCCACGCCGAACTTCTGCTCCTCGTCGATAATGAGCAGCCCCAGGTCTTTGAACTTCACCCCCGCACCGAGTATCTTGTGCGTTCCGATCAGAATGTCGATCTTTCCGGCGGCCACATCGGCCAGTATCTCGCGCGTCTCGGCGGCGCTCTTGCTGCGGTTGAGGAACTCTATTCGCACGGGGAATCCCTTCAGCCGCTCGCTGAACGTCCGGTAGTGTTGCAGCGACAATATAGTGGTGGGCACCAGCACGGCCACCTGTTTAGAGTCGGCCACGGCTTTGAACGCCGCACGGATCGCCACCTCGGTCTTGCCGAAACCCACGTCGCCGCACACCA
Source organism: Alistipes sp. UBA928 (assembly GCA_002293665.1). GTDB lineage: Bacteria > Bacteroidota > Bacteroidia > Bacteroidales > Rikenellaceae > UBA940. The sequence goes on along the minus strand of DBDQ01000013.1, from coordinate 4,794 downwards.
GGCGATCCATCGGTTCGGGCGACTCCATGTCGGCCTTTATAAGCGCCGTGGCGGTCTCCTGATCGGGTGTGTCCTCGAATTCGAACGACGCTTCGAGTTCGGTTTGCAGATAGGTGTCGGGCGAGAATGCAAACCCGCCGCTCGCCTTGCGCCGTGCATACAGCGCGATCAACTCGCGGGCAATGTTCTTGACGGCGTTCTTCGTGGCCGTCTTCATGCGCTGCCATGCGCCGGAGCCAAGTTTGTAGACCCTCGGCGGCTCGGTCACGTCGCCGCTCTTGTACCGCGCAATCCTGTGCAGGTTGTGCACATTGACGAGCAGCACGTCGCCGTCCTTGTATACGAGCTTTATGGCGTCGACCTCGCGCCCGTTCTCGGTGGTCTTCACAAGCCCCCCGAAACGCCCCACCCCGTGGTCGATGTGCACCACGAAGTCGCCGTTTTTCAACTCGTTGAGTTCAGCCACGGTGATCGCCTCGTCGCGATTGATCTCGCCGCGAATCTTATAGCGGTGATAGCGTTCGAATATCTGGTGGTCGGTGTAGAGACACAGCCGCAGGTCGTGGTCGATGAATCCTTCGTGCAGAGTGAGCGCCATCGGGCGAAACGGCACGTCGGCACGTATCGAAGCGAAAATATTCGAGAGCCGCTCCACCTGCACCTTGTTCTCCGACAGGATGAACGTTTCGTATCCTTTCCCGGCGTTTTCGACGATATTGTCGGCCAGCAGTTCGAACTTTTTGTTGAACTCCGGCTGGGGTGCGGTGTGGAACTCGACGGTCGAGTCCACCTGCCGCCTGTCGCTGCCGGTGCGCACTATCATTCCGGCCGCCGCCGTGTCGCTCAGAAACTCCTTCGCACTCGTGACCATCTCCCCGATCCCCGAGGGTTGGTCCAACTCCGAAAGAACCTTCTTGCGGATCGCATCGAGCTTACCGAGCGTAAACCCGAGATCGTCTATCCACCACGTTGCGCCGGCGGCGAACCCAGCAAAAGAGCTAACCTCCTGCCGTCCCGTCTTGAGATTGGGCAGCACCTCCATCCGCTCGACCTTCTGCGAGGAGAGCTGCGACGAGATTTCAAATATACGTATAGTGTCTATCTCGTCGCCGAAGAAGTCGACGCGGTAGGGCCGCGGCGCCGAGAACGAAAAAATATCGAATATTCCCCCACGAATCGAGTACTGCCCCGGTTCGTGCACGAAATCGACCCTCACAAAGCCCCAGTCCATGAGAATATCCTCGACGGTGGACATGCTCACCGTCTCGCCCACCCTGAGCGCGAGCGTCTTCTCGACCATTTCGCTCCGCGACACCACCTTCTCGGCCAGCGCCTCGGGCCATGTGCAAACCGCTGTAAAACCGTCGCCGTCGAACCCGCGTATGGCATTGAGCACTCCCGTCCGCTGCACGATGCCCGAAGCATCCTGCTGCCCGAACTGGATCGACCGCTTGTAGGCAGTGGGAAAGAACATCGACTCGACCCCGAGATTGAACAGGTCGTTAGCCAGATAACCGGCAGAATCACGATCCGGGGCGACAAAAACATGCACACCCCCCATGCGCCGCAAAGCCGCCGCAGCCGCCAGTGCAAAAGCACTTCCGGCCAACCGCTCGACCCCCACGGTGAAACCCTCTCCACGGGCCGCATTGACAAGCGCGAGGAGAGCCTCGCTCTCCCCGAAACGCCCGATCAATCCATCCACCGTTCCGCGGCTCATGACTCACACCCCATGACTCAGTGACTAACTCAACTCGCGTCCCTTGATGTCGAGTATCTTGGCCTCGGCGACCCCGATCGACTGATCGGCCCGCACGCGCAGCAGGCACTTGTAGCGCCACATCCACCGCAGGCGCAGCGAGGGGAATCCCCGGCGCAGGAACGCCGCCACGAATGGCGAGGCTTTGACGGTAAGGTTCTTGATCCCCTTCTTGGTGGCGTAGTATTCGACCCTGTTTTCGATCTGTTTGTCGACCAGCAACGTGGGCGACACTGTGCCCGTGCCGTTGCAGTATGGGCACACTTCGGTCGCCTCGGCGATCGCTTCGGGCCTCACTCTCTGCCGCGTGATCTGCATCAGTCCGAACTTCGACAGCGGCAGTATGGTGTGTTTGGCCCTGTCGGTGGCCATGAACTGGGTCATCTTGTCGAGCAACACCGATCTGTTCTCGCCCTTGTGCAGGTCGATGAAGTCGATGATAATGATGCCACCCATATCCCGCAGCCTCAACTGGCGCGCGATCTCGGCGGCGGCGGCGAGGTTGACCTCCATCACCGTCCGCTCCTGATCGTTCTCCACCTTGGTGCGGTTGCCGCTGTTGACGTCGATCACGTGCATCGCCTCAGTGTGTTCGATGATGAGGTAGGCACCCCGCTTGAGCGACACATATTTCGAGAAGAGTGACTTTATCTGCCGCGTGATGTCGAAGTTGTCGAATATCGGCACCTGTCCCTTGTAAAGCTTCACGATCTTGCTCTTTTCGGGGGCTATGAGTGTGATGTACTCGCGTATCTCCGCATAGGTGTTGGCATCATCGACCCAGATCGCCTTGAAGTCGCCGTTCAACTGGTCGCGTATCATCGAGCCCACACGGTTCATCTCCTCGCTCAGTATGGCAGGAGCCGTGAGTGTGCGCATCTTTGCGAGCGCCGCCTCCCATTTGGCCACGAGGGCGAGAATATCCTGCTCGATGTCGGCGTCGGTGGTACCCGAGGCCGCGGTACGGATTATCACGCCGTAGTTCTTGGGCAGCACCGTGTCGACGATCCTTTTGAGACGTTTCTTTTCGGAGTTCTGCCTTATCTTTTGGGAGATCGAGATTTTGTTCGACATCGGCAGCAGCACCACGTGCCTGCCTGCGAGCGATATGTCTGATGTGAGCCGCGGACCTTTGGTGGAGATCGCCTCCTTGGCTATCTGCACGATGATGGTGTCGCCCGACTGTATGTGTTCGCCTATCTTTCCGCTTTTTCCCAGCGGCGGGGTAAATTTCAGGTTCTCAAACTTGGGGACGCGCTTTTTCTGTACCAACATTCCTATCATCTTGTGGAATGTGTCGAACTGCGGCCCCAGGTCGAGGAAGTGTATGAACGCGTCTTTTTCGTGACCGATGTTCACGAAAGCGGCGTTGAGCCCGGGCATCATTTTTCTCACCTTGCCCAGATAGATGTCCCCCACGGCGAATCCCGTCTGGCACTTCTCCTTGGAGAATTCGACCAGTTCGCGATCTTCGGCCAGGGCGATGTTTATCTCGCTTGGTGTAACGTTAATTATTAACTCTTTATTCATTTTTCTTCGAAAAATGACTTTCATCCTCACCTCGGCACAGCCCGAATAAATTCGGCTCTGCTCTCGATTCGTCGAAAGTTCATCTGTTGTTATACAGATAAAGCTAAAGAGCGTCTTTTTCAGCGGCGATCTTTAGCTTTACCCTCAGTGCTTGCTACCCTTTACTTGTTCTTTTTATGCCTGTTCTTGCGCAGACGTTTTTTTCTTTTGTGGGTAGACATTTTATGCCTTTTTCTTTTCTTACCGCTTGGCATTGTCGTGTGTTTTTGAGTTAGACAAAATGTGAATTTTCGTTTCCTGCCTATTTTTTCACCTTGGCGTGAAAGCTTTTGGCGGGCTTGAAGGCCGGGATGTGGTGTGCAGGGATGGTTATGGTGGTGTTTTTAGAGATGTTGCGGGCCACCTTTTCGGCGCGTTTCTTGATGATGAAACTACCGAACCCTCTCAGGTATACGTGTTGGTGCTTGATGAGCGCGTCCTTGACGCTGTCCATGAACGACTCGACAACGAGTTGAACCGCTGCCTTGTCGACACCAGTTTTCTTAGCGATGTCGTTTACAATATCGGCCTTAGTCATATCTGTATTTATTTTTTATGATGTTTATTCTGTTGTTCAGGGTTCCAAAAATCGTCTGCAAATATAGCAATTTATTTTTTATCAATCCAATAGCCACCCCCATTTTTTTTCCTGATGCCGGATCACAACAACAAAGATAGCTGTTTTTCGTTAAACTGAAAAACTCCCTTATCTTTACGCCATGAACAGCATCGCAAAAATCCTGTGGGTCGACGACGAGGTCGAACTGCTCAAGCCACACATAATGTTCCTTCGCACCCGCGGGTACGAGGTCGACACCTGCAACAACGGCTACGACGCCATAGAGATGATCGCCGCCGGCCGCTACGATCTCGTGATCCTCGACGAGATGATGCCCGGCATGACGGGCCTCGAAACCCTGCCCTACATCAAGGAGCAGCGCCCCGGCCTCCCCGTGATCATGGTCACCAAGAGCGAGGAGGAGATGATAATGGACAAGGCCATCGGCTCGAAGATCGCCGACTACATCATAAAACCGGTCAACCCCAACCAGGTGCTGCTGTCGATCAAAAAGAACATCCACAGCCGCCAACTCGTCAGCGAGCAGTCTACGGCCGACTACCGCGCCGAGTTCGGACGCATAGCACAGTCGCTCGGCGGCGCAGGCACCTTCGCCGACTGGAAGACGATCTACAAAAAGCTGGTCGGCTGGGAGGTGGAGCTCTCCGGAGGCGAGGACGCGGGCATTCGCGACGTGCTGGCCTATCAACGCGAGGAGGCTGGCACCGAGTTCTGCAAGTTCGTGCGCCGCCACTACGCCGACTGGATAAACAACCGCACTGGAGCTGCGCCGCTCATGTCGCACACACTGATGCGCGGCGCCATCATTCCCGAGGTGGAGAGGGCCGCCGCCGAGGGGCGCAAAACCACGTTGCTGCTGATCGACAACTTCCGCTACGACCAGTGG
>DBDQ01000047.1 GCA_002293665.1 Alistipes sp. UBA928 | reverse complement strand
ATTACTTAACTAATCTTGAACCTATTTTTATTGCTTTCGACATATTTTTCTCCACAAATATACTGTTTTTTCGGCCCATAAAAAAGCCCCCGCACCGTGGTGGGTGCGGGGGTCATGCGGTCGGTGTTTTGTGCATAACGGGGAGTTACCAGCCCGGATTTTGCGTCAGCCTCGGATTCGTGTCGAGTTCCCGCCGTGGGATCGGCAGGAGGGCGCGGTATCCCCACGATGCGGTTTCGCCCCGGCGCGAGAGGTTCATAAACTTCATCGCCTTGTCCCTGGAAGGCCAAAGGGCCTTCACGTCGGACAATGCTATCGGCGGCTGAACCGGCGTCAGGCCGTTCAGATACTCCACAGCCTTAAGCATGTCACCCATCGTGATGGCGGACTCGGCTCCGAACAAACGGGCTTGGGCAGCCGGCAGATTGGCCGCGTTCATGTCTATGGAATTGATAATTCCATCCCCGTTGATGTCGGCCAACGTGAGTGCCCCGCGGTTTGCCATTTCGTCGACGATCATTCTCACTCTTTGGGGCTCGTTACGGCTTGCGGTCACGAGCAGATTTGCAAAAAGGGCCTGCGCGACTTCGTCCTGCGGCAGGCGGTCGATCGCCTCGCCGAGATTCATGAGTACGAAATCGTTTATCTCATCCACGGAACTTGCCGCCGGTGCCATCAGCTCTTCCAGCGATTCGTTGCCCGTTACGAGCGGCACCCGGCCGAACAGTGTGGTGAGCCAAAGGTATGCCTTTGCCCGGTAGAGTTGGGCGCGACCTTTCCATTTCGCCTTCTCCTCCTCGCTTCTCTCTCCGTCGGTGTCCATGCGTGAGATCACTATGCCGGAGAGATTTATTACGACGTATGCCTTTCCCCAAAATACGCTCAGCGCCGGGGTCGACGACGAGAGGGTCTCTCTTGCCGCGAGTGTCGAGTAGTCGTTGTCTATCGCGACGTAAGCGTCGGCCATCGCGGTGTACGATCCGACAAATTCGTCCAATGCCTCCTGCGACAAGGGGGGATCGGTGATGACCACGTCCGGCACCCGAACCGTTACCGCGCAGTGGGCTTGTTTCTTGCCGTCAGTGGTGGTGGCGGTGATTGTCGCCGTACCTTGGGCAACGGCTGTAACCACGCCCGTGGTGGCATCGACCGTGGCAACGGCGGGATTGCTGCTCGACCATGTTACAGATTTGTCGGTCGCCAGTGCGGGAGCGACGATCGCGCTCAGAGTTTCGTTGCCACCCACGGAGAGCGGGAGAGAGGTTATGTTGAGCGTCACGCTCCACACGTGGACTACAAGGTCGTCGCATCCCTTGAATGCTCCGTTGCCAATTTCGGTTCGGGGGGGAATGGTTATGTCGACAAGCAGTGGACACCCCGCGAAAGCTCCACCGCCGATGCTGCCGATGGTATCGGGAAGAGTCACGGTAACCAACACCGTGAGATTTGCAAAGGCGTTGGAGCCGATACCCGTCACGCCGCTCGAGATGACGATGGCCTTGATCTCGGCTGCGTAGGCTCCCCAGGGTGCGTTGTTGGCACCCGCGGCACGGGTGGCGGAGGGTACGGCGTAGTCGGGTATCGCGCCCGCACCGCTGACGGTCAACGTGCCCTTTTTGTCGAGCGACCAGTCGAGCGATCCCGCTTTACCCTCGATGGGGTTCACGGGTACGGGAGGGGTTTCTTGCTTGCACGCGGTCAACGCCAGCGCCGACACTGCGACTATCGCCATGGCGATGACAGGAGTGATCAGTTTTTTCATATCGAACTAAAAGGTTGTTTGCGGCAAAGGTAGTCAACAAATCGAGGAAAACAAGAGTGCCCGTGCAGTTCAGCACAATTTTTCGGTGCCTGTTCATTCGGGAAAGAGAAGGGCGGTTTGCGAGGGGTCGGTGGATTTGCGGGTGGGGCGTTTGGCGGTTAGGGCTTTTCTTACCAGGTCGGGGTGGAGGTCGCCGATCAGCCTGTTACCAGACGAGATGGAGAAACCAATTTGATTCGCCGTCGGCGTTCCGACCGCCGCGAGTTCACCGCAGGTGACGAAATATTGCGCTTTTTTCATCACCACCCCTATTTTTTTGAGGGTCTCGCCCGTGATCCTTCCGTGGCGGCGGGCGGCGACGATCAGTTGGGCCGATTTGACGCCGATGCCCGGCACGCGCAGGATAATGGCGTAGTCGGCGCGGTTGACATCGACCGGGAACTGCTCGGGGTGTCTCAAAGCCCACGCCAGTTTGGGGTCGATCTCCAGATCGAGGTTCGGGTGGTCGTCGCCCACTATCTCGCCCGCGCCGAAGCCGTAGAAACGCATCAGCCAGTCGGCCTGGTAGAGGCGGTTCTCGCGCACGAGGGGCGGTAGTTTGATGGACGGCAGGCGCGTGTCGTAGTCATTGACGGGCACGAAGGCCGAGAAGTAGACGCGCTTCATGCCCTGCACGTTGTAGAGTTTCGACGACAGGCGCAATATCTCGTTGTCGCTGTCGGGCGAGGCGCCCACTATCATCTGGGTGCTCTGGCCGGCGGGAGTCCAGCGCGGCGCCTTGCGAAATTTGCGCCTGTCCTCGGCGTTCTCCAGAAAGTTCTGGTGGATATATTTCATGGGGGCGTAGACACTGGCGTGGTCTTTTTCGGGGGCGAGCAGGCGCAGGTTCTCCTCGCGCGCGATCTCGACGTTGACGCTCAGGCGGTCGGCGTAGAGTCCCGCCTCTCTGACCAGCGCTTCGCTTGCGCCGGGGATGCTCTTCATGTGGATGTAGCCGTTATAGCGGTGCACGGTGCGCAGGTCGCGGATCACCCTCACCATGCGCTCCATAGTGTAGTCGGGGTCGCGCATCACGCCGCTCGACAGGAACAGCCCTTCGATGTAGTTGCGGCGGTAGAACTCGAGCGTCAGTTCGACGAGTTCGTCGGGAGTCATCGCGGCACGGGGAAGATCGTTCGATCGGCGGTTGATACAGTAGGCGCAGTCGTAGATACAGTGGTTGGTGAGCATGATCTTGNNCAGCGACACGCAGCGGCCGTCGGCAGTGAAACTGTGGCAGATACCCCAACCGTGAGTGTTGCCGATGTGGCCCTCCTTGCCGCGACGCGAGGTGCCGCTCGACGCGCACGACACGTCGTACTTGGCGCTTTCGGCCAGCACGCGCAATTTTTCCATCACCGATTCTTTCATACAACCTCGCAAGTTAGTAAAAATATAATTATTTTTGCGCGATGGGAAGAAGAATTTTACTAACAGTTTGTGCCCTGACATGGGCAGTTTCAGGGGCGTGGGCCCAGAGTGGTGAAGATGAGGGCCCGAAACCGGGCGGTGGCCCCGATGTGACGATGGTGCCGACCGGTACGGTGCGCACAAAGTTCGAGTATCAGCCCGATGAGGGTAATGCCCGTTTCGACGTGCGCACGGCGCGTTTCGGCATCGGCGGCACAGTTTACCACAGCCTCGACTACAAGATGGAGATAGACCTGTCGGACGAGGGCAAAATCAAGATGGTCGATGCCTGGGTGGGCGCAAAGGTCTACCGCGGACTCAGTTTCAACATAGGTTTCATGCGCGTGCCTTTCACAATCGACGCCCACCGCTCGCCTCACCTTCAGTACTTCGCCAACCGCTCGTTCATAGCCAAACAGGTGGGAGGCACCCGCGACGTCGGCGCCGTACTTGGATGGAAGTTCGGTAAACGCATACCCTTCAACGTGCAGCTCGGCATGTTCAATGGCTCGGGACTATCGGAAAATCTGCAACGCTATTGGACGCAGTCGTTCAATTACTCGGCAAAGATACAGGTGGGTCTGACCAAGGGCATGAATTTGGTGGCGAGCTACCGTACCGCCATGCCCGACGCGGTTAGGATGCATCTCTACGACGCAGGTGTGACCTACCAAACCGGAAGATGGCTCGTGGAGAGCGAGTTCCTTCGCAAGGAGTACGCCGGAGGTGCGTTTGCCCCGGTCAACTCCGTGGACGCCTTCGCCCTCTACGGCGTGCCTCTTTCGAAAGGGCCCTTCAAACAAATATCTTTCCTGGGACGCTGGGACTACCTCGACGACCACTCCAACGGTGTGGCCAGCCCGGAAGGCATACTCACGGTGAACGACCCCGAGCGTCATCGCGCCACGGCGGGCGTCACATTCTCGCTGGGATTACCATTCACGGCCGACATCAGGCTCAACTACGAGAAGTATTTCTATCGCAGCGGAGTCACTCCGGGCCCCTCCGATCATGACAAGATCGTGATCGAGTTGATGGCGCACTTCTAATAATTCACGCGGTTTCGGGCAGGATTTTTGCGGTATCTGTTTGCAAAAACGGGTGCGCGTATGAAAGCGTTAGACAGATTTCCGATGATTGCGCTCGCTGCCATGATGCTGTTGGCGGCGTGCGATCCGAGTGTGTTCGAGCCGGAACCCGAAAGGACACAGAATATAGTTGCGACAGGATTGATCCTGAGTGCCGACTTTCTCGAGCTGAATGTAGGTGTGTCAGACACTTTGGCCGTGACCGCCACTATCGAATGGAAAGAGGGGACGACGGACTCGCAGACCGTGACCGTTCTGTCTGTCGATGTCTCCGAGGCGTCGGTGTTGGTGTGGAGTTCGAGCGATCCGGCTATTGCGACAGTCGACGAGAGGGGAATCGTCACCGCCGTTGCCACGGGTAGTACGACAGTCACCGTGTCCACCGGCGATGGAACCACGGCCGCGTCGTGTGTCGTAAAGATAAATCCACGGGCAGTTATTACATACCGTGCAGAAATCATTCAACAGAATACCAATACCCTGATCATGGAAAACCTATACATCAGGGCGGAAGTGACCGAAGGAGTTGAAGAGATATTCTTTCAATGGTACATTAACACCGTGAACAGTTATGAAGGAGCGATTCCCGCTTCACGAATTTACAGGGAGACTTCTAATAAAACGACTATGTGTAGGCTATACTCGGTCGAACGTGGAGGTTCGTATAACCCGAATCCCACTCCTCCCAAGCCCAGAGATCATTTCACTTTCTGCGAGATAACAGCACCGGGAGGTGCTATTCCGGTGAGAACCGAGATTTACGCGTGTCAATATTATATTATTTTATAGTAAAAAGGGCTGACCGTGGTGGTCAGCCCTTTGGATTGCTTCGTCCTGCTTCGTTCCTCGCAGTTCCTCGCAATGACGTGGGGCGTTGGCCTACTGTCTATGCTCGATTTTGAGTTTACTGCGCGGCGACGCCGTTCATGGTGACGTTGACGCGGTTGCCCTGGTCGATGAAGCGGCGGGCGAAGCCGCGGATGTCCTCTTTGGTCATGGCGCTCACGGCGTCGGCATAGCCAGTGACGTGGTCGCGACCGTTGAGGCAGAAGGTCACCATGCGGTTCATCCAGAAGCTGTTTTCCTGACGGTTCTGAATGTCGGTCTTGAGCATGTACTCCTTGATCTTCTGGAAGTCGGCATCGCTCGGGCCTTCGGTAGCGAGGCGTTCGAGTTCGGCGATGATGATAGTGCCCATGCGCTCATATAGTTCGGCGTTGGTGTCGATCCTCACCATCAACTGAGCCCTGTCGGTGTCGCTCGACACGCTGCCCATAACCTGTGGGGCGTATGTTCCGCCCTCGTCTTCGCGCAGGGTCTCGAGATAGCGGCTGAAGAGCACCTGCCACATGGCGTCCATCTCGATGTAGTTCTCGAGCGTTGCGTCGACATCGCCGGTCGTGTAGTAGGCCATTGTCACCTTGGCCGACTCGACGGGCCGCGTGAAGAATTTGGTCACCTGTCCGTGTGCAAAAGGTATCACCGGGCCCGCTTTTTCGCCGCTGCCGGTGGCCGGGAGCGAGGCTATGTACTGTTCGACGAGGGGTTTCAGCGTTTCGAGGTCGACGTTGCCCACGAACAGGAAGGTGAAGTTGCCGGCGTCGGCAAAGCGTGCGCGGAAAAGTTCAAGTGACCTTGCGTAGTCGACGACCTCGACATCTTCGGCAGTCGGGACACGCTGGCGCGGATGGTTGGCATAGAGGGCACGAGAGAGCGAATCGGCATAGACATAGAGCGGGTTGGAAGACAAGTTGCGATACTGAGCCACCGAACGGCTTTTCCACGAAGCGAACGCGGCCTCGTCGGCACGGATGGCGGTGAACTGAAGGTGGACGAGCTGCATCATCGTCTCAAGATCGCGCGGTGCGGCGCTGGCCGACACACGTTCGTTGACCTCGCCTACCGAAGCGCTCACGCGGGCATTCTTTCCGGCGAGAGCTTTGGGCAGATCGGTGGCGCTGAAGCTGCCGAGTCCTCCCACGGCGGCCACTTCGTCGAGGAAACCGACCTGAGCGTCGTCGGCGCTGCCAATCAGCGACGAACCGCCATGGCTGACTGCCTCCATGCGCACCTCGTCGTCTTTATAGGTGGTGGGTTTCACCACCACGCGCGCGCCGTTGGAGAGTGTCCACACCGTGGCGTCGAACGTGGCGTCGTGCTCAGTTGCGGTGATTCGGCCGGGGGTGGGAAGCGCGGGCATCAGCGGCTCGTCGGAGACGGTCTCGACGTAGGGTTCGGTGGTGCTTGCGCTCACCTCGCCGAACAGGGCGAGTATCTCCTCTTTCGAGGGGTAGACGGCACCCTCCTTGTCGGGGCCCTGCATCATGATGACCACATTGTTGTCGGAGATCATCTCGGGCATGGCCGCGTTGATCATGTCAACGGGCAACATTGGAACGATCTGGGTATAGAGCGCGTATTCGGTCTCGATGCCGGGGATCGGTTCGAATTCGGTAAAGGCTCTCACGTATTCGTTGGCGTAGGTGCCGCTGCGCTGCTTGTCGCGTTCGTTGTACATGGTTTCGATGGCCGTCAGGAAGTCGGCTTTGGCACGTTCGTATTCCGACGCAGTGAAACCGTGTTGCTTTACCCGGCGCAGTTCGGTGAGCAGTGCGCGGAGTCCGCGGTCGATGCCCGCCTCGTCGGTAATCACTCCGCCGGTGAATGCCTCCTTGGTGGCGGTTATTCCGAGAATTTTCTGGTCGAACACCTGGGCGGCCATGAAAGGAGGTTCGGCTTGCCTGGTGAGTTCTTCCAGACGGCTGTTGAGCATCGAGCCCACCACATTCGTCACATACGTCTGGATATAGAAGGCGGGCGTATTGCGCATCTCCACCGGTACCGGGTCGTGCTTGTACATCACCATAGTCTGGACATAGGGCAGCTCTTTGTCCTTGGCGAAGGCCACGATCGGTTCTTCGTTGTCGGGCACCTCGAACCACACTCTTTCGGCGGGATCGGCGGGCATCTGTATGGGGCCGAACTGCTCTTTTATCTTCGCCTCGATGGCGTCTACGTCGATGTCACCCACCACGATGATCGCCTGAAGGTCGGGACGGTACCAACGCTTGTAGTAGTCGCGTATCTCCTGATGGGGGAAGTTGTCGATGACCTCCATCGTGCCGATGGGCAGGCGCTGGCCGTAGCGGCTGCCCTCGAAGATGACGGGCAGCAGTTGGTCGAGTATGCGCATCTGTGCGCTTTGACCCGTGCGCCACTCTTCGTGGATCACCGCTCGCTCGTCGTCTATGTCGGTACCTTCGAGCGCAATGCCGTTCGACCAGTCGCGTAACACCAGTAGCGCCGAATCGACCACCCCGGGGCGCGCCACCGGAATGTTCATCAGCGTGTATATCGTTTGGTCGAAACCGGTTCCCGCATTGACGTTGTAGCCGAACTTGGCACCCACGCTCTCCAGATACTGCAACAGGGTGTTGCCGGGAAAATTTTCGGTGCCATTGAAGGCCATGTGTTCGAGGAAATGGGCGAGGCCTCGTTGGTCCTCCTCCTCCTGCATCGACCCCACGTTCTGGGCGATGTAGAATTCGGCCTGCCCGGCGGGCAGTTCGTTGTGGCGGATGTAGTAGGTGAGGCCGTTGTCGAGCCTGCCGGTTCTCACCGCCGGGTCGACGGGCAGCGGGCCCATCTGGGCGGCGGCTCCGAAGGAGCATAGCAGCAGCGCGAGGGCCACTGTCGATTTGATGATTTTTTTCATTCTTTACGTTTATTTTTAGGGGTTATTATTGTTGCTGTGAAGTTTCGTCGAAGGCGAGAATGTCGCCCGGCTGGCAGTCGAGTTCGCGGCAGATAGCCTCGAGGGTCGAGAAACGAATGGCTCGCGCCTTGCCCGTTTTGAGGATCGAGAGATTGGCCGGGGTGATGTCGATCCGGTCGGCGAGTTCGCCCAGCGACACCTTGCGCCGGGCCATCATTACGTCCAAATTTACCACTATCGCCCTCATATCGTCAGTTCCTGTTCGTGTTGCAATTTACCGGCCAGATTCATGATCTCGGTCATGGCGAGGATGATCAGTGCGACGATGATCGTCGTGGGTGGCGAGTCGAGAATGACACTCAACCCTTCGGGCATGATGTTGTCGCGCATCCACAGCCAATCTGCCAGTTCCACTCCGTAGGTCGTCAGCGAGAATGTCCCGAGCGTGTAGGCGATCCACCTCAATGAAATCACGTTTCGGTGCGACAAAATGGGACGCCGTGGAAATTTGAAAGCAAAGACGATCAATGAAACCGTGAACGCGCCTGAGGTCAATAAGCTTACCATGAACAGCAACTCCACCACGATCCTCATTCCCACGGGCTTTCGGTTCATTTCGTCGGGCATGGCAATTTCTCCGGAGACGGTAATGGGGGTTAATTCGATACCGCCCGGAAATTGTTGAACCGCGGCATCGGGCTGGTAGATCATGACGTCGACCCACTCGTGGCTCGTACCACCGTCGTGGTCGTCGTTATATCCCGCCTTGAAACCACGGGAAATAGCTTTGCCACCGACCTGAACGATTTCGAGAGCCGACGCCACCAAAAACAGCACCAACACCCCGACTATCAGTAATTTAATCTTTCTCGATACTTTATTGTCCATTTACGGTAAATATTTATCGTTTATCAATACCGCAAAGAAACGGACATATTTTCAGAAAAACAAATTATTTTACTATTTTTGCAAATAATCCCTAAATCCACCGTATTCTATGAAGATCACTACAAGACTTCTAATCGTTATTTGTGCCGCCACGACCGCCCTTTTGTTCGAGTCGTGTAGCGGCGGGGCATCCGGCAGTGTGGAGATCAGCCACGATGCCTCGTCGAAACAACAATCCTATGCCGCGCGCCGGCTCTCCGAAGCACTTGCCGGGAGCGGTTACACGGTTGTGGAAACCGGAGGCGATGTGAGGATCGAGCTTGCCGTAGACGCGGCGGGTGGTCTCGTTGCCGAAGCGTTCAGGATCGAACCCGGCACGGAGACTATCTCGATCACCGGCGGTGACGCGAGGGGACTGATCTACGGCGCACTGTCGCTGGCCGAGGATGTGCGCAACGGGGTGACGCTGCGCAAAGCAGTGGCGCGCAACGAGGCTCCCAAGCTGATGCTGAGGGCAGTGAAGTTCGACCTGCCGTGGGACACCTACCGCCACAGCGAAGCGCTCGACCTGCACGACGAGACGTGCCGCGATCCCGAGTATTGGGAGGCGTTTCTCGACATGATGGCCGAAAACAGGCTCAACAGCCTGTCGCTGTGGAACCTCCACCCCTACCCCTTTATGATAATCCCTAAGAATTATCCCGAGGCGAGCCCCTTTACCGCCGAGGAGTTCGCGGTGTGGCAGAGCCTCTTCCGCTCGATTATCGACATGGCCGCCGAGAGGGCCATCGAGACCTATCTGATACCATTTAACATCTTCGTCACCAAAGAGTTCTCGATTGCCCACAATGTGGCGATGGATAATCTCGAACATGACTTCTATGTGAGAGGCGAGACGGCGCAGATCGTTAAGGACTACACGCGCGAGTGTGTGACGCAGGTGTTGCAGGAGTATCCCGACCTGACCGGGTTCGGTCTCACCCTCGGCGAAGGCATGGCGGGCATGACGCCGCAGGAGCGCGAGGACTGGATGACCGAGACTATCATCGAAGGTATGCGTCAGGCGGGCCGCCCATCGAAACTCGTTCACCGCGTGCCCTTCTCAAGCACCACTGAGTCGCTGGGCGTAACCAGCGTCGAGACCGAGCGCATAACCCGCTCCACGATAGAACGCGAGGCGGCGATGGGATTCAGCGACGGCCCGATCTTTGCCGACTTCAAGTTCAACTGGTCGCACCCGCTCAACACAACCAAGCTTATCAAGGTGCACGGCGGGCCGCTGTACGACACCTACTTCAATCCCGTGTCGGATGTGTATAAAGTGACGTGGACGGCACGCAACGAAGATATATTCTGTCTGCGCTGGGGCGTGCCCGAATTCGTGAGGGCCCACATCAAGGCCAACTCGCCTCCCTACGTGGGCGGCTACTTCATCGGCTCGGAGACCTACATCCCCGCTAAGGATTACTTCACGGCCGACATGGCCAGCGCCAACTGGCGCTGGGCTTTCGAGCGCCAGTGGCTCTATTATAAACTTTGGGGCCGCCTGCTCTACGACAGCGACACCCCCGACGAGGTGTTCGCAGCCGAGTTTACGCGCCGCTATGGCCGCGACGGTCGCGACATGCTCGAGGCGTCGTCGCTCGCCGGCACCACCCCGCTGATGTTCGGTTCGATGATCGACTGCGGCTGGGACTTCACCCTTTACAGCGAGGGGATGATGGCGCTCCATTCGCGCGGCCGTGAACGCAGGGATGGTTATCCGAGGGTAGAGTATGTATCCATAGACAGGCTCATCAATCAGGCGCCGATGGACACGACGTTTGTTAACGTCGCCTCTTATGTGGAGCGCACACTGGCGGGCGGTACATTCCCTGCCGACCGTACCACGCCCGTGCAGGTGGCCGAAAAGTTGGAGGCAAACGCCGCGGCGGCTTTGGAACTCGTGAAGAACATCGACCCGGCGCGCAATGACAATCCGGCGTTCCTGTACGAAGTTTCCGACATTCGCGTGTGGGCAAATCTGGGTCTGCACTGGGCCGCCAAGATTCGTGGTGCCATAGCGTTAGCGACCTACCGTGCGAATGGCGACGAGGCGCAGAAACAGGCCGCCATAGACCACCTGACCCGCGGACTGGAGTATTGGGACGCAGTGGTGGCGATCACCCGGCCGCTCTATCGCGACATGCCCCTCACCCACCTCAGCGAACAGGGTGGGCCTCGCAGCATGGAGAACCGCTACCTGAAGTTCCACTGGGAGTCGATCCGTCCCGACGTCGCCCGCGACCTCGAGATCGCAAGGAAATAATTGAGAGCAAAAAAGTCGAAAAAACAACCAGGGTTTTACTTACTCCCCGGTTGTTTTTTTATGTACCTTTGCGGAAGTAAAAAAATGACCTGTGACGAGAATGGCGACAACAGTGATAATGCCCCGGCAGGGGCAGTCGGTCGAGAGCTGTATACTGACCTCTATCGTGAAGAAAAAGGGCGATGCCGTCTCCCCCGGCGATGTGCTTTTTGCCTACGAGACCGACAAGTCGGCCTTTGAGGAGGAGGCGCGCATGGAGGGGGTGGTGATCGAGGTGTTCTTTGAGGAGGGCGACGAGGTGCCGGTGCTCTCGCCTGTGATGGTGGTCGGCGCTACCGGCGAGGCCGGAACGGCCGGAACGGTCGGAACGCCGACTGCGTGTTCGGCTACGCAGAAAGTTTCGCCTCGGGCTCGCGCTTTGGCAGAGCGGTTTGGGGTCGATGCGGGGGCTTTGATCGGATCGGGGCCGGGTGGTCGGGTCGTGGAGAGCGATGTGAAGGCTGCTCGTCGTGTTCCTCGCTCGGAGGACAGGATTTCTACCACCCCGTCTGCTTCGCAGACACCCCTCCTTAGCAAGGAGGGGAATTTCCCGCGTGCGAACAATGGCTCGGGTGAAGAGAGCACGATCGTGCCGCTGACAAATATCAGGAAACTTATTGCGCAGGCGATGCATGCTTCGTTGGCGAATTCGGCGCAGTTGACGCATCATCTTTCGGCCGATGCGCGGCGGATGCTGGAGCTTCGGCGCCAGGCCAAGACCGATGGGCGGAATCTTACAATCAACGATTTTGTGTGCTACGCCGTGGTGCGCGCGTTGGGGCAGTTTCCCGCTGTGAACGCACATTTCCTCGGTGAGAGCGAGGGTGTGAGGCGTTTCGCGGGGGTGCATCTGGCGCTGGCGGTCGATACCGAACGGGGGCTCATGGTGCCGGTGGTGAGGAGTGCCGACCGGATGACGATCGGCGAGCTTGCGACGGCGCTCAAGCAGGTGGCCGAGGCGTGCCGGCGGGGGTCTGTGAACCCCGATCTGCTGGCTCCGGAGGCGGCGAGTTTCACGGTGTCGAACCTCGGAGGCTACGGGGTGGAGATGTTTACCCCCATCATAAACCTGCCCCAGGTGGCGATACTCGGCGTGAACACCATAGTTCCGCGGCCAAAGGAGTTGGGCGACGGCGTATACGGTTTTGTGCCCCACATCGGCCTGAGCCTCACCTACGACCACAGGGCTATAGACGGCGGCGAGGCGACGCGGTTCCTGCGGCAGATCGCGATGGAGATTGAAAACCTTAACCATTTATGAGATATGATTGATCTGGCAATAATCGGCGGCGGCCCGGCGGGATACGTGGCGGCCGAAAGAGCGGGAGCAAGGGGGCTCTCGGTGGTGCTGTTTGAGAAAAACGCGCTCGGGGGGGTGTGCCTGAACGAGGGGTGTATTCCCACAAAGACGCTGTTGTACAGCGCAAAGACTTATGAGAGTGCGCTCCATGCCGACAAGTATGGCGTCAGCGCTCAGGGTGTGGAGTTCGACTTCGCGCGGATCGTGGCGCGCAAGAACAAGGTGGTGCGCAAGCTCGTGGCGGGCGTGGGCGCGAAGATGAAGGCACACAACGTGGAGGTCGTGAAGGGCTCCGCTATGATAAAGGGGCGCGGTGCGCAGGGAATCACAATAGAGTGCGACGATGAGACATACAACGCGGCAAATCTTTTGATCTGCACCGGCTCGGAGGCGTTCATACCGCCGATTCCGGGGTTGGCGGAAGCGGGCGACCGCGTGGTGACGGCGCGCGAGATGCTCGAAATGAAGGAGCGGCCCGAAAGTCTGGTGATAATCGGCGGCGGCGTGATCGGAATGGAGTTCGCCAGTTTCTACAACTCGCTCGGGACGCAGGTGACGGTAGTGGAGATGCTGCCCGAAGTCTTGGGCGGGATGGATGGCGAGATCGCCGCTATGTTGCGCGAGGTGTACACGAAGAAGGGCGTAAATTTCCGCCTCGTCTGCCGTGTGACGCGCGTCGATGGAGGCAGGGTCGTGTGGACAGATGCGGAAGGCGCCGAAGGATCGGCCGAGGGTGACAAGATACTCGTGAGCATAGGCCGCCGACCGGTGACGCAGGGGTTCGGGCTCGAAACGCTCGACGTGGAGCTCGACCGCGGAGGTATAAAAGTAGATCGACACATGCGTACCAATATTCCCGGAGTGTGGGCCGCGGGCGACGTGACGGGATTCTCGATGCTGGCACACACGGCGTCGAGAGAGGGCGAGGTAGTTGTGGCCAACATTGCGGGTGAGCGGGAGACGATGCGTTACGACGCCGTGCCGGGGGTGGTGTACACCTCGCCCGAGGTTGCAGCCGTGGGGCTGACGCTTGAGACGGCACGCGCCAAGGGTATCGCCGGGGCGCGGGAGTTGAAACTGCCGATGGCCTACTCGGGCCGTTTCGTGGCCGAGAACGAGGGGGCTAACGGAGTGTGCAAAGTGGTTGTGGGCGAGCGCGACGATGTGCTCGGCGTTCATCTGTTGGGTGGCCCGGCGGGCGAGATGATATGGGGCGCTTGCCTTGCCATCGAGGGTGAGATGACAGTGCGGCAGTTGCGCGAGGTGATCTTTCCCCATCCGACTGTTTCGGAGATTATTAAGGAGACAGTTTATGAGTTATGAGTTTGAAGACCTACCACCCCGTCGGCCCACAGGGGGAGGTGGTAGGTTATTTTAGAATACATATATAAAAAGCTATGCCAAAAAGTCAGAACATAGACCCTGCGAAAGTGCGGGCGGCCGGAGAGGTGGGTTTCGAGCCCATTCCGGTGAATAGATACAGCAAGACCGCGCGCGAGGAGTTGGACGCGGGCCGTTTCACGCGCGAGGAACTGTTGCGCATCTACCGCGACATGGTGATAATCCGCGAGTTCGAGACCATGCTCCACACCGTCAAGACCACGGGTGGCTACCGCGGCGTGGCCTACGACAATCCCGGCCCGGCCCACCTGTCGGCAGGACAGGAGGCGGCGGCGGTGGGGATGGCCTTCACGCTGGGGGTCGACGACTATATCTTCGGCTCGCACCGGTCGCACGGCGAGATACTTGCTAAGGGGCTGCGCACGATCGAGCTGTTGCCCGAGGCGGAGTTGGAGCGCATCATGAACGAGTTTTGGGATGGCGCCACTGTCAGGGTCGCGCGGCGGGGTTTCGAGGGCGGCGTCAGGGAGTTGGGCGTGAGGTTCCTGCTCTACGGTGCGCTGGCCGAGATATTCGCACGCGAGACTGGTTTCAACCGCGGTCTCGGCGGCAGCATGCACACGTTTTTCATCCCCTTCGGCATCTATCCCAACAACGCCATAGTGGGCGGCAGCGGGGCGATAGCCGTGGGGGCGGCACTATACAAGAAAGTGAATCGGCAGCCGGGAATAGTGGTGGCAAACCTCGGCGACGGGTCGATGGCCTGCGGCCCGGTGTGGGAGGGACTTTCGTTTGCGGCGATGGATCAGTTCACCGAGCTTTGGGAGGGCGACATGAAGGGCGGATTGCCGTTTGTGCTCAACATTATGAACAACCACTACGGCATGGGCGGCCAAACCTGCGGCGAGACGATGGGTTACGACACGGCGGCACGCATAGGCGCCGGAGTGAATCCTGCTCAGATGCACGCCGAGAGGGTCGACGGCTACAACCCGCTGGCCGTGGTGGATGCCTACCGTCGCAAGCGCCCGTTGCTCGAAAGCGGCGAGGGGCCGGTGCTGTTGGACGTGATGACTTATCGTTACAGCGGCCACTCCCCTTCCGACGCGTCGTCGTACCGATCGCGTGAGGAGATAGAGGCGTGGGAGGCGCAAGACTGCATATCGCTCTACGGCAACGGGCTGGTGGAAGGCGGCATAGCCACTGATGCCGAGCTCGACGCCATACGTGCTGAGGCGGGCGAGACGATGTTCGGGATATTCAAGCTGGCGATCGACGATGAACTGTCGCCGCGAATGGACCTGGCCGCAAAGCCCGAGTTGCTTGGCGAGATGATATTTTCGAATGGTTCAGTCGACAGTTTCGCACCCGGACGCGAGGCGGAGGTGAACCATCCGCTGGCGGAAAACCCGCGCGTGAAGCAGATCGCGGGCAAGAGCCGTTTTGCAGTCGACGCCGATGGGCGGCCAGTGTCGAAGATGAAACAGTTCCAACTGAGGGACGCGATCTTCGAGGCGCTGGCCGATCGTTTCTACCGCGATGCTTCGATGGTGGCCTACGGCGAGGAGAACCGCGACTGGGGCGGCGCGTTTGCCGTCTACCGCGGACTCACCGAGGCGCTCCCCTACCACAGGCTGTTCAACACCCCCATTGCCGAGGCGGCGATAGTGGGCACTGCCATAGGCTACGCCATGTGTGGCGGGAGGGTGGTGCCCGAGATCATGTACTGCGACTTCCTGGGGCGATGCGGCGACGAGGTGTTCAACCAGTTGCCCAAGTGGCAGGCAATGAGCGGCAACGTGCTACGGATGCCTGTTGTTTTGCGCGTGTCGGTGGGGTCGAAATACGGTGCACAGCACTCTCAGGACTGGACTTCGCTATGTACACATATTCCGGGACTGAAGGTGGTCTTTCCCGTCACGCCCTACGATGCGAAGGGGCTCATGAACGCCGCGCTTCAGGGCACAGACCCTGTGGTGTTCTTCGAGAGCCAGCGCATCTACGACATAGGCGAGCAGTTCCACGCCGGAGGGGTGCCGGAGGAATATTATGAGATACCGATCGGCCGGCCCGATGTGAAACGCGCGGGGCGCGACGTGACGATACTTACGATCGGCGCCACTTTGTATCGCGCGCTCGAGGCGGCGCGGATACTCGAAGAGAAGTGGGGCGTGAGTGCCGAGGTGATCGACGCGCGGTCGCTCGTGCCGTTCGACTACGAGCCGGTGCTGGAGTCGGTGCGCAAGACGGGGCGCGTGGTGATCGCTGGCGACGCTTCGGCGCGGGGCTCTTTCCTGAGTGAGTTGGCTCGCAATATCACCGAACTTGGGTTCGATCTGTTGGACGCTCCTCCCGTGGTGGTGGGGTCGCGCAACTGGATCACTCCGGCTTATGAGTTGGAGGATACTTTCTTTCCGCAGGCATCGTGGATCGTCGACGCCATACATCAGCGCATCATGCCGCTCGAGGGCCATATACCGACTGCCAACTTTACCGAGGGCGAGCAGATTCGCCGCGCCAAATGGGGAGTATGAATGTCAATGCCCACATACACACGCCTTACTCGTTCAGCGCTTTCGACAGCATCGCGCAGGTGCTCGACGCGGCGGTGGCGGAAGGTATCGGGGTGGTGGGGATCAATGACTTCGACACTACCGACGGCTTTGCCGAGTGGGACGAGGGTTGTCGCGCGCGCAGGCTATATCCGCTGTTCAACATCGAGATGCGGGGGCTCGACGAGGAGCTTCAGCGCGCGGGGGTGAGGGTGAACGATCCGGCCAATCCGGGCCGCGTTTACCTGAGTGGCAAGGGGCTGGCTTTTCCGGCGCGGACGTCCGAGACCTGGGAGAGTCGGATGGTTGCGGTTCGTGCGGAGTCGGTCATGCGTATTAGAGCCATGTGTGAGAAATTGAACGGGTTGATGGCGGGGGTCGATATTCCGGCTCTCGATTTCGATGAGATCGTCCGCACTCTTACCCTGGGTTTGCCGGGTGAGCGGCATTTGGCCAAGGCGCTGCGGTTGGCGGTATATAAGGAGGGGAATTTGCTACGCGCGCAGGCTTTGCTTGAAAAACTTTTCGGGGGGAAGACTTTGAGCTCTTCGCTCGATGATGTGGCCGGAGTGGAGAACGAGATTCGGGCGGCGCTGCTGAAGGCGGGCGGTGCGGCTTTCGTGGCCGAGACACCGGCGGCGTTCCTGCCTGTGGAAATGGTGGTGCTCATGATCGAGGAGGCGGGAGGTATTCCGACCTACCCATTCCTCGCCGACGACGCGGAGGGCCGCTTCACGGAGTTCGAGGCCGATCTGCCCGAGGCTGCCGACGCGCTTCGAGCGATGGGTATTCACAGCGTGGAGTTTATCACTGCGCGCAACAGCGCCGCCTTCCTCGAACACTACGCCGGGTGGTTGTGGGACGAAGGTTTCGCCGTCACCTTCGGCAGCGAGCACAACACTCCCGCCCGTGAACCGCTCGTGCTCACCACGCGCGGCGGCGAACCCCTCACACCACGCCTGAAAGAACTCAACTACCTCGGAGCGTGTGTCGTGGCGGGTCATCAGGCCCTTTACGCACACCACGCGGAGCGGTACCATCCCGAGTTTCGCGACCACTACGCCGCGTTGGGCCATAAAGTGATAAAACATTGCACCGATGGATAGAACGATAGAACAGATACTTCCCGCGATCCGGATGATGCTCGACGGGCGCGGGCTGAAGACGCTCCGGTTGCTTAGCGACGACGATCCCCCTCCCGCCGCGGGCGGCAGCATGCTCAGCCTGCCCGATTTTACCGACCTCGACGAGGTTCGTGACGCGATCGAATGGTACCGCGAGGCGAAGGGCCGCGCGCCCGATCTGATACACATCGAGGGCATCGGGACTTTGGCGGTTGGCGACGCTACCGCCTCGGGAAGGATGCGCGGACGGGTGGCGATCGTCACCGGTGCGGCGCAGGGATTCGGCGAGGGTATCGCGCGGTGTCTTGCCGACGAGGGGGCTTGTGTCGTGGTGGCCGATCTGAACGAGGTGGCGGGGCGGACCGCGGCCGACGCGATAGGTGCCCTGTTCGTGAAAACAGACGTATCCGACCACAGGAGTGTGGAGGCGCTCGTTCGGCGGACGGTGGAGGAGTTCGGCGGGGTCGATCTTTTCGTCAGCAACGCCGGGGTGCTGAGGGCGGGCGACATTGAGTCGATGACGCCCGAGACTTTCGACTTCGTGACGAGGGTCAACTACAACGCCTGGTTCTACTGCGTGAAGGCCGTTGCACCAGTGATGAAGATTCAAAACCAATGGGCGCCCGAGAACTACGGCGACATGGTGCAGATAAACTCGAAGTCGGGTCTGCGCGGCTCTCGGGCAAACTTTGCCTACGCGGGCGGGAAGTTTGGCGGGGTGGGACTCACCCAGTCGTTCGCGTTGGAGCTTGCGCCGCACCGCATAAAGGTCAACAGCGTGTGCCCCGGCAACTTCTACGACGGGCCGCTGTGGAGCGATCCCGAGAACGGACTTTTCGTGCAGTACCTCGCGGCGGGGAAAGTTCCCGGCGCGAAAACGATAGACGATGTGCGGCGGCACTACATGGCGCAGGTGCCGATGGGTAAGGGAACGACCCCGGAGGATGTCGCGCGGGCCGTGATGTATCTCGTGGAACAGACCTGCGAGACGGGGCAGGCGCTGCCCGTTACCGGCGGTCAAATAATGCTAAATTAGAGATTGGTATGAAGACACGGGCGGTGAGGCTTTACGGGAAGAACGATCTGAGGTTGGAGGAGTTCGAGTTGCCGGCTATCAGCGAGGGTGAGATACTTGCTCGGGTGGTGTGCGACTCGATCTGCATGTCATCGTACAAAGCCACTCACGAGGCCGATGTGCATAAACGGGTGCCCCGCGACGTTGCGCGAAATCCCGTCATCATAGGCCACGAGTTTGCGGGCGATCTGGTGGAGGTGGGCGCACGGTGGCGCGATCGGTTTTCGCCCGGCGATCGGTTCTCGATCCAGCCCGCACTCAACTATCCCGGCGGGCCGGTGGGTATCGCGGGTGCTCCGGGTTATTCCTATAAATATATTGGCGGCGATGCGACCTACATCGTGATTCCCGCCGAGGTGATGGAGCAGGACTGCCTGCTGCGCTTCGAGGGCGACGGGTTCTACCGCGCATCCCTCTCCGAGCCGCTTTCGTGCGTCATCGGGGCGATGCACGCCAACTACCACACAACTCCCGGCTCATACATCCACCGGATGGACATAGTCGAGGGGGGCAACATGGCCATCCTCGCGGGTGTAGGTCCGATGGGGCTTGCGGCGATAAATTACGCCATCCGCCGCGACCGCACCCCACGCCTGCTGGTCGTGACCGACATCGACCAAACGCGCCTCGACCGTGCCGCGTCGCTCTATCCTCCCACAGAGGCGGCGAAACGGGGTATCGACCTGCGCTATGTTAATACTTCCGGGATGGATGACGTTCCCGCCGGGTTGCGTGAACTTACAGACGGAAAAGGTTTCGACGATGTTTTCGTCTTTGCACCCGTCGCGCCTGTGGTCGAACAGGCCGATGCGATACTCGCCACAGACGGTTGCCTCAACTTCTTTGCCGGCCCGGCAAATCCCGCATTCCGTGCCTCGATGAACTTCTACAACGTCCACTACGCCTCGACCCACATTGCGGGGACGAGCGGGGGCAACACCGACGATATGCGCGAGGGGCTGGCATTAATGGACGGCGGCCTTGACCCCGCGGGCCTCGTGACCCACATCGGAGGCTTGGATGCGGTTATCGACACAACTATGCGCCTGCCCGAAATTCCCGGAGGCAAGAAGTTGATATACACCCATATCGAAATGCCTCTTACAGCCATCGCCGACTTTGCCGAAAAAGGCGCGACCGACCCTCTGTTCGCCGCCCTCGACGAGATATGCCGCCGTCACAACGGTCTGTGGAGCGTTGAAGCCGAAAACTATTTGTTGAATTATGAATTATAGATTATGGATTATGGATTCAGGTGCGGCATATACCGCAGGCTTATGTTTTGTAAATAGATTATAAACGTGCGAAGCACACATCAACTCATAATTCATAATCCATAATTCATAATTCATAATTGTATTACGATGACAATAATAAAAAGTCCTTCGACCGACCCTGTACAGAATTTTGCACTGGAGCGGGAACTGCTCACGGAGCGTAAGGGGGATTTTTTATTGTTTTACATCAACTCGCCGTGTGTTGTTGTCGGGCGCAACCAGTCGCCCGAAGCCGAGGCCGACCTCGAATATTGCAGCCGGAACGCCATTCCCGTCCTGAGAAGAATTTCGGGCGGCGGGGCTGTTTGGCATGACCTCGGAAACATCAATTATTCTTTTATCACCTCTGTGGACGAAAGCGCACCGCTCGACGACAAACCTCACGCGCCGATAATAGCCGCCCTGAAAAGTATGGGCATCGAATTCGTGGCAGGCCCCCGTGGGGAATTGCTTGTCGACGGTAAAAAAATCTCAGGCACGGCATCCTGCGTAAAGAAAGGCCGCAGGCTTTTTCACGGAACATTGCTGCACGCCGCCGACCTCGATGCGATGCGAAAAGCCCTGAAAGGCGACCCCGCGAAAAGAGGCCGTCGCGTGGCATCCGTCCCCGGCACCGTGATGAATCTCAATACAATGCCGGGGATGGACATCCCCACGGAGGCGTTTTTAGACAGATTTATCGACTCGCTAACCCAGATGTCTGCGGTAAGACCTTAGCCCGTAGACAAGTATCACCACGAAACATACGAGCGGCAACACGAACGACAGATTCACCGCGGGTATTCCCCACAGGGTTCCCGCATCTATTATCCTTGCCTGAAACGGCGGAAGGACGGCGCCTCCGAGGATGGCCATGATAAGCCCTGCCGCTCCGAACTTGGCATCATCTCCCAATCCTTTGAGAGCAATGCCGTAGATGGTCGGGAACATCAGCGACATACAGGCCGACACACCCACCAGGCAGTAGAGACCGAATATATTCTGAAACGCGATTACCCCGACGGTCAATATCCCCCCTGCGACGGCGAAGAACGTCAGCAGGCGCGAAGCGTTGACGAATTTCATCAGCCAGGTGCAGATGAAGCGGCTGCAAATAAATATTACCATCGCCACGATGTTGTATCTCTGCGACAGCACCTCGGCGGCCTGTTCGGACATACCGTATCCCTCTCCCATGA
Source organism: Alistipes sp. UBA928 (assembly GCA_002293665.1). Classification (GTDB taxonomy): domain Bacteria; phylum Bacteroidota; class Bacteroidia; order Bacteroidales; family Rikenellaceae; genus UBA940. Next base: position 1,673 of record DBDQ01000047.1, on the reverse strand, counting down.
AGATGCGCGTTCCGTACTGGATGATGAAAGTCCAGGCCATGATCTGCACGCCGATATAGAAGAACTGCGCTATAACCCCCTCCCTGTAATTCGGGATCGAGAATATCCGTTTGAGGGTCGGAAGGAAATTTATCGAATGCCCTCCCTCATGGTTGCGCGGCATCTTCGCGAAACGGATTACCAAAAACACGAGGATTATCACCGCCCCTAACAATAGATAGGGTGTCGATACCACATCGAGGTCGTTTTGTTTCAGAGCCTCGAATTCGGCCGGAGGAAGCAGTGCCCTCTCGTCGGTACTCATGGGGTTCATACGGGCCTGAATGAACTTCATGGCCACGAACATTCCCATTATCGAACCGAGCGGATTGAACGACTGGGCGAAATTCAACCTCCGGGTCGAGGTCTGTTCGCTGCCCATCGACAGGATGTAGGGGTTGGCGCTCGTTTCGAGGAACGACAGGCCTATGGTCATCACCAGATAGGCGAGCAGGAACGGATAGTAGTTGCCGGTCAGTTTGGCTGGAAAGAACATCAACACCCCCACGGCATAGAGGCCCAACCCCAGCAATATCCCCGCTTTGTATGAGTATTTGCGGATGAAGATTGCCGCCGGGAAAGCCGCCACTGCGTATCCGCCGTAAAAAGCGACCTGAACGAGTGCCCCTTCGGTGACGCTCATGCGGAATATCTTCGAGAAGGCTTTCACCATCGGATTGGTGATGTCGTTGGCAAAACCCCACAAGGCAAAGCAGAAAGTTATCAATATAAAAGGTATCAGATAGTTGATGCCTTCGTGTTTAAGGAGGGATTGTTTGTCGTTTTTCATTTTAAAGGTTTTCGCAGTTTTCGGTTTAAGGGTCTGTTTAGGGCAGGGCGTCGGTAAGCGAGAATATCCGCTCGCAAAGCTTCCATTTCTCGTCGGAGCGACCGGTGCCGGCAAGTTGGAAGGGAGCTACGAAAGCCTCCCATTCTGCTTGCCGCTCCATATCGGCTAACGCACCAAACGCCGTCTCCCAGTCGAAATCGACGGGCGTGGTGAGTATCATTATCCCCGTCGTGCCGTGGACGTATATTTCCATGTCGAGGATACCGGCGCGACGAATCCCGGCAGGTATCTCCGGCCATATATTACGGCTGTCGTGCCAATATTTATATTGGTCGAGAGTGTCGGGATTCAACTCGATAATCTGGCAGAAACGACGGGTTTTCCCCGCCGCCTCTACCGGATAGCCTTGTTTGAGGTTCATAAGGATCACTTCTTGTAAAGCGGGCCGTAGGTGGCACACGCGCGATAGTCCGACCCCTCCTTATCCATGCCGAACGCACCCCAGGCGGCGGGACGGAAAATGTCCTCGTCGGCCACGTTGTGCATCGAAACGGGAATACGCAACATCGAGGCGAGTGTGATGAGGTCTGCCCCGACGTGTCCAGCGCAGATAGAGCCGTGGTTAGCACCCCAGCAGTTCATCACCGAGTAGACATCCTTAAAGTTTTCGGTGTCGTTCAGCCTCGGCGCAAACCATGTCGTCGGCCAACCCTTATCTGTGCGGTCGTCGAGTATCTTGTGGGCGGTGGGGTCGATGTCTACCGTCCACCCTTCGGCGAGTTGCAGCACGGGGCCGAGGCCTTTAACGAGGTTCAGGCGAACCATCGTGCAGGGCATTCCGCCG
>DBDQ01000022.1 GCA_002293665.1 Alistipes sp. UBA928 | reverse complement strand
CGGGGTGTGGCCTATGCCGAGGAAGAAGCCCTCGATGGCGAGTTCGCGCTCGGTGCCGTCGGCCCGGCGGACACGCACTCCCGTCACTCCGGCGGCGTCGCCCAGTATCTCCTGCGTCGTGTGTTCGAACAATACCTCTATATTAGCGCTCCCTGCGACCCGCTGCTGCATGTGTTTCGAGGCGCGCAGGTAGGGTTTGCGTACTATGAGCCACACCTTGCGGCAGATGGTCGACAGATACAAAGCCTCCTCGCAGGCCGAGTCGCCGCCGCCCACCACGGCCACATCTTTGCCGCGATAGAAAAATCCGTCGCACACGGCGCAGGCGCTAACCCCCATGCCGGCGAATTTCTTCTCCGAGGGGAGACCCAGGTAGCGTGCCGTGGCTCCGGTGGCGACGATTATGGTTTCGGCCTCGAGTTCGTGCGCCCCGCCGTCGACCGTGACACGGAATGGGCGCTCGGCGAGTGCCACAGCCGTCACCTCGCCCTGGCGCACCGACACTCCGAACCGTTCGGCCTGGTGCCTGAGATCGTCCATGAGCTGCGGGCCCGCGATTCCCTCGGGGTAGCCGGGGAAATTCTCGACCACGCTCGTCTCGGTGAGTTGGCCGCCGGGGGTGAGGCCGGTGTAGACTACCGGGGAGAGTCCCGCCCGGGCGGTGTAGATGGCAGCCGTATAGCCCGCGGGGCCGCTGCCGACGATGAGGCATTTTATCTTTTCCATAGTGGTGCGTTGTTATTGCAGGTATTCGATCTTGATGACAAGTTTTTTGACTGACCCCGACTCACCGTCGTGGATCGAGGGGAGGTGGTAGTCGCTCGGGAAGAGGATGAACATCCCGTCGGTCGTGCTGCGGTGATAGTTCACCGGAACTGAGGTGGTGCAGAACCCCACGTCGCGTCCGGCGTCGTACTCCGTGACGGTAGTCGTCTCGCTCTCCGCCGGACGGGCCCAGGCTATGAGTTCACTGCCTGTACGGTTGATGTGTATGTCTATATATTTACGGTGATATTCGAGCCGTTGCAGATTTTCCTTGGGCCGGGTGGGCCCTTCGGTCAGTCGCAGTACGACCCGGTCACCCAGGCCGGGCAGACGACGCTCGCCCACAGAGAGTGTGTCGAGACGCGTGTCGCGCAGGTAGAGGAACACGGCGTCCCACACCTCGCGATTGCGAAGGTACTGGTCGCGAAACTGCCCGGCGTCGATCGGGTCGTGCAGTTTGAGAGTAAAGCCTCCGGGGGCCCAGGAGCGCTCCCCGACCCAGGTACGGGCGTCGTTCTGTGCCGTTGCCGCGACGGCCGACAGGGCGAGAATCAGGATGGTGGTTGCCAACTTTTTCATACCTTTTCAGAGGTGTTTATCTCTGCAAAGGTATGAAAAATAACAGCCATTATCAAACGAATTCGCTGACGTAAGCGTGGATGTCCTCGATCGAGATCTGGTCGCCGCCAAGGATGATGAGCCTCTCCACTACGTTGCGCAGTTCGCGCACGTTGCCCCTCCACGGCATTTTGCAGAGTTCGGCTATGCTGTCGGGGCTGATGCTCTTGCGGGCTATGCCGTACTCGTTGCAGATCATCTCGGTGAAGTGTTCCACGAGCTGCGGAATGTCGTCGACGCGGTCTGACAGAGGCGGAATGTGGATGATGATCACGCTCAGGCGGTGGTAGAGGTCTTCGCGGAAGGTGCCCTTGTCGATCTCGGCGCGCAGGTTCTTGTTGGTTGCCGCAATTACCCTCACGTCGACCGACACGTCGCGGTCGCTGCCCACGCGGCTGATGCGTCCCTCCTGAAGAGCGCGTAGCACCTTGGCTTGGGCCGAGAGCGACATGTCGCCCACCTCGTCCATGAAAAGCGTGCCTCCGGCCGCCTGCTCGAACTTGCCCTTGCGCTGCTTGATGGCCGAGGTAAAAGCCCCCTTTTCGTGGCCGAAAAGTTCGCTCTCGATCAGCTCCGAGGGGATCGCCGCGCAGTTGATCTCGATGAACGGTGCGGCCGTGCGGCGGCTGCGGTTGTGGAGCATGCGGGCTACAAGTTCCTTGCCGGTGCCGTTGTCGCCAGTGATGAGCACGCGCGCGTCGGTGGGTGCGACACGCTCTATGAGATCTTTGACCTGTATCATCCTGGGCGACGTACCGATCATCTCCCGATGGCCGGGGCGTGAGGCGGGACGACGCGCCGGCGGCAACTCGGGCTCGGGTTGCTCCTGGGGGACGGGGCCCGTGGCGCGTTTGATGGAGGTCAACAGGTGATTCATGTCGATCGGTTTGGGAATAAAATCCCACGCTCCGGCGCGCACCGACACGACGGCATTCTCGACCGAGGTGTCGTCGGAAAGGACTATTAAGGGGCACTTCAACTCGCGCTCCCTGCCGCAGCAATGGTCGCTCAACACCACGTCGGGTTCGAATTTGTGCATCACTTCGAATGCTTCGTCGCTATTCTCCGTGGCCTCCACGGTGTATCTTTCATACTCGAGCCGCTCGCGAAGGGTGTTGCGTATTCCACGGGAGGCTTCTATAATCAAAATATTCGGCATGAGGATTGCTTTGAAATTTACGGAAAACTGTTACCTTTGTACTTCAATCGGTCGCTCTACTTTTTTACGAAGATACATTAAATTCATGACAAAAAGTGCAAATTCAGACACTATTTTTTTGTCACCGATATAGGATGCGGACATGCGGATAATTGAACATCGGGTGGATCGAATTTTGTGTCGAGTGTGACGTCTTGAGACATGATCGTGACTTTTTTAAATATCGTTTAATGCGAAAAAGAATGGAAAAAAACTATAATTATACCCGGAGTAAAATGTTTCTGCCCGAGTATGGCAGGCACATTCACGAGATGATCGACTACGTCAAAACGATCGACGACCGCGCCGAACGAACGCGGCAGGCCTCCATAGTGATCGACGTGATGGGGAACATCAATCCACTGCTCAGGGATACGTCCGACATAACCCACAAACTGTGGGATCACCTCTTCATAATGTCGGGGTTCGATCTCGACGTCGATTCGCCGTATCCCATACCGACGCAAAAAGAGCTCAGCCCGGTGCCCGAAAAACTCGAGTATCCGCGCAAAAACATGATGTTCAAACACTACGGCAAGAATGTCGAGAATATGATACGCTCGCTGAAAGACAACCCCGACGGGGCGGCCGTCGAAGAAACCCTCGAAAATATTGCGCGTTACATGCGCACAAAAAGCTACGAGTATAATCAGGAACATCCCAACAATGAGATCATTATCGGCGACATCAAACGAATGTCGCGGGGTGGACTGGCACTCGATGAGGAGGCTCTCGGCTCCCTGAAGAGCGAATACCGATCCGCCGCCGCACCTACCCATCAAAAAAAGGGCCACAATGGCGGCAAGAATCAAAAAAATGGACGTCCGGGTGGCGGGCGGCGCAGACAACAGATGTGAATTTGAGAATTTGAAAATGAAGCTACGCGATATTTTTATTTGGCTGGGGGTAGCGGCGACTCTTGCGGGCTGCGACAGAAACAGCGCACAATTAAACGGACATTTTATAGGCGCGGGCACCCAGCCCGTCTATCTCGAACGGGTGGTGCCGGGTGCGGCGACTCCGCAGGTCGACACCGTGATGACCAACGACCGGGGCGAGTTTACTTTTCAGGTGGCGTTGCCTGACAGGCAACCCGCCATATTCAACCTCAGGTACGACGGCGAGATGGTGCCGCTGCTCATATCGCCGCGCGAGAAGGTGAGCGTACTGTCGCTGGGCGATCTCGATGGATACCGTGTGAGCGGCTCGCCCGAAAGCGAACTCGTGTGGCAGCTCCACGGGATACTCACCAAAGGAGCGATGACGCTCGACTCGATCGCGAACCGGTTCGACAGAACCGCCGCCGGGCCCTCGGGCGACGAACGAAGGACTCAGATAAGGCGCACCTACCTCGACGAATATGTGAAGGTTAAGAGGCAGCAGATCGGTTTCATAGTCGAAAACGCTTCGTCGCTCGCCGCCATCTACGCACTCTACCAAAGGCTGCCCGGCGACGATGTGCTGTTCAACGGCGAGAGCGACTTCGTGTACTACCGCATGGTTGCCGACTCGGTGCGCACGCGCTATCCCGATTCGCGGTACCTGGCAGCGCTCGACCGTGAGCTTGCAACACGCGACAGCCAACAGGCGTTTGTCGACAGGATCAACACCGAGGGGATAACCGAGATCGACTATCCTGAGATAGAGTTGCCCGACATGTACGGCCAGCGCGTGAAACTGTCGTCGATGGCGGGCAAGGTGATAGTGCTCGACTTCTGGAGCACCTCGCTCACGGGAGCGAGTATCAACAACGCCGAGATGAAAGAGTTGTGGACGGCTTATTCCGACCGCGGGCTCGCGATATATCAGGTGTCGCTCGACACCGATCGCGCGGTGTGGGTCAACGCAGTGCAGCAGCAGCGACTGCCGTGGACGACGGTGTGCGATTTTCGCGGACAGAGCTCCCCGCCCGTGATGTTATATAACGTGGGGACGATCCCCGCCAACTTTGTTTTCGATCGCGAGGGTAACCTTGCCGGGCGTAATCTCTACGGCGACGCGCTCGAACGGAAGATCAGGGAGCTTCTTTAGATCATGAAACAGTATCTCGATCTGTTGGAGAGGATCATCGCCGAAGGGACGGTGAAGAGCGACCGCACGGGGGTGGGCACGCGCAGCGTGTTCGGTCACCAGATGCGTTTCGACCTTGCGAAGGGGTTTCCAGTGCTCACCACCAAAAAGCTCCATCTGAGGTCGATAATCCACGAGTTGCTGTGGTTCCTGCGGGGCGACACCAACGTGAAATACCTACACGACAACGGCGTCACGATATGGGACGAGTGGGCAGGGCCCGACGGAGACCTGGGCCATATCTACGGCTACCAGTGGCGCAGTTGGCCCACGCCCGACGGAGGACACATCGACCAGATAGCGCAGGTGGTGGAGGCGATCCGAACCAACCCCGACTCGAGGCGCCACATCGTGAGCGCGTGGAACGTGGGCGAGATCGAGGGAATGGCGCTGCCGCCATGTCATGCGCTGTTTCAGTTCTATGTGGCCGACGGAAGGCTTTCGTGCCAGCTTTATCAGCGCAGTGCCGACGTCTTCCTCGGCGTACCTTTCAATATAGCGTCCTACGCGCTGCTCACGATGATGGTGGCGCAGGTGACGGGGCTCGCTCCCGGTGATTTTGTCCACACTACGGGCGATACCCATCTATATCTCAACCATCTGGAGCAGGCGGCGCTGCAACTCACTCGCGAGCCGCGCAAGCTGCCGACAATGCGGCTCAATCCCGACGTGCGCTCCATCTTCGATTTTCGCTACGAGGACTTCACCCTCGAGGGCTACGACCCGTGGCCTGCGATCAAAGCTCCCATTGCGGTATGAGCCTCAAGATAATTGTTGCGATAGCCAAAAACCGGGTGATCGGTGCGAATGGCGCCATGCCGTGGCACATTCCCGAAGACCTCCGGTATTTCAAGCGTGTCACCACGGGCCACACGGTGATCATGGGGCGCAAGACCTTCGAATCGCTGGGCAGGCCGCTGCCGAACCGTAGCAACGTTGTCGTAACGCGCCGGGGAGACTTTCGCCACGAAGGAGCGGAGACAGAGTTTTCGTTGGAGTCGGCGGTGGCAAAACATCCCGATGCTTTCATCATAGGCGGCGCCGAGATTTACAGCCAAGCATTGCCGCTCGTCGACGAACTATATATCACAAAGATACATGCCGCCTACCGGGGAGACACGAAGTTCCCCAAGGTCGATCTGAGGCGATGGCGTCGCGTGTCGTCCGAAGATCACGGCGCGTTCGAGTTTGTTGTCTACTCACGCCGTAAATAGGTATTTATACCACTGCGCAAGTAAGCCGGGGGCCGTACCTTTGCGGTATGGGAAAATATTTCGACATGCTCATGGAAGATGTGCGCCTCCGCGAGGGTCTGAAGGCGTGCATGAACTGCGGTGTGTGCACAGGTGTGTGCCCATCGGCCGAGTTCTATGACTACGATCCGCGAAAGATAGTCAACACGATCCAAACCAAAGACGACGACGCCATCGAGGCGCTCATGCGGAGCGATACGCTGTGGTACTGCGGCGAGTGCATGTCGTGCCGTCCGAGGTGTCCGCGCGGCAATACACCCGGTTATATAATTCAGGCCCTGCGCACGCTGTCGCAGCGGTTGGGCCTGTTCGTAGAGAGCGAAAAGGGGCGGCAGCAGATCGCTATCAAAAGGGTCATAGGCCACCATATTCTCGAAAAAGGCTACTGCATCACCCCGCGGCTCGTGTCGCCCGCGCTGCACCCCGAGCAGGGGCCGGTGTGGGATTGGGCCAACCGCAACGACACCGACCTGTACACCCGTTTTTCGCCCAACTACATGGGCGCCGGGCCAGGTGCCGGTCGCAAGATCGACGACGAGGCAATAGGCGAGATCAACCGCATATTCGAGGTGAGCGGAGGAAAAGCCTTCTTTGAAAAAATAGAGGAGGCAAGCGACCGCAAGGCCCGCGAGATGGGATACTCCGACGGCGCCACCACCGAATACATGATGCACACATTCACCCACAACTCGAACAACCACCAATAAGCCGGAGGAACACCGGCAGCGATTTATTTTTTGTCATGAAGAGAACAAGTTGGCGAGATTACGAGAAAGAGATAGCGGACGACCACTATTATTATGCGAGGAGCTGCATCCGCCAGAATTTCTTTCCCGGCAGCGAGACCACCTTCCTGCGCATAATGCGCGACGTGCTGGGCAAGGACATCTACGACGATCCGCGCCATACGTCGTGTACCGGCATCGGCTATCACACCGACATTGTGCCGCTCGACACCACGATGGCCGTCGTGGCGAGGCAATTCGCGCTGATGACCGAGGCGGGATACGAGAATATGGCCATCTCGTGCATCACATCGTTCGGTCTTTACACCGAGATACTCGAGACATGGCACGAGTTCCCCGAGACCGAGGCGCGGGCGAGAGAGAATTTGTTTAAAGCCACGGGGCGCGAGTTTAAGAAGCCTGCAAACCTTGCCCACACCTCCGATCTCGTGTTCCACAACCGCGAGGCGATCGCGGCGCAGGCGGTACGCAAGTTGGAGAACGCGGTTACGGGCGAACCACTGAATGTGGTGGAGCACATAGGCTGCCACTATGCGAAGATTTTTCCGAAGAGTGGCATCGGCGGCAGCGAGTTTCCCTATGTGTTGGCCGGAATGGTCGATGAGTGGGGGGGCAGGGTCGTGGACTATCCCGAGCGGCGGCACTGCTGCGGGTTCGGTTTCCGAAACTACCTTGTGCAGGCCAACCGCGGTTTCTCGATCGCCAACTCGCGAAAGAAGTTGGAGTCGATGGCGCCCTACCGCCCCGACTTCATGGTGGCCAACTGTCCGGGGTGCGCCATGTTCCTCGACAAATGGCAGTATGCCATAGCCGAGATGGAGAATGTGACCTACGGCGCCGACGGACGCGGAATACCCGTGCTCACCTACGAGGAGATGGCGGGTTTGGTGTTGGGCTACGACCCGTGGGAGATGGGGATGCAGATGCACCAGGTGGATGTCGAACCGCTGCTCGCCCGGATGGGGGTGGCCTACGACCCCTCGGGCAAGTTTCTGGGGCGTGCGGGCAAATACATAGGTGCACCCGAGACGGCCGTCGTCAATTCATTCACAGGAGACAGGATTTATCGCATAAAAGCATGAGCGGCAACGGCCGCCGCGAATTTATAGTATGACAAAGAAAGTAATCATAATTGGAGGAGGCCCGGCAGGAATGCAGGCGGCGCTGTCGCTGGCGGCGGACGGACTGAAGCCCGTGATAGTGGAACGAAGCGGCGCCGTGGGTGGCAAACTGCGCGACTGGCACCGGCTGTTTCCCACGATGACTCCGGCACAAGAGGTGCTTGAGGAGATGGCGGGCAGGCTCGAACATGCGGGCGTGGAGGTGATGCTCCACACCGAGGTGGAGGGCATCGGCTCGAAAGGTGTTACCCTCGCCGAAGGGAAAACGCTCGATGCCGCCGCGGTCATAGTGGCGAGCGGGTTCGATATTTTCGACGCGCGGCTCAAGGAGGAGTACGGCTACCACGTATACGACAACGTTTACACCACCGTCGACATCGAGCGGATGCTCAACAAGGGCCACGTGGCACTGCACGACGGGAGTGCCCCGCGGCGGATCGCGTTCGTGCACTGCGTGGGGTCGAGGGACGAAAAGGTGAACCAGCGCCACTGCTCGAAAGTGTGCTGCATAACGGGCGTGAAACAGGCCATGGAGATGCGCGAACTGTTTCCCGAGGCCGAGATATACAACTTCTACATGGACATCCGCATGTTCGGCCCCGGTTACGAGGAGCTCTACCAGCAGGCGCAGCAGGAGTCGGGCATCAACTTCATTCGCGGTCGCGTGTCGGAGGCGTCGCCAACGATCGACGGACGAATACAGATCAAGGCCGAGGACACGCTCGTTGGTCGGCCTATGAAGATGACCGTCGACATGCTCGTGTTGATCGTGGGCATGAAAGCCGCGGGGGGGAACGAACGCCTCGCCGCATCGTGCAAGGGTGTGACGCTCGCACCGAGTGGTTTCGTCGCTCCGAAGGACATGTTTGCGGGGAGTGTGGAGACGGGTGCGCCGGGAGTTTTCACGGCGGGTGCGGCCACAGCTCCGAAAACCATCGGAGAGAGCATTGCCGAGGGGGCGATGGCCGCCGAAAAGGTTGTGGAATATCTTAAAAAGGCGAAATGAACGCGGTAAACTTCGGATACATGATCTCGGTGGCGCGGGGAATAGACCTCGACCGCAATGACCTTACTTCGGCGCGCGAGTTGGGCGACGAGATGCCCGAGTTCCGCGCCTGCATAGCGTGCGGAGGCTGCACGGCGACCTGCACGGCGGGCAATCTGACGAGTTTCAACTTCAGGATGGTGCAGACGCTGGTTCGCCGCGGAGAGTACGCCGGAGCATATCGCGAGATGAACAAGTGCATGCTGTGCGGAAAGTGCCGTCTGGTGTGTCCGCGAGGCATCAACACCCGTGGCGTGGTGATGCTGATCAAACGCAAACTGGGTGACTATTGAGATGGAGAATCTGACTTTTTATCACGGCTTTGTGGTGCCGTTCGTCGTCGGGACGAGCGTGCTGTTTGCCGTCATATTCTATAAATATGTGCGGTGGTTCACGCGGCTGCCGCGGCGCGACAGACAGAAGGTGCGGCGCGGGATATTTTCGTTCGCAACGGTACGTGCCGTGTGGGAGTGTTTCACCGAGTGTCTGCTACATCGGCGAATATGGCGTGTGAATCCGCTGCTGGGCTACATGCACACGAGTTTTGCCCTTGGGTGGTTCCTGCTGATCGTGGTGGGATGGCTCGAGACGACGGCCTATCTCGGAGGACGGTTCGTGCCATTGCAGGGCCACATATTCTTCAAGTTTTTTACCACGGGACTCGAGCACGGGCCGCGGTGGGGGATAGATTTCGAGGCGGTGATGGACCTGCTGCTGCTCTACGTGCTGTCGGGTCTGGCGCTGGCTCTATTCAAACGGATTCGCTCGCGGGCATTGGGCATGAGGCGCACTACGCGGCTGACGTTCGGCGACAGGGTGGCCCTCGGGTCGTTGTGGTTTATATTTCCGATGCGCCTGCTGGCCGAAAGCATCACGAGCGGGCTGTTCGGCTCGGGCGGATTTCTTACTGGGAGCCTCGGCGGGTTGCTCGCCCCGGTAGCCACGCAGGGGTTAGAGTTGGCCGCTTGGTGGGGCTACTCGATCGCTCTGGGGGTATTTTTCGTGGCGATGCCCTTCTCACGCTATATGCACATATTCACGGAGGTGCCTTTGATCTTTCTGCGCCGGTGGGGGTTGCGCAGCGAGGTGCGCGAGAAGAGTTTCGACCATTTTCAGATCGAGGCGTGTTCGCGCTGCGGCCTCTGTCTCGATCCGTGCCAGATGCAGCGCGACGCCGGGCTCGAACAGGTGCAGTCGGTCTATTTCGTGCGCGACCGCCGCTACAACCGACTCACTCGCCGCGTGGCCGACACCTGCATGATGTGCGGCCGGTGCGAGGAGCGGTGTCCGGTGGGGTTGGAACTCAACACACTGAGGCTCAACAGCCGCCATGCACTGCGCAATACTCCCGCCAACGATCGTTACGCCTATGCCCGCAACCGCGACACCTCGTCCGGGGGCGGCCGCACGGGTTACTTCGCGGGCTGCATGACGCTGCTGTCGCCACGCATTCTGAAGGCGATGGAGAGCATCTTCGCTGCGGTAGGCGAAGAGGTGTGGTGGGCCGACCGCTCCGGCGGGGTGTGCTGTGGACGTCCGCTCAAACTCTCGGGCGAGGTGGACGCCGCGCGCGAGATGATGAAGATCAACGCCGAGATGTTTTCGAAACAGGAGATCACGACCCTCGTCACCTCGTGCCCGATATGCCTGAAGGTTTTCCGCGAGGATTACGTGCTGCCGGGGATCGAGGTGGTGCACCACTCCGAATACATCGAGCGCCTGCTGGGTGAGGGGCGCATTGGCCTGACACCCGGAACCGAGCGATTCACCTATCACGACCCTTGTGAGTTGGGGCGCGGATGCGGGATATACAAACCCCCGAGAGAGATCGTGCGCCGCGTGGGTACGCTCGTCGAGCCTGCCGAAACGGGCCGTGAGGCGATGTGCTGCGGTTCGAGCATTGCGGGTAACGGGCTCGACAAGAACGCTGTCGGGAAGATGGGCGTAGCCGTGGGCCGGGCGTTCGAACAGACCGGTGCAGGGTCGGTCGTCACCGCATGTCCGCTCTGTAAAAAGGCCATAGCGCGCAATACGTCGCTGCCCGTGGCCGACATTGCCGAGATTGTCGAACGTCATCTCGTGCCGGCGAAATGAGCGGAGAAACGCTTCCTTTTTAATGCTAATACTACGTAAATAAAAAAAAATGCTTATCTTTGCCGGGTATGACAGCAAAGGTATGGCCTGGCACGGAGCAGGCTTCGCGAGATTTCGTAGCCGCCATTAAAAGTGGCGACGCAGGCGCTTTCAGTGCGTTCTACATGGGTTATGCCGATTCGCTGATACACTTCCTGACCCGTATAACGGGGAGTTCCGATGACGCCAAAGAGGTGACGCAGGAGGCTTTCGCCACCCTGTGGGAGAGGCGAGAAACTCTTGATCCGCACACCTCGCTCTACGGTTTCGTCTACGGAATGGCTCGCAACATGGCCTTCAGGATGTTGAGAACCCGAACCACCGAAAACAAAAGAAACATCGAGGAGAGACTCGACACCCAACAGTTCGCCGGGCTGGCCGACGAAGGAATCATCTCGCTCGAAACCTCACTCCTGTTGGAGGAGGTCATTAGAAATATGCCCGCACAGAGAAGACGTGTGTTTGAATTGAGCAGGAAGGAGGGGCTCAGTTACAATGAGATTGCACGCGAAATGGGAATATCGCTCAACACCGTGAGAACGCACATGACATTTGCTCTCAAGGAGTTACGCGCCGCTCTCGCCAACGTCATTTTGTGGTACTTCATTACCCAATAATTTTTTTTTCATTTTTTTTCGTTTTCCATTCACATTACCCCCCCTTTTTTGGCACATATATACAAAGGGAGGAGGAAAAATCAATGGTAAGAAGAAAAGACAGCGTACCGACGGGGGCCGACAAGAGGGCCGGGGCAGAAAACAGTGCCGGTGTCGGAAAAGGAACCGGGGCGGGAAATGGCGCCGGGACTGAAAGCTTAGCTGCGACCGACGGTCGGTCGAAGGTGGAAAAACTTATCGACATCATGTTCTCGGAGGCCGAGGTGCCAGAGGAGAGCATGGCGAGGATGCGCTGGTGGCTGTCTGGCTCCGAAAACGAGGAGGAAAAATCGGCCGCACTCTACGCAAAATTCATAGAAAAATTCAAATTCAATCCTGAACCCGTGCTCGCTCCGGCCCTGTGGCCCGAACTTGCGCGCCGTTTGGGACTCGATGAAACTCCCGTCGCGGCATCTTACGACCCTCTCGCATCACGCGGGAGCGACGCAGAGATGGCCGGGGTGGTGACAGAGAGCATGTCGGAAACCGCACAGGAAACCCTGCAATCCTGGGAATCCGGAGCGCAGACGCGACAGAAGCTCTTTTTACGCCGCACGATTCTCAGAGTAGCCGCGGTTTTGGCGCCCGTGGCACTGGTGCTCGGAGGTGTGTGGTGGATGCTGAGCCGGGGCCCGCAGAGCGACATTGTCGCGATAGAGGTGCCCGAAGGAACAACCCAAACGATCGACCTGCCCGATGGCTCACGGGTGGAGGCCGAAGGAGGATCTACCGTGTCGTGGGACGCAAAGACGTTTGCCGACAACCGCGCGGTGGCACTCTCGGGCGAGGCGCTGTTCGATGTTGCCGAGGCGACCGGCAACGACGGATCGCGGATACCTTTTACCGTGGAGACCGACGATCTGGCCGTCAACGTGTTGGGGACGGTCTTCAGGCTGGCTGAGAACAGTGGGGCGGATGACTCACGGGCCGCGGTGAGCCTTTACGAAGGAAGTGTGGGAGTGAAGGTTGCCGCCTACGCAGGCGAAGGTGAGCCGGAAGCGGCTCCGGCCGAGACGATCCTCGCGCGCGGCGAACGACTGAAGGTGAACACCGCCACGGGCGAATTGCAGACCGAGCTGATTCCTGCCTCGGAGATGGCCGAACACGGAGTGATACCGCTGTTGAGATTCGAGGAGGCGACCCTCGGAGACCTCATAGTGGCGTTCGAACTCAACTTCGAGGTGGAGATCGAAGTAGCCGAAGGGGTCGACACCGCGGCTGGACGATACTCCGCCGATTTCGAGGGAACGGAGCTCGACGACGTGCTGAAGATGCTATCGAGGATCGACCCGGGCCTGTCGTGGCAGACCGACGGCGATGTGATCAGCGTAAGGAAGAGATGAGAAGATTAATGGTATAAACTAATCGCCAAACGAAATATGGGAGGGGGACCCAACAAAGTAATAAGAAGGATAGCTGTTCTGGGTATTTGTATGATAGTCGCCGTGGGAGGCATCCGGGCCCAGGCTCAGGGCAGGTCGGTGACAATGCCCTCGAAGACGACAACCGTCAAAGAGGCTCTTGCGGAACTTCAACGTCAGACAGCTCTCCAGCCAGTCGTCAACTACAACTATATATCGCCCGAGAGGCAGGTCGTCTTGTCGTCGGAGACACTCGGCACCGAGGAGTTCGTGCGCCAGGTGTTGGAGGGTACGGGATTGGCAGGCGAAATCGTGGGAAGACACCTGCTGATAGTTCCCGAACCACCGAAGCCGGATCAGGGTGAGGGAGCTTTCAGCACAATGTGGAGAGACGACGAGGTGGACGAAACGGTCGAAATGGAGACGATCACCTTCAGGATCGGCAGTGCGATTCCCGAGACGGATTTTATGAGCAACTCCCGGATATTCGACTCTCTCGACAGACGGTTGCGCGACACGGCGGTGCTTGCAAGACTGAATCACATAAGTGTCACGGCCGCTTCGTCGCCAGACGGCAACACGGCCAACAACGAACGCCTCGCCGTGGCACGAGCTCAGAACACCAAGGGGTATCTGGTCAGGAGATATCCCCACATCGCCCCGGAGGAGGTACAGACCTTCTCCGTGGGCGAGGAGTGGAGCGGGCTGCGAAGACTGGTGCTTGAAGACACACGCACACCCGACCGCGAAAAGGTGCTGGAAATCCTGAACAACGTTGACGACGAATACAAACGCGACTCACTGCGGACACTCTCCGCAGGCAGAACGTGGAGATATATAGATGCAAACCTGATGCCATACCTGAGAGGCGCGACAGCCATTACACTGCACTTCTGGCATCCCGGCTACGAGCGACGGCTCGACACGGTGAGAGTGAGAAACAACTCCATCGCCGCCGGAACAGGTGTACAGAGGGTCGAGATCGCTGCCGTGAAACCCAAACCGCTTCCCGTGGAGCCGCCGCCCCCGGTGGTGATACCGGAGCCCGAGCCGCGAGATCTGTTCGTCCTGAAGGCCAATCTGTTGTCCTATCTTGCCGGCGGACTCAACCTCGAGGCCGAGGTGCCCATAGGCCGGTTTTGGTCGGTTGCGGGCGAGGTATACTTTCCGATCTGGTGGGGTTGGGGAGCAACCATCGAGGGACGCCGTTGGTTTGGAGACCGATCGACAAGTCCGTTGCTTACGGGATGGTTCGCCGGAGCTTACACGGGAGGGTACAGGTACTACACGATCGGAGGAACGAAGGATGAATTGCGCAATATATTCCACGTCGGGTTGTCGGGCGGATACGCACACACGATCAATCCCGCCGGGACGCTGCGAATGGAGTACTCCCTGGGGCTGGGATACCTGAGAACCGGAGATCGGCGGTTAGTGATACCCACCCGGGCCAAAGTGTCGTTGGTGTGGATGCTGCGAGCGAAACAGAGATCGAAAGATAATTAGAACAACCAACTTGAAATGAGAAACCCAATATGTTATTCCTCCCGGTACGACCGGGCACCGGCGGAGTCCACTTCGATCCGCGCGCTGAAAATGTAGTCGGGATCGACCCGATCCTCGATGGATGTGTGAATGAACCCCGCCCTGCGCGGGGTTTGTTCGTTGAACAGCGTGCGGCCGTCGCGGATCACTGCTATGGGTCGGTCGAGATCGACCATGCGGTCGTTGAGGTCGATGTAGAGCGTGTCGTAGTCGTTGTGCTCGATGGTGAAGGTGTTGCCGTCGCGACGTACTCTTGCCTCCCCTCCGGGGCGCGTTCCGGCGTCGGCGGGGATCGACAGCCAGTAGAGGTGATGGCTCCGGGCGCTATCCTCCTGGCGCCATACCACGAGGTCGGGGTAGGGGTTGCGCGTGAATCGGCTCAACCAGTCGACGGCCAGTGTGTCGGCGTTCTCCATCCAGTGGCCCCGGCCCTGCACTATGTTGAGACTGTGGAGGTAGCCCTCGGGGTCGGTGGCGTGAAGAGAGTCGAGCAGACGGTTGAACTCACGGACGCGCGTGTTACGGTCGAAGGCATTGTCGAGCTCGCCCATCCACATGGTGAAGCCGATGTTGCGGAGGTTAAGCGGCGATGCCTCGCCCCGTGTGCCGGCCATCATGGCGACGGCGGCCCAGCGGTCGGCCAAACGGGGCGCCATGCGGTAGGCGCCGTCGCCTCCGGCGGAGTAGCCCATGAGGTAGACTTTGTTGGGATTGACCCGGTGACGTACCATCGCCGTGCGGATGATAATCGGGAAGAGCGTGTCGAGGAAGGGCCTGAACCACATGTTCCAGTCGTCGACCGCGGCACGGGGGGCGACATACACCCCTTCGGACGGAGAGTAGAGCGTTTTTTGGTTCTCCCACTGCTCGTCGTTGGTGGCAGCCGGGGCCGCGCCGCCTCCGTGCATCGAGATGTAGAGGCTGCGTCCGTCGGCCGGTTCGGTGCCGTAGATGGCTGTGTGGAGCGGCATGCGCAGGTTGCGCAGAGTGAGCACCTGTGCGTCCCACATCGCGCCGTAGTCGGCCTCGATACGCGTAAGTTTCTGTTGCCACACTTCGGCGGCGATCTCTTCGGCGCGGGCGCGGGTCAACCCGACGTTCGGCGAGTGGCACGAGAGCGCGGCCGGCACGACGGCGAGAACGCTCAGGATCGAAATGAACCACCCTGTCTTCATAACCCCAATTTGTTTTCGAGCGCCGCGTTGAGTTTCAGCAGCAACGACTGGTAGTGGGCGCGGTTGGCGCCACGGCTACGGTTGGAGGCGCGCTCCAGAAGGTGGCGCGAACGCAGGGCCAGATCGATCATCCACTCGTCCGAGTCGTCGATGGTTGATATGTCGACGGGGTCTTGAAGGTTCATTCCCGCGGGGCCGAATTTATGTGAGTCATCGGGGCTGCCGTGGGTTCCGATGCCATCGGTTGTGGTGATACCCGTTGTCGCACCTCCGCCTCCCATAGCCGAGAGGGGCGCGCAGAACAAATCGACCATCGTGCGTTGCAGTATACGCTCGCCGAAGGTTGGGGTACGGTGGCGGTGTATGCTGCGCCATGTTTCTTGGAACAGGTCGTCTGCGAATTCGCTCATGGTGTATGCCGCGTGGCGGCCCGATTGCATAGTGGCGTAGTGCGACGAGAGTACCACTCCGGGGATTTGTGCGGCGATGCTCCCGACCACACGCGTTGCCATAGAGGGAGCGCCGGCGGGGCCAAGTGGGAAATGGGGTACCAGCGTAGGTTCGTCGAGCCACTCGATGTGGCGCAACTCTTGCATCACCCAGCGCAGCGACTCGCGCTGGGTGTGGCGATCGACCGGTTCTATGTGGCGGCCGGGCGTGCCCTCCTTCACTTCGGTGAGATATAGGCCCCCCACGTTCATCAACACGGCGCGTATGTAGCGCCAGTATTGCTCGGTGATCTCGGAGTAGAGCTCGCGGCGGTATTCATAGTCGGGGTCGCCGGTGATCCAACCCGCCATTTGCGGAAGGATGTAGCGCAGGTTGGCTATGCCGTAGTCGCCCGCGCGAATGGGGTCGTCGCCCAGGTCTTCCTCTATGGCGCTGGGGTCGTAGCGTGCCGACAGCTGCTGTCGGCCGTAGCGGTAGACGGGGTTGCCCGCAACCTCGTCGACCCAGCTCTCGACAGTCGACGCCTCGGCCCACTCGCTGGTCATGTAGGGAATGTATTTGTATGTCCACTTGACGAGGAACTTGTCGTAGATGCCGATCCTGGGTGGGGTGAGGCTTACTCCCACGTCACCCGGTTGGGCGATGTAGTTGAACCGCGCGTAGTCCATGATGCTGGGTGTGGAGCCGAACTTACGCGTGAAGGTGGGCGAACGCAGCGAATCGACGGGCCAGGCGCGCGATGAGGCCATGGTGTGGGCAAATCCCAGTGTGTGGCCCACTTCGTGGGAGATGACGTATTCGATCGACTCGTTGAATATATCCTCGGGCAGTTTTTTTGTGCGGACGCGCTCGTCGACCTGCGATGTCTGCACGAAACGCCACCGGTTGATCAGCTTAGCCACGTCGCTCCACACGATCACCGAGGCGCAGATGATCTCGCCCGTCGAGGGGTCGACCCACGCGGGGCCCATGGCGTTCAGGGTGTTGGAGGGCAGAAAGCGTATGCACGAGTAGTTGAGGTTGTCGGGGTCGAACTCCGGGTCCTCCTCCCGGGTGGGGAAGGGGCGCACCTCCATCACGTTCTTGAAACCGATCTCCTCGAACGCGATGTTCCAATTCTCGACGGCGCGCTTCATGGCGGGTTTCCACGATTCGGGGAAGTCGGGCTCCATGTACCACACTATTTTTTTGACCGGCTCGACCAGTTCGCCGCGCGAGTAGGCTGCCACATCGGAGGGGACGACACGCCAGCGATGGGCCACAGAGTAGGTGCGCGAACCCTCGATGGGGTCGGCGAAACGCATCTTATCCTCGGAGAAAACCCCCACGCGTGAGTCGGAGAGGCGCGGGGTCATCTTATCCTCGGGCAGCAGCAGGATCGAACGCACCACGCGCGCCGTCACGGGATCGTTGTCGGCGATCCCGTCCGAAGCCGACACGGTGAACGAGAGCGTGGAGCCGATAGAGACGTTGTTACTGAACGCCTTGATCGTGCTCAGCGACGAACTCTCGCGCCGGAAAGTTGGAGAGGCGCCGACCTCGGGGCGGAAAAAATCGGCCCACGACGGGTTGTCGAGGAAAAAATCGCTCATCTCCACCACGACCGAACTTCCGCCCGCGCCCGTTGCAACGACCGGAAAAGAGAACACTATCGGGTCGATGTTCACCTTGCGCATCGCTCCGGAGGCGTAGCCGGTGGTGAACTCGGTGTTGATCCGGTGGATGTGGAGCATGCTGTCGGCCGTCGACATGCGGATGTGGAGCGGATCCTGCTGCTTGTAACCCACGCTGCCCATGCGTCCGTCGGAAATCTCGGCGAGGGTCGAGCCCATCAGCATCTCGCGCCCCATGTAGCGCACGGGGACTTCGAGCCACAGTTTGCCTCCCGCCTTACGCAGGGTGATGAACGGGCTCGCGGCCGTCTCCAAACCAGGTTGGCTGTCGAACAGTCCACCGTAGGGTGCCACTCCCGCAGTCCGCCCCTGAGTTGCTCTTTGGGCCGTTGCCGAAATCGCGCCGGAGGGCACAACAAGCCATAGCGCGGCCGTGGCGAGTAGTATGATTCTTTTCATAATAATAGGTTTTTACACTCCCCCGAATCCAAACTTTGTGCCGCGATAAACTTAATTTGGCGCGAAATGTGCAGAAGGGGGGGGCGGAAAACCGAAAACCGTAAATAAAAAGAGTTATGAAAAAGATTGCACTCACTCTCACGATGTTCGCCACAGCCCTCGCAGCAGGCGCACAGGAGGTCGGTGGACAGGACGCCGGCGGACAGGAGTACTACCAACAAGATGCCGCGGCTCAGGATGCCGCCGCACAAGGCGCCGCGGCGCCGCGCGGGCCACTCGACGGGTCGCAATTCGACACCCCCGCCTTTAACTTCGATCAGTTCGACAATCAGGGGCCACGCTGGCAACGCGGCGGTGTGGGAGGGGTGACCCTATCGCAAGTGTCGCTCTCAAACTGGGCGGCAGGCGGCGAAGGATCGTTGGCTCTCGACGCGCTGTTGAACTACGATGTCCTCTACACCAACCGCCGTCACAGGTGGCAAAACCGTCTGGAGTTGGCCTACGGGATGAACCATTCGAAATCGCACAAGACCCGCAAAACCAACGACAAGATATTCCTCAGCTCGATGTATGGCTATCGCCTCACACGCACATGGTACGCTTCGCTGTTGGGGACGTTCTCCACGCAGTTTGCGCAGGGGTACGACTACAACGTCAATCCGAAGAGGTACATGTCGCGTTTTATGGCACCGGGCTATCTGGGTTTTGGAGCCGGATTCACATGGAGACCCAACACATGGTTCAGCGCCTACATCTCGCCTGCCACGTGGAGGGGAACTTTCATGAACGACGACAGGTTGTTTCTCGATGCGCAGAACGCGATGACACTGCATCCCTACGGTGTGGAACCCGGTAAACGCATGCGCCACGAGTTCGGGGCGAACGTGCGCCTCGAAGTCAACCGCGACCTGCTGCAAGACCTGCACCTCTACTCACGCCTCGATCTCTTTTCGAACTATCTGTACAAACCGCAGAACGTCGACGTGAGGTGGTACGCGCTGTTGGCTTACCGCATCAACGACTGGCTGGGGGTGAACTTCACGTTCAACCTGCTCTACGACGACGACATCAAATTCCGCCGGCCCGACGGAACAGAGGGCGGCTCGAAGATACAGATCAAAGAGGTGCTCGGCATCGGTTTGCAGACGAAATTCTAAAGATTGCGCAGCAGTTCGGCGGCACGCTCGACGTCGGTGGGTCGGATGATAACGTTGGCCACCTCGCCCTCGGAGAAGGCGTACATGTACTCGATGAAGACATTCTCGCGCGCCAGCACCTCCAACACGCGGTGCATGGCGCCGGGACGGTTCGGACAGCTGATGGCCAGCACGTCGGTGGTACTCACCCCGAAGTGGGCCGCCTTGAGCGCGGCGCGCGCGCCGTCGACGTCGGAAACTATCATACGCAGGATGCCGAAATCGGCACTCTCGGCGAGACTGAACGCCGACATGTTGATGCCGCTCTCCTCGAGTATGCGCGTCACCTCGTTGATGCGCCCGGTGCGGTTCTCGATAAATACCGAAAGTTGTTTTATGGTTGTCATGGCGGTTTAGTTTAGCGTTCGTTTGTCGATCACACGTTTTGCTTTTCCCTCGCTGCGGGCTATGGTGCCCGGTTCGACGAGGCGTATATCGGCCGCGAGACCCAGCACGCTCTGGAGTCTTGCGGCTATCTTTTTGCGCAACTCCATCATGCGGTTGATCTCGTCGGAGTAGAATCCGTCCCTCACCTCGACCTGCACTTCCAGGGTGTCGAGATTGTTCACGCGGTCGACCACGAGCAGGTAGTGGGGCTCGAACTCCTCCATCTCGAGGATCACGCTCTCGATCTGCGACGGGAAGAGGTTCACGCCGCGAATGATGAGCATGTCGTCGCTGCGGCCCACGATGCGGCTCATGCGCACAGCTGTTCTACCACACTCACAGGGTGTGTCGTCGAGGCTGCAAAGGTCTTTGGTGCGGTAGCGCAGAAGGGGTATGCCCTCTTTGGTGAGCGTAGTGAAGACAAGTTCGCCCTGCTCGCCGTAGGGTAGGGGTTCGAGGGTGTCGGGTGAGACTATCTCGGGGTAGAAGTGGTCGTCGCCTATGTGCGAGCCGTTCTTGCACTCGCATTCGTAAGAGACGCCGGGGCCCATCACCTCACTCAGGCCGTATATGTTGTAGGCGTCGATGCCGAGCTTGGCCTCGATCTCGCGCCGCATATTCTCAGTCCACGGCTCGGCGCCGAAAATCCCGATCTTCAGCCTGAACTCGTCGCGTGGCATGCCGCAGTCGCGCAGTGCGTCGGCCAAATACAACGCATACGAAGGCGTGCAGGCCAGTGCTGTCGCCCCGAAGTCGTGCATCAACTGGATGTGTTTGGCAGTATTTCCACTCGACATGGGGATCACCGTGCCACCCAAGTGCTCCACGCCGTAGTGGAGTCCCAGCCCCCCCGTGAACAGGCCGTAGCCGTAGCCCACCGAGACTATGTCGTTGCGGTCGGCGCCGAAAGCGCTCAGGCACCTTGCCGTCATCTCGCTCCACACGGAGAGGTCGTAGCGCGTGTAACCCACCACCGTCGGTTTGCCCGTCGTGCCTGACGATGCGTGCAGGCGCACGATTTCGCTCATCGGCACGGCGAAAAGATCGTAGGGATAGTTGTCGCGCATGTCCTGCTTGGTGGTGAATGGCAGGCGCACTATGTCGTCGATCGAGCGGATGTCGCGCGGCATCACATCCATCTCCTGCATCTTGCGCCGGTAGAAGGGCACGCTGTGGTAGACCCTCTCGACGAGCTTGCGCAGCCGCTCGCCCTGCATCCGCCGCTTATCCTCGGCCGACATGCACTCTTTTGGTTGGTTCCAGATCATATTCGTTTGAAGTTATTAGGTCTGTTTGTCAGTGGTCGGCGCGAAAGGCGGCGAGGCGGTCGTCGAGCAGGGGGAACAACTCGTCGGTCATGCGCGAACAGCAGGCGCGGATGCCCTGTTGGTCGCTGCCGGTGGTCGAGAGGGCGATCGAGCTTACGCCGTACAACAGCAGTTCGCTCATCAGTTCGCCGCACGACATTTTGCGTTTCCCCTCGCCGTAGCCGATGGTGAAGAAAAAGCCGTCGGAAATCTCGCGTTCTATGTCGCGGTCGTACACCACGTGGAAACCGTGGCGCTCGAACGTCTCCTTCATCAGTCGCGCGCGGCGGGCGTACTCGCGCGTTTCGGCCACGAAGTCGAGGGTGCCGTCCGTTGCCGCCCGCAGCATCGCCGCGTAGCCGAACTGTGTGGAGTGGGTCGAACCCGAGGTGATCATGTAGAGGATCGAGGCGGTGAGTGTGGGCCCGAAGATCCCCGAACCGGAATAGCGCTCGGCAAGCGCCTCGAAACGGCGCGAGAAAAGCGCGTCGGATATGGCGATGAATGCCGCCCGCTGCCCCGCGTAGGAGAATATCTTCGACGCCGACAGCATCAGAATGTAGTTGTCGGTGTAGCGCGCCACGGTGGGGATGAACGGCGGCTGAAAAGGCTTGCCGAAGTCGTCGCGGAAGTCCATGCCGAAGTAGGCGAGGTCTTCGAGCACTATGGCGTCGTGCTTTGTCGCGAGTTCGCCCACGACGCACAGTTCGCTCTCGGTGAGCGAGATCCACGCCGGGTTGTTGGGGCTGGAGTAGATGATGGCGGCTATGCGGCCGCTCGCCATGTATTGTTCCATTTTGGTGCGCAATGCCTCCGGGCCGCGGTGGTCGTGGATGTCGAACTGCTCCCAGCGCGCGCCGAGCAAGCGAAGCTGCGACTTCTGGATCGGGAAACCGGGGTCGATGAATAGCACGGTGTCTTTCCGAGGGTCGCGCTGAAGGCAGGCGATGAAGGCGCCGAACGATCCTGTCACCGATCCTGTCACCGGCACGCATCCCGCCGGGGAGACGTCGATGTCGAGGAACGCTTTCACGAAACGCGACGCCTCGTGTTTCAACTCCGGAATCCCCTCGGCCGCGGGGTAGATGGCCGGGGCGGGGGTGTCGAGGGCCGCTTTCTCGGCCTCGGTGCCCACGCGGCAGGGCGGCAGGCCCGGCACTCCCTGATCCATGCGGATGAAGGGTATGCCGGTCAACTCTTCGAGCCGTCGCGCGATCAGCACCACCTCGCCGATGGTTGCCCTTTCGAGGCTCGGGATACCCAGTTCGGCCACCACCCGGGCCACTAACTCTTCGCTGTATATCGTGTGTTTCATATCTCTATTTTGAGGCGGCGTTGCGACCAGCCTCCAGTGCTTTCAGGTTCATCTCGACTATGGCATCGCCCTTGCGACCGAAAACTTTGCCGACTGCGGCGCGCAATGCATCGTGGTCAAGCCCCAAAACCGTTGTGGCAGCGCCCAACAGCACGATATTTGCGGCACGGGCGACACCGGCTTCAGCGGCAACGGCGTCGACATCGAAAATGATCGCCTGCGGCAGGGCGCGCAACTCGGACAGCAATGCTTCGTGGTCGGGATAGTTGGGTATGTTGACGAAAGGCGCGGAGTTTGTCACAACCCATCCCTCGCGCCCCAGCCAAGGCAGGTAGCGCAGTGCTTCCATAGGTTCGAGCGAGATGATGAGATCGGCTGCTCCGCGCGCTATGAGGTCGGAGTGGATGGGGGCCGACGAGATGCGCAGGTTGGAGTGTACATCGCCGCCCCGTTGGCTCATGCCGTGCACCTCGGCCTGCTTTATGTGGAGGCCGGCTGCCAGCGCAGCCTCGCCAATCACGGCCGCGATCGACAGTATGCCCTGGCCGCCGACACCCGAAAGTATAATATCTTTTTTCATCGTTTTGCCTTGCGTTTGAGGGTTTGAATGCATTCG
>DBDQ01000079.1 GCA_002293665.1 Alistipes sp. UBA928 | reverse complement strand
CGACGTGGTGTTTCTGTCGCTCGCAGTGTCGCAATTGCTCTACGGCGCGATGCCGGGAGTGGACAAACTGTTGATATTCATCCCCCTCGTGGCCGTCTTCGGCATCGCCGCGCCCGGGCTGCCCGGCGGCACGCTCATCGCCTCACTCGGTTTGATCCAGACCGTCTTGGGGATCGACGAGGCGGGCACGGCGTTGATGATCGGCATATTCGCTTTGCTCGACAGTTTCGGCACCACCCACAACATCACCTCCGACGGAGCCCTAACGCTCGCGGTGAGCGCGTGGGCTGACAAACGAAAAACTTAAATGAAATAGTCCGAAGCGTCGACAATGCCCGATCTGTCTTCGGGGGTCGGCCCCCTTTCCCCCCGTTTCGGGGTCGTTTTGCTCTTATTTATTTTATAGTCCAAATTTTAATGGCAGTCCGACCTCGGAGGAACGGCCCGGCCCCCTGCAAGGGCAAGGGATTTCCGG
This sequence comes from Alistipes sp. UBA928, assembly GCA_002293665.1. GTDB lineage: Bacteria > Bacteroidota > Bacteroidia > Bacteroidales > Rikenellaceae > UBA940. Next base: position 19,959 of record DBDQ01000079.1, on the reverse strand, counting down.
TAACGAAAATCGTTTCCCGTAACGCGAAACACACCTTGCCTGTTCGCCCAAATGCGAATGTATTTTTCGCACAGCGAAAACCGGTTTGCCCGAAATCTCTATCGGGGAAACCACCGCTCCTCGTGGAGCGGTTTCGGGAGGGGAACAGCCGCCCGTCGGATGCTGTACCCCGGTAGTGTTCGAGGATTTGCAGGGCAGGTCGAGCAGGGGCACTTGGTAGCCAACGCCCGTCTTGCCGCGTTTCGACTTAATCCACGTCGTGCCGCCCTCAGCCACCCACAAATCATTTTCCGACAGACGGCGCATATCGCCGTAGCTGATTCCCGTGTGGCACGAAAACAGAAAGAGGTCGCGCACATCGAAAACAAACTCCGATTTCCGACCCCGAACCCCTCTTTTGTCCGCAGGTTGGTTTCGCTACGCTCGCCTTCCTCCTTCGTGCCTCGGCATAGCCCGCAAGCGGTCTNNCTCGCAGCGTCGGTTCTTCGCAATGTTGGCTCGATGCGGACAGGTTGTCCGGTAATCGAAAAGGGCAACGGATAAGTAATCCAACTTCTTCCCAACCCCTCGCAATTCTTCTTTTCGGAGCAATTTTGCTCCATTGAAGAACACCGAATAACAACGCCGAACAAACCTTAACCACAAACACTTAACTCATTTTCTCCCCATCTTGCCATTTTTACGAAGGTTCTTCACTACCTTTGGCTTCGCCTTAGGTAGGATGCGGTTCGGCAATCAAAAATAAATTTTCGATTGCGCTCACCTTTCACTACCTTTGCGGGGCAATGAGTAATCGCCCTTTAGCAGAAAGATTGAGACCGCAGACGCTCGACGACTATATCGGGCAGGAGCATCTTGTGGGTAAGAACGGGGTGTTCCGGCGGTTCATGGAGACGGGCAACGTGCCGTCGTTCATACTTTGGGGGCCGCCAGGAGTTGGCAAGACCACACTCGCGCGGTTGGTGGCGGGCACACTTCAGCGGCCGTTCTACACTCTGTCGGCCGTTGCCGCTGGCGTCAAGGATGTGCGCGAGGCGATCGACAGTGCGCGCAAGCAGCAATTCTTCAACACTCCGTCGCCGTTTCTGTTCATAGACGAAATCCACCGGTTCAACAAGAGCCAGCAGGACTCGCTCCTCGGGGCCGTCGAGCAGGGGGTGATCACGCTCATAGGCGCGACGACCGAGAATCCGTCGTTCGAGGTGATCTCGCCGTTGCTGTCGCGCTGTCAGGTGTATGTCCTCAACCCGATGAACGACGCGGAGCTCGGGACCCTTCTGGATCGCGCCGTCACTACCGACGCCGAGCTGCGCGAGCGCGGAGTGGAGGTGGTGGAGACCGAGGCGCTGTTTCGCTTCAGCGGGGGCGACGCGCGCAAGTTGCTCAACATTCTCGACATTCTGGCCGCCTCGACGGAAGGTACCATCACGATCTCGGACTCGGCCGTCACCGACGCCCTGCAACAGAACATTGCCCTGTACGACAAGAACGGCGAACAGCACTACGACGTCATATCGGCTTTTATCAAAAGCATTCGCGGTAGCGATCCCAACGCCGCCGTGTACTACCTTGCACGCATGTTGGCGGGTGGCGAGGAGCCACGGTTCGTCGCCCGGCGGTTGGCGATTTTGGCCGCCGAGGACATTGGGTTGGCGAATCCCAACGCTCTATTGATGGCCAACGCCGCTTTCGACATTGTCCACAAGATAGGTATGCCCGAGGCGCGTATCGTGCTGGCAGAGGCGACGATCTATTTGGCCAACTCGCCCAAGAGCAACGCGGCCTATGCTGCGATAGACCGTGCACTGGGTTTCGTTTCGAAAGACACCACCAACCGGCCCGTGCCCCTACACATACGCAACGCCCCCACTTCGCTGATGAAAGACCTGGGCTACCACAAGGGCTACAAATACGCCCACGACTTCGAGGGAGGATTCACCGATCTTGAGTTCATGCCCGATGGGTTGGAGGGCACACGTTTCTACGAGCCTAATACCGATAATCCCACCGAGGCACGCTTCGCCGAGCGCATTGCGCAGTTGTGGAAGGGGAAATATTGAATAAACGGTGAAACGAAGTAAAGTCTCGCTCGTGCGGGCGGTGTGCAGAAATTGCGGGATGGCGACCGTATAGTGCGCTACGTTTTCCCCTCGAAACTGTTTTGGTTCATCACCATAGTCTTCTTCGCGCTGTTGTGGAACACCGCCGAGTCCCGTACCGAAGTGACAGACGAAGCGAACACTGAAATGACGAGCGAGGTGACGGGTGAAGTGGCAAATGAAGTGAAAGTCGACGGAAATACCGGAACCGCAAACGGAGCAGTGACGGAAACAGACTTCGACGCCATGTCGCAAAGGTTGAAAGTGGAGCAGTACCTTACAACATGGTCGCCGTATGGGGTTCTGGCTCTGGTGCCTGTGTTCGCTTTGCTGGTGGGGATGTTGTTCCGACGGCGGGAGCTGTCATACAGCGATTATCTCGTCTTTTCGCTGCACTTCAACTCGTTCGTGTTGTTGTTCATGTCAGTGTGTTTCTTGGTGAACGAGATATTTCCGCATTTCGAGGGGTGGGAGAAGTTTGCCATGTGGATCCCGGCCATATATCTTGCCGTGGCCCTGCGTACTGTGTTCCGCGCGCGCATCGGGCAGATTATATTCAGAACGATGGCTATCGTGGTGTTCTATTTCATTCTTATGATCGCCATAATCGTGGGATTTGCAATAACTCTTGACACTTTGATAAATTAAACTTATATTTGCGGGATAAAACCATGCGAATATAATGACAATCATTCAACTCGAATACCTGTTGGCCGTGGCCAACTGCGGCAGTTTTTCGCTTGCCGCGCAGCAAAGTTTCGTTACCCAGCCGTCGCTGTCGATGCAGATCAAGGCTCTGGAAGAGGAGTTGGGAGTGATCCTGCTCGACCGCACGAAAAAACCCGTCATCCCTACCGAGGCGGGCGAAGTGGTGATCCGCAACGCCCGCGAGGCGCTCAAATCTTATAACTACGTCCGTGAATCGGTCAACGAACTGAAGGGCGAGATTGCCGGTACGCTGCGCCTCGGGGTGATCCCCACAGTGGGGCCCTACCTGCTCCACCGGTTCATCCCGGCGTTCATACGCCGCTACCCCAAGATCGAACTCGACATCTACGAGATGGAGACGGCGCCCATAGCCGAGGCCCTGCAAAAGGATGCGCTCGACGCGGCGCTCGTGGCGAGCGGCACCACGCCCGACGGGATCATGGAGTACGAGCTGTTCAGCGACCGCTTTCATCTCTACGTATCGCCTTCGAGCGACCTCTACGAGCGAGCGAACGTGAGGGTAGAGGACATCGATATGAAGCAGTTGATACTCCTCTCGCAGGGCCACTGCCTGCGCGACCAAGTGCTGGAGCTGTGCCAAGCCCACCGGGCAGTTCACTCGAAGTATAATTTCGAGTGCGGCACGATGGAGACGCTGATGCGCATAGTGGACTGCACCAACTGCGTGACGGTGTTGCCCGAGATGGCCACGGCGTTCGTTCCCGACGAGCGGCGCAGACAGATAAAGACGCTCGCCAAGGGGGCTATGTCGCGCAAGATTGCGTTGGCGGTACGGCGCACATATGTCAAGCACTCGATAATCTCGGCTCTGAGAGACGCAGTACTCGAGTGCAACAGGGCAGGTGCGTGAAACAGGATCAGCGGTGGACGCAGCGCAGGGTAAAACCGTCGCCCCGGCTGCCGTTGCTGCCGATCGACCCGACGTCGGCCGGATGGAAGTTGAGGTGGTAGCTGGCGCTTTCGGTGGGGGTCGATGACCAATAGTAGCCGTCGTTGCCCTGTCCGGCGGTGGCGCCGTACTGGTTGCGGTAACCCGCGGCGGGAAGGAAGAGCGTCCCCACCCCGCTGCCGTACTGCCGGCCGGTGACGCCGTTAACGATCACCCACTCGTTCTCGGACTGTATCAGCGTTTCGAACTCTTCACGTGTGGGCGCGCCCCAACCCGGAGGGCAGGCGGCCTGTGCCTCCTCGGAGGAGTAGAACAGTCCGTGGCTCCAGTAGTTGTCCATGAACTTTCCCTTGACACCCACGTTGCGTGTCGCCCAGGTGACGCCGTTGATGGTCACTCCGGGATCGGAGGTGTTGATCTGTGCCTGAGCCGGCTCGAGGGTTAGTATCGAAGCCACGGCTATTGACAGGTAAAAAAGATTTCGTTTCATTGTCGATTCGGGTTTGTGGTTATTGTTATAGTCGGACAAAGATATAAAAAAAATTCGTACCTTTGTAGCTTGAGATAAAGTGTGGAAAAATTAACGAACCTGTATGGATAAATTGCTCGAAACCGTAATCGAAGCTATTAAGGACAAAAAAGGACAAAATATAGTATCGCTCGACATGAGCGGAATGGATGGCGCGATATGTTCGCATTTCGTGATCTGCAACGCCGATTCGACCACCCAGGTCGCCGCCATAGGCGCCGGCGTCGAGCAAGAGGTGGAGAAAAAACTGAAAACAAAGGTGTGGAGGGTCGACGGCGCCGCCAACGCACTGTGGATCGCGATGGACTATTTCGATGTGGTGGTGCATATTTTCCAGACCGAGATGAGAGCTTTCTACAAACTCGACGAGCTTTGGGCCGACGCGCCGCTTACCCGTTATGATTACGAAATTTAAAATACGACGTCTACGAATGAAAAAAGATATTGAACAGCAGCAGGGCGGAGCGTCGCAGCCGCCACAAGGGCCGCACAGACCGCAAGGGCCCCAGGGGCCGGGAGGGCAACCAAAAATGCCGGCCGGGCCGCGCAATCCTTTCATGTGGGGGTGGTTGGCCATTGCCGCACTGCTCGCCGTGTGGATGTTCATGGGCGACAGCGCTCCCGCCGAGATCGACTGGAGCACCGTAAGGAGCGACATGATAAGCCGCGGCGAGGTGACGAAGATAGTGGTGGTGAATCGCGAAACGGCCGAGGTGTACCTCACAAAACCCGCCACGGAACGCTACCTGAAAATCGAAAAATACAGGAAAATACCCATCGAAGAGGGCAAGGCGCAGTTTAAATTCACTATCGGATCGGTCGACCTGTTCGCCGCCGACATAGAGAAGGCGCGCGAGGAGTTCGGCGCGACATTTCCGCTCGACTACCGCAACGACCGCGGTGGTTGGGGTGCGCTGCTGGGCACGTGGCTGCCGATAATATTTTTAGTGGGGCTGTTCGTCTTTATGATGCGCTCGATGTCGGGCATGATGGGCGGAGGGCCCGGAGGTCAGATCATGGGTGTGGGACGGGCCAAGGCGCAGGTGTTCGACAAGGAGAAACAGGCCAAAGTGACGTTCAAGGATGTGGCGGGACTCGAGGAGGCCAAGGTGGAGATAATGGAGATCGTGGACTTCCTCAAGAAACCCGAGAAATACAAGGAGTTGGGGGGCAAGATTCCCAAGGGAGCGCTGTTGGTGGGGCCTCCGGGAACGGGCAAGACGCTGTTGGCCAAGGCTGTGGCGGGCGAGGCCGACGTGCCTTTCCTGTCGATCAGCGGGTCGGACTTCGTGGAGATGTTCGTGGGGGTGGGCGCGTCGCGCGTTCGCGACCTGTTCAGGCAGGCGAAAGAGAAAGCGCCGTGCATACTGTTCATCGACGAGATAGACGCAATAGGCCGCGCGCGAGGACGCAACGCAGGATACGGCAGCAACGACGAACGCGAGAACACCCTCAACCAACTGCTCACCGAGATGGATGGTTTCGGCACCAACGCCGGGGTGATCCTGTTGGCCGCCACCAACCGCGCCGACATTCTCGACAAGGCGCTGATGAGGGCCGGACGTTTCGACCGCCAGATCGAGGTGGGACTGCCCGAGATCAGGGAGCGCGAACAGATATTCGAAGTGCACCTGAAGAACCTGAAACTCGTGCCCGATCTCGACCGCGCGTTCTTGGCGCGGCAAACACCGGGATTCTCGGGTGCCGACATAGCCAACGTGTGCAACGAGGCGGCGCTGATAGCGGCTCGCGGAGGGAAACCAGCCGTCGACAAGGAGGACTTCCTGTCGGCCATCGACCGCATCGTGGGTGGGCTCGAAAGGCGCTCGCTCGTGATGAGCGCCGAGGAGAAACGGCTGACGGCTTTCCACGAGGCGGGGCACGCCACGGTGAGCTGGTTCCTCAAGCATGCCGATCCGCTTATAAAGGTGACTATCATTCCGCGGGGGCGTTCGCTCGGCGCGTCGTGGTATCTGCCCGACGAGCGGCACAACACCACCCGCGAGCAGTTTATGGACAAGATCGCGTCGCTGTTGGGTGGCCGTGTGGCTGAGGAGGTGTTCTTCAGGACATCGGAGACGGGTGCGCTGAGCGACCTAGAGCGCGCCACGAAAATGGCCTACGCAATGGTGACATACTTCGGCATGAGCGAGGCGATAGGCAACATGAGCTACTACGATTCGAGCGGATCGAGCGACATGGCCTTCACAAAGCCTTTCAGCGAGCAGACCGCACAACAGATCGACGCCGAGACCAAACGTATTTTGGGTGAGGCCGAGGCCGCCGCCCGAAAGGTGATAACAAAGAACCGCGCCGGAATCGAGACTCTCGCCGCACGCCTGCTCGACAAGGAGACGGTGTTCAGTGAAGACCTCGAAGAGATTTTCGGTGCGCGCCCTGAGGGCAAAAACAGAGATGAACAATAGGAAACACAACTTTCTGACCCGAACTGTAACCGGTATTGTCTTCGTTGTCGTCGTGCTGGCGATGATGTTGCTCGGACGCGGTTATTATCTCGCGCTGCTGCTGCTCGTGTGGGGCTACTGCTCGATGGAGTTTTGGCAACTCGCGCGTGGCAGGATCGTGAAGTTGGGCGGAGTGATCTACATCGGGCTCTGCATGGTGGCGATGTGGTACTTTCCGGTCATAGGCGACGGCATGAGCGGCTTGGAACACTGGACCCAAATTTTCGAAGGGTGGCCCGCGGGATGGGATCTGCGCATCGCCCCGGCTTTCATAGTGGTGGTGTGGGCCAACGACGTGTTCGCCTATCTGGTGGGTGTGGCCCTCGGACGGCACAAAATGGCTCCGCGCATCTCGCCCCACAAATCGTGGGAGGGATTTGCGGGAGGTATCGTGGGCGCCACGACGGTGGCCGCGGTGGTGGGCCGGTGGTGGGCCGGTGGCGAGATGTGGCTGTGGGCACTGTTCGGGCTCGTGGTGGCGCTGGCCGCGGTCGGAGGCGACCTGGCTGAAAGCTGGTTCAAACGCGCCGCCGGAGTGAAGGACTCGGGACGGTTGCTGCCCGGACACGGGGGGTTGCTGGATCGTTTCGACGCGACGTTGGGAGCTGTTCCGGTGGCGTTTTTGTTTCTCCTTATAACGCATTTTATTCGATGAAGATAAGTAAAGAGGGTAATGCGATCATCCCGGTGGCTTTCGCGGTACTGGGAGGGCTGGCCGTGGGATTCGTGTTTTTGACACGGTGGCTGCTGCGCGACGTGCCGCAGTGGGACGGCTGGTGGATCGTGGCTTTCTGGTGCGGGGCGGCGCTCGTGACGTGGTGCTTCGTGATCGCTTTCTTTCGCATACCCGACAGGCCTCTTCTTACCGACAACGAGATCGTTTTTTCGCCCTGCGACGGCACGGTCGTAGTTGCCGAAGATGTGATCGAAAACGAGGTGACGGGCGAGAAACGCATACAAGTGTCGGTCTTCATGTCGGTCACCAACGTCCATCAGAACTGGTTCCCCGTCGGGGGACGGACGACATATTTCAAACATCACCACGGCCGGTTCATGGTGGCGTGGCATCCAAAATCTTCGGACGACAACGAGCATACCACTACCGCCGTGGAGACTTCCGCGCACGGGGTGGTCGTTTTTCGGCAGGTGGCTGGCATGGTGGCGAGGCGTATAGTTTCATACGCGCGCGTGGGTGAGAAGGCGGTGCAGAACACTCCCTGCGGGTTTATAAAGTTCGGCTCGCGGGTCGATCTCTACCTGCCTTTGGATGCCGAGGTACTGGTGGGGTTGGGTGAGAAGGTTCGCGGGGGACAGACTCCGCTCGCAAGATTGAAGGGATGACTATAAGAGGGATGATCGTGAAGGGCGACCGACGGGGACGGAGCTTGGGCTGGCCGACGGCCAACGTTGCGGTTCCGGAGGGATTCGCGGCTGACGACGGGGTTTACGCCGCCGTTGTGGAGATAGACGGAGACGGGGTGCGACGGGGTGCGATGGCGAATCTCGGGGTCAAACCGACTTTCGGCGGCGGTGGCGGGGCACGATTATTGGAGCTCCACATTTTTGATTTCGAAGGTGATATTTATGGGCGCGAGTTGATGGCCGAGCTTGTCCGTTTCATCCGTCCCGAACAGAAATTCCCGACCCCCAACGCCCTGAGCGCCCGGATCGCGGAAGATGAAAAAGAGATTAAAAAGATTTTGAACGACAGGGCAAAGCTCTGATATATATTGGGCTTTCAGCCTGAAAAAACTACAATCAATGTATATAGACGAAAAATTGCCTTACCGGGTGGCGGATATTGCGCTGGCCGAGTGGGGACGGAAGGAGATCGAGATCGCGTTGCATGAGATGCCGGGGCTGGTGGCGCTGCGACGGAAATATGGGGCAGAGAAACCCCTCAAGGGCGCGCGTGTGACGGGATCGCTGCACATGACTATTCAGACAGCCGTGTTGATAGAAACACTCGTTGAACTGGGGGCTGAGGTGCGGTGGTGCAGCTGCAACATATTCTCGACGCAGGATCATGCGGCGGCAGCGATCGCGGCGGCGGGTGTTCCGGTGTTCGCGTGGAAGGGCGAGACCCTTGAAGAGTATTGGTGGTGCACGGCGATGGCACTGTCGTTTCCCGGCGGCAAAGGGCCCAACCTCATTGTCGACGACGGCGGCGACGCCACGCTGCTCATACATCAGGGCTGGGCGGCAGAGAACGACGCCACAACGCTCGACCGCAAGCCCGGCAGCCACGAGGAGGGCGTGATACTCGATACCCTGCGCACGATCCTTGCCGAGGAGCCGCGCAAGTGGCATGACACGGTGGCCGAACTGCGCGGCGTAAGCGAGGAGACCACCACCGGTGTCCACCGGCTCTACCAAATGATGGATCGCGGCGAACTGCTCATACCCGCCATCAATGTCAACGACTCGGTGACCAAGAGCAAGTTCGACAATCTTTACGGCTGTCGCGAGAGCCTCGCCGACGGCATAAAACGCGCCACGGACGTGATGATCGCCGGCAAGGTGGTGGTCGTGTGCGGCTACGGCGACGTGGGCAAGGGGTGTGCGCGCAGCATGAAATCTTACGGTGCGCGGGTGATAGTGACCGAGATCGACCCGATATGCGCGCTTCAGGCCGCGATGGAGGGTTTCGAGGTGATGACGGTGGAGGACGCCCTTCCCGAGGGAAACATCTATGTCACCACAACCGGCAATCGCGATATTATCACCATCGAGCACATGCGTTCGATGCGCGATCAGACCATAGTGTGCAACATAGGCCACTTCGACAACGAGATACAGATGGATCGGTTAGAGGCAGAGCAGGGCATTACCAAATTGAACATCAAGCCGCAGGTCGACAAGTATACCTTCAAGGACGGCCACTCGATCTTCATTTTGGCCGAAGGCCGCCTCGTGAACCTCGGGTGCGCCACGGGACACCCGTCGTTCGTGATGTCGAACTCGTTCACCAATCAGACGCTTGCGCAGATCGAATTGTGGACGAAAAAGTTGGCGGTGGATGTGTACCGCCTGCCCAAGGAGCTCGACGAAGAGGTGGCGCGGCTGCATCTGGCAAACCTCGGGGTGCGGCTGACCCGTCTATCCGACTCTCAGGCCGCCTATATCGGCGTTCCGGTGGATGGGCCGTATAAACCGGATCATTATCGTTACTAAAATGAAAAAACTCCTCCCCCTCGCGTTAGCCGCATTATCCATTTTCCATTTTCAATTTTCAACTGCGGCGGCGCAGTCGCTAAAGCCGCGCCTGGTAGTGCTGACCGACATTGCGCCGGGAGACATAGAGCCCGACGACATGGAGTCGATGATACGCCTGATGAGCTACGCCGACCGCTACGAGATAGAGGCGCTGATAGCCTCGGGGGGTTGGAACAGCAGCGGACGGGCCTACCCGAGGGAGTGGGTGGACAGCATCGAGGTGACGATCGCGGCATACGAAAAAGACCTTCCGAACCTTGCGCGGCGATCGGCACAGAGGCGGTTCCTGTCGCCGGAAGCCGAGGCGGGGCGGCAGAGTCTCGGTTACTGGCCGAGTGCGGAGTATCTACGCAGCCGGGTGGCGTTGGGTTCGCTCGAGCTCGGGATGGCGAAGATCGGCGAGGGCAACCGTTCGGCGGGCAGCGACCTCATCATCCGTCTGGCCGACGAAGAGGATCCGCGGCCGCTGTGGATTAGCGTGTGGGGCGGCGGAAATACCCTCGCCCAGGCGATATGGCAGGTGAAGCAGGAGCGCAGCGAGGCGGAATTGAAGGTTTTCCTGAATAAACTGAGGGTCTACACGATCACGGATCAGGACGTTCCGTGGGGCGAACGGCACAGCAACTACGCATTCAGCTCGCACCAGTGGATGCGGCGGGAGTTCGAGCGCGACCTGTTCTTCATTTGGGACGAGAGCGCGTGGCTCACGCAGAACGACCTCGGTAGTCGTGGCTGGAACGAGTATGCCGAACATATTCAGGGCCACGGCAATCTAGGCGCGATATACCCCAAGAACAAATGGGGAGTGGAGGGCGACACCCCGTCGTTCCTGCATGTGACGCCAAACGGATTGAACGACCCATCGGAGCCAGGACAAACGGGCTGGGGCGGCAGGTTCGAGTGGGGCCCCGGCATGGACGGTGCGACGAATTGTTACACCAACCACACGGGCGAGGCCAAAGAGATTTCGCAGCGTTACGAAAATTATTTCTATCCCGCCACCTTTGCCGACTTTGCAGCGCGGATGGATTGGGCGGCCAACGGCAAGGGGAATCGAAACCCCGAGGTTGTCATCAGCCGCAACGACGGTATAGAAATCATGAGGACATATTTAGATAACGTCAACACCGACTGGCCCCTCCTCCTCGATGCCTCGCGCTCACACGACCCGGATGGCGACGCCCTGAGATACAAATGGTGGGTGATGCCCGAGGCCGGAACGGTAACGGAGACTGTGACGATCGAGAACGCCACTTCCGCCAAAGCGTCGATGTATATCCCCGCAGGTGCGGCCGGCGGTACGATCCACGTGATATGCGAGGTGTGGGACGACGGCACGCCGGCGTTGGCGAGCTATCGGAGATTTGTTATCGAAGTCGGAGAAATTGAAGAAAGGATTCTGTATGAGATGGATTAGGTGCGTGGGATTGATCGTGATCACGTCGGTGGTGAGTTTATCGGCGTCGGCTCAGCCGGCTTTGCCGCGTTGGGGCATAGATCACGGGTTCAGGGCGGCCGCTCCGCGGGAGGCGGGGATGGACAGCCTGTATCTGTGGCGGACGGTCGATTCGATCGTGCGGCGGGCGATAGAGCTGAGGGCGTTTCCGGGATGTCAGTTGTTCGTGGCGCGCGACGGGAAGGTGGTGATCGACGCCAGTTGGGGCCACCACGACTACTCGCGCTCCACGGCCGTGGAGAACGACCATCTGTATGATCTTGCGTCGGTCACAAAAATGGCCGCCTCGACCCTCGCGTTGGCGTGGCTCGCGGAGCGACACAAGATAGGTCTCGACGACCGGCTGTCGAAATGGTACCCGCCCCTGCGCGGAACCGACAAGGCCCGCATCACGTTCCGCGAAGTACTCACACACCAGTCGGGTTTCCCGTCGGGCGTACCGCGGCCGTGGCTCCTGACCCGCGATTCACTGTTGCTGGCTGTGCGCGATGTGCGGCTGCGCAGCCGCGTCTACCGCTACTCCGATCTCCCGTTCCTGCTCGTGCCAGAGATCGTGCGCGAGGCCGACGGACGCGACTTCGAGGTGCTACTCGACGAGGAGTTCTACCGACCGTTGGGTGTCGGCCTCACTTTCCGGCCATTGGAGAAAGGAATCCCGCTCTCCCACATCGTGCCCACCGAGAACGACAACACGTGGCGCATGGAAACGGTACACGGCACTGTACACGACGAGAGCGCGGCGGTGATGGGCGGGGTCTCGGGCAACGCGGGGCTGTTCGGGTCGGCGCGCGACGTGGCCGTCGTGATGCAGATGCTGCTCTACGGCGGGATGTACGACGGCATTCGATACCTGACTCCTGCCACGATAGAGCATTTCACCAGACAGCAGTATCCCATGACGCGCAACCGTCGCGCGTTGGGTTTCGACCGGCCGACGCCGGGCAACGACACCCTTTCACTGGAAGATGCCTACCCCGCCCCAGCCGTCTCACAGCGCAGTTTCGGGCATACGGGATTTACCGGCACCATTGCCTGGGCCGACCCGGAGTTCGGAATAGTCTATGTGCTTCTGTGTAATCGCGTGACGCCGACACGGCAGAATCCCGCGTTTGTAGAGACACGGGTTCGTTACTCTCTCCAGCAGGCGGTCTATGACGCCATGATTGCCGGGAGTGAGAAACAATAAGTGAAGAGCGAAAGGCGCCGACGCATCATAACGGCGCAGCCAACCATTCACTCTTAACTTAACCATTCACTCTTAAAAACTCTCTCTCCACTCACCCGGGCGGGAGGCGTGGGTTAGAAACGGCCCCGGAGGAAAGCCAACAGTTCGTCGATACGGACACCCTGGCGCTCGTATTCTCTCTGTTGGAGCAAGGCCAGTTCGTCGCGACGTTCCAGCGCTTTGAGCACGCGGTCGATCCATTCGGAGTCGGCCTGATCGGCTGCAGCGGCAAAGTCGAGATCAATAGGATCGGCGGCACCTTCGGCGCCGACGGCGTGTTTGCGGGAATAGTACGCCGGGGAGGGCAACATGTAGCGTTTACGCAGAATCCGCTCGGCTTCGATCGCCGCGTAGGAGGTTTCCCGATGATACTTCTCGACCTCTTCCTTGCCGTAGGCTTCGGCGAGTTTGTCGGGAATGTAGCTCGGCATGGGGTCTTTCCCCGTCTCGATTTGGGATATGAACGACGTTCCGATCCCGAGAATCTCCGAAATCTGCTTTTGACTCAATTTTCGGTCCTTTCTGAACCCCTTCAAATCGAACATGGTGACGAAATTTTGTTTTGTGTGTGTGAAAAATATCATTTAAGTTTGGGCTTGATCGTGTCAAAGATACTGAATTTTTTTCACTTTGGGGCAAAAAAAGAGCTGAGTTATTGTCTTTTTGTGCAGAAAAAAGGGCAAAACACACAATAAGAGATATTTTTCAGGGTTTTTGACACCCTGAAATTCAACGCGGTACGTATAGTTGGTCTCGGAGAATCGGCCTGAAACCTGCCCCTCGTATCGCTTCGCAAATCCCGCCGGCATCGAAACTGTTGTCGGCGCCCGCCGACCGCACCACACGCTCCTCGATCATGATCGACCCAAGGTCGTTGGCACCGCCGTGCAGGGCCATCTGTGCGGTGGGTGTTCCCACTGTGAGCCACGATGCCTGGATGTTGCGGATATTATTGAGCAGCAGTCGGCTGAGAGCTATGACGCGCAGATACTCCAATGGCGAGAAGCGTCTCGCCCCTCCAATGTCGCTTTCGAGCCGGGTTCCCGCACCTCGGAATATCCACGGGATGAAGGCGACGAAACCATGTGTGCCAAGCGGGCGGGCGGCCTGCAAATCGCGAATGGCAATAAGATGGCGCACGATGTGGCGCGGGGTCTCGATGTGGCCGTACATCATGGTGGCGCTCGTGGGCAGGTTCATGCGATGAGCGGTGCGCATCACCTCGAGCCACTCCGCGGCGGTGGGCTTGGCGGGCGAGATTGTTTTTCGCACCTCGTCGTCGAGTATCTCGGCGCCGGCACCGGGCAGAGAATCGAGGCCTGCGGCGACGAGGCGTTCGAGCGTCTCGGAGACAGTGAGACCGCTGATGCGGGCAATGTGGGCAACCTCGGGGGCGCCGAGGGCGTGGAGTTTTACCTGTGGGAAGAGGCGCTTGAGTTCAGTGAAAAGGCCCGTGTAGAAGTCGATGCCCAGCCGCGGGTGCAGCCCCCCCTGAAGCAGCAGTTGGTCGCCGCCAAGGGCGAGAGTCTCCTCGATGCGGGGAATGTAATCTTCGATCGTGAGGACGTACGCCTTGTCGGTTTCGTGGGGTTTACAGTGGAAGTTGCAGAAACGGCAGCCAGAGATGCAGACGTTGGTGATGTTGACGTTGCGGTCGATCTGCCAGGTGACTACGTCGGGGTCGGCAACGGTGGGGCGGCCCTTCTGTTCGGCATGTCGTTTTGCCTCGGCAAGTATGTTGCGCCGCAGCCCGTCGGCCGCTCCGGCAAGGTCCTGGATCGGTGTGTGCTTCCACAGATGCAGCGCCTCAGGCTCGGTGAGCGCCTCGCGCCGCAACGCCTTGTCGAGAATTTTTTCGTCGTTCATCCCGCAAAGATAAATAATCTATGCATGAAAGGATGAAAAAACGCCCTCCGTGTGGAGGGCGTTTTTTACTCGGCGCTGATGGCGTCCGCGGGACAGGCGCCAGAACAGGCACCGCAATCGATGCAGGTGGAGCCGTCGATCACATAAACATCGCCAGCCGAGATCGCCTCTACCGGACATTCGTCGATACAGGTACCACAAGCGGTGCACAGATCGGGATTGATTTTGTAAGCCATTGTTTTCGGTTTTGATTTTTTAAAATGGTCCGCAAATATAATGCAACCTGAGCTATTTGCAAAATTTATTGATAAATCTCTTGCCGGTATCAGAAGTTTTTGTATATTTGCAACATTGGGGAAGATGTACCGAGTTTGGTGATTATGAAACGGTTTCGCATAGTGTTTTGGGTGATTGCGGCGGTCGCGGCGGCAGGATGCGCCGACGACAGGAGTATCGACCCAGTGCTGGAGCCGGAGATGACAGCAACGGAACAACAGAGGGTTCACGCCGCATGGCGCGTCGACATGATAATAAGCGACAATCCCGACTATGAAATGCTCGCCGAGTACACCTATGACGCCGAGGGAAGACTCTCGACGGCCGATATGTCGCTGCAATACAAACAAACGGAGATCAGCACGCGGTACGAAGAGAAATTCACGTGGCAGGAGGAACGCCTGACCCGGCAACATACCAATCTGTGGTACAAGTGGAACTCCTACGGCGAACCTCAGGAACAAGCCTCCGAAACAGTCTACCGCTACGACGAGAGCGGAAATCCCATGCACGACGAAAGGCAATATGAATACGACGACGAAGGTCGCCTCATTCAGACATACTGCTACGAGTTCGAGGGGATGATATACCGCGACCGTCTCGAATGGGACGAGCGGGGCAACGTCGTCCGCCACATATGCGAAGGGCCCGAGTCGAACATGATAGAAGAGCCTGTCCCGGGAAGCCTGCGCGAGTGGGTATTCGAATATGAGTACGACAACAACCCGAAACCCAACTTCGGCCTGGGAGATTCATTCTTTTGGGACGGCCGTTTCAATCCCTGGCCCTACGCCGGTACCACCGAAGAACAGATGGCCCGCACGCTGTCGCGCAACAACCTGACCCGCTGCGAAAGGTCGGGCACCGTTTACCGATATACCTACAACGACAATGGTCTGCCCAAGACGGTGCAGACCATTTGGATAGGTGTAGAGACCGTCGAGCCTATGATCCAGACCATCGTCTACAAGTCGGCGGAAAATTAATCTATAATATCGAATCTCGTGTAGGGGTGCAACGCCTCGGGTATCGCTATGCCCTCGGGCGTCTGGTAGTTCTCCAACAGCGCAGCGACTATGCGCGGCAGAGCCAGCGACGAGCCGTTGAGGGTGTGGGCCAGAGTGGGCTTGCCGTCGGCGGCGCGATAACGCAGCTTGAGGCGGTTGGATTGGAATGACTCGAAGTTAGACACGCTCGACACCTCGAGCCAGCGACCCTGGGCCGCCGACCAGACCTCGAAGTCGTAGGTGAGCGCCGAGGTGAAACTCATGTCGCCGCCGCACAGGCGCAGGATGCGATAGGGCAAACCCAACGCTATAAGCAGCGATTCGACATGGGCCACCATGCCGTCGAGCGCGGCGTAGGAGTCTTCTGGTTTTTCCACGCGCACTATCTCCACCTTGTCGAACTGGTGCAGGCGGTTGAGTCCGCGCACATCCTTGCCGTAGGAGCCCGCCTCGCGCCTGAAACACGGAGTATAGGCCGTGATGGCGACGGGCAGGTCGGAGGATTCAAGGATCACGTCGCGGTAGATATTGGTGAGGGGCACTTCGGCCGTGGGAACGAGGTAGAGATTGTCGACAGTGGCGTGGTACATCTGGCCCTCCTTGTCGGGAAGTTGGCCCGTACCCCAGGCCGATGCCTCGTTTACCATCACAGGCGGCTGAATCTCGGTGTAGCCGGCGGCAGTGTTGCGGTCGATGAAAAAGGCGACCAGGGCGCGCTGAAGTGCGGCACCACGGCCTTTGTAGACGGGGAAACCGGCTCCGGTGAGTTTCACGCCCAGTTCGAAGTCGATGATGCCGTACTTTGCGGCGAGTTCCCAGTGGGGAAGCGCACCTTCCGCCGGGGGTGTGTAGTCGTCGTGGAGTTTCACCACCACGTTGTCCTCGGCCGTGCGGCCTGCCGGAACTATGTCGGCGGGGAGGTTGGGCATCGTCACTATGGTGCTTTCGAGCTCGGCGGCGACGGTTTTGAGTTCTTCGTCGAGGGTGCGCGAACGCTCCTTGAGTGCGGCGACTTTCTGTTTGGCGGCCTCGGCTTCGGCACGCAGTCCGCGGCCCATGAGGGCACCTATCTCTTTAGCGGCGGCGTTTTGCTGTCTCAGCAGGTCGTCAAGTTCGGTTTGGATCGCTTTGCGTCGGTCGTCGAGCGCCTCCACGCGGTCGATAACCGGTGCTGCGTCGAATCCCTTGACGGCCAATCTTTCGATTACTCGCGCCCGTTCGCCGCGAATCTGTTTCAGTGTAAGCATAGAAGTTGTCGTTTGAGCGAACAAAGATAAATAAAATCCGTAAATTTGCAGGTTGAATAATAGATGAAAACTATGAAATACGTCATGCTCCTATGTGCGGTGTGCCTTGTGGCATGCGGCAACAACTCTTCGAAAAAGCCGCAGCCAGTGCCGCCGGCCGTTAAATACGGCTACCGGATAGTTGCCGAATACCCCCATGACAACGGTGCCTACACCCAAGGGTTGTTGTGGCACGAGGGGGCCCTGTATGAAAGCACCGGCGAGTGGGGACGTTCGCGTCTGCGCCGTGTGGAGCTCCCCACAGGCGAGGTCACGTATGAGATCGACCTCGAAAGTCAGTATTTCGGCGAAGGGGCCGCGCTGATCGGCGACCGCATCTTCCAACTGACATGGAAGGCGGGCCGCTGTTTTGTGTGGAACGCCGACACCTTCGAGCCCCTCGGCGAGTTCACCTACCGCGGCGAGGGATGGGGCCTCACCACCGACGGCACCAAACTCTACATGAGCGACGGCACACCAAACATCGCCGTGAGGAACCCCGACACGTTCGAGGTGGAGCGCACCATCATAGTGCGCGACGGGGAGCAGCCCGTGAACCTGCTCAACGAGTTGGAGTGGATCGAAGGCAAGATATGGGCCAACATATACGACTATCGAAAACAAGAGATAATGATCATCGACCCCGCCGACGGGCGAGTGGAGGGTGTGATAGACTTCACCGGCATACTTTCGCGGCTCACTGCCGGGGGCTACGACGTGATGAACGGGATAGCATGGGACGCCGAGGGCGACAGGATATTCGTGACGGGCAAACACTGGGACAAACTGTTCGAGATAGAGTTAGTTAAGAAATAGATGAGGGAGACGATACACGACGCCATGGAGCGGCGAATCCTCGTGCTCGACGGCGCGATGGGAACGATGGTGCAGCGGTACGGGCTGAGTGAAGATGATTTTCGCGGCGGCCCCGGGGGTCTGTTCGCCGAGTGGCGGGTGCCGATCAAGGGGTGCAACGATGTGTTGGTGCTGACGCGGCCCGATGTGATCGCGGCTATACACAGGGAGTACCTCGAGGCGGGGGCCGACATAATTTCGACCGACAGTTTCAACGCCAACGCCATCTCGATGGCCGATTACGGTTTGCAGTCCCATGTCTACGAGATGAACCGCGCGGCAGCGGAGTTGGCACGTGCGGCGGCGGACAAGTTTTCAACCGACTCACGCCCACGGTATGTGGCGGGGTCGATGGGCCCCACCAACCGTACGGCGGCGCTGGCGGCAAATGCCGACGACCCTGCCGCACGCGACGTTACATTTGCCGGGTTGGCCGAAGCCTACTACGAGCAGGCGCGGGGCCTTGCCGACGGCGGGGTCGATCTGTTTCTGGTCGAGACCGTTTTCGATACCCTCAACGCCAAGGCTGCCCTCTTTGCAATATCACGCCTGAATAACGAACTGGTCGGTACCACCGGTTTTTGTCAGCGTGGTGCAGGTGGTGCGCCGACCGATGCCGACAGAACGAGGATAGTACAAGGCGTACAGCCGGGTTCGGGCGGCGAGGAGGTGCGCCGGATGCGCCCCGATCACGGAAACATCCCTGTTATGGTTTCGGGGACGATTGCCGACACCTCGGGCCGCACCCTCTCGGGGCAGACCGTGGAGGCTTTTTACGCCTCTCTTGCGCCCTCCGGATTGCTTTCCGTCGGGTTGAATTGCGCGTTCGGCGCGCGGCAGATGCTGCCATACCTCGAGCGGCTTGCATCGGTGGCCGAGTGCCGCATCTCGACCCATCCGAACGCCGGACTGCCCAATCTGTCGGGNNGCCGCCGACATCGAGGAGTTCCTGCGGCGCGACATGGTCAACATCGTGGGTGGCTGCTGCGGCACCACACCCGAACATACTCGGCTGTTGGCAGCCCTTGCCGAGCGCTACTCTGCCCGGCCGCTGCCCTCGCCGCGCCACGTGACGACGCTGAGCGGTCTGGAGCCGCTGACCATAACCGCCGAAAGTAATTTTATAAATATCGGTGAACGTGCCAACGTGGCGGGTTCTGCGAAATTCGCGCGCCTTATCCGCGAGGGCAAGTGGGACGAGGCGGTGAGCATCGCGCGCGACCAGGTGCCCCAAGGCGCTCAGATAGTGGACGTTTGCATGGACGACGGCATGATCGACGGAGTGGAGGCCATGCGGCGGTTCCTGCTGATGGCGGCCGCCGAGCCCGAACTCGCGCGCGTGCCGCTGATGATCGACTCTTCGTCGTGGAGTGTTCTCGAAGCTGGACTGCAATGCGTTCAGGGTAAGAGCATTGTCAACTCGATCTCGCTCAAGGAGGGCGAGGGCGAGTTTCTGCGGCGTGCCCGCCTTGTGCGACGCTACGGCGCGGCTGCGGTGGTGATGCTTTTCGACGAACGGGGTCAGGCCGACACCTTTGCACGCAAGATCGAGGTAGCAGAACGCGCTTATAATCTGCTTGTTGCAGATAACTTCCCGCCCGAAGACATAATTTTTGACCCCAATGTGCTTTCGGTCGCTACGGGCATTGCCGAGCACGACAACTATGCCGTCGATTTCATCGAAGCGACGCGCTGGATCAAAGCCAATCTACCCTGGGCACGTGTCTCGGCGGGGGTAAGCAACCTTTCGTTCTCGTTTCGCGGCAACAATGCCGTGCGCGAGGCCATGCACTCGGTCTTTCTGTACCACGCCACCCGCGCCGGTCTCGACATGGGCATCGTCAATGCCGGTATGATACAGATTTACAGCGAGATCGAACCGCAGCTCCTCGAGCTTGCAGAGGATGTCGTTCTGAATCGCCGACCCGACGCAACCGAACGTTTGGCGAATTACGCTGAAAAACTGAAAGCGACGACTTCTACGGGAAATGTGGAGGGTGCGGCGATCCGACGGGACGAATGGCGCGAAAAACCTGTGACAGAGCGCATAAGACATGCCGT
>DBDQ01000019.1 GCA_002293665.1 Alistipes sp. UBA928 | reverse complement strand
CCCGAGAGCTGGAACGAGTTGTCGAGGCGCGAGATGTTCCACTTGTCGGTCTTCCACGCGATCTGCGACACGTTCATGCCGGCAATGTACGACGGCACGCCGTAGTGGCTGAACATCGGTTCGTAGTCCTTGAAGTGGATCATGGCACGCACCAGCCCGTCGTCGCCTATCTCCCAGGCGGGAAACAGAGGCAGTCGCCGCGCCTCGGATGGGAGGTATTGCGGCCAGTTGTGGTGGAGAATCACCGACTGTTCGTCGCGGCACAGGCGGCACAGCGAAGCGTCCTGATGGTAGAGCGACAGGAACGACCGCTCGCGATCGGTGACGACCTCCAGAAACGCGTTACCGAACAGGGCCTTGTCGAAGGCGAGGCGGTTGAACACCTGGCGCAGAGTTTCGCCGCCCGCGTTGGCGCTGCCCACCAACAATTCGAGCACCTCGCCTGCCGGGCCCGACGTCTCGAAAGAGAATCCCTTGCCCGAAATGTAGTCGGCCTTGTCGTTGATGATGCGGCGGTGGGTTGTGGATCGGCGCGACATGAGGGCGAGGGCTTCGGGCAGGCGGTTGTCGTCGCCCCATCTCCAAAAGTCGCCTCCGTTCACCGGTTTAGCCTGGGGCATATCGCCCAAAGGCACGGTCGTGGAGCCTTTCACCGCCACCACCCGCGACCGGTACCGGGAGTTGTTTTTTTGTTTTTGCATAGTTTTTTCAGTTTACATTCAGAATTGCATGCGACATTTGTCCCGAAAAACATAATGACACCATGAATATCAAATTACGAGTTTTGACGCTCGCCGCCGTGGGAACACTCCTCACCGGCTGCGACAGAGAGATCGGCGCCGGCAGGGTGAATCCGGTCGTAAACGACGCTTTCCTCACCATGTATAATGGCGCTTCCCGTGTGCAGTGGGAATACAAACAGGGATTCTACGTGGTCGACTTCTGGCAAAACGGCGTCGAGGCCGAGGCGTGGTACGACTCCACGGGAGCATGGTACATGACCGAGACCGATGTGAAGTATGCCTCCCTTCCCGAGAGCGTGCGCTCCGCCTTTGCCGCGAGCGAGTGGGCCGGGTGGCGCATCGACGACATCGACATGCTGGAATATCCCGACCGGGAGACCGTCTACATCATAGAGGTAGAACTTGCCGACGTCGACCGCGCGCTGTGGTTCTCGCCCGACGGAGTTCTCGCCAAGACCGTTCCCGAGAACAACACGGGCAACAATAACACAGGCGCAGGCAACGATCCGGGTACCACCCCGGTAACCAACCCCGGAAACAATCCGGGAACTAACCCGGGAACGGGAGGCTACGGCCCTTCGGCCATTCTTCCGGCAGTTAAGGATTTCATCGCTCAGAAATATCCCGGCGCGCGCATAATCGACGTCGAGATCGAGTACAACACCATCGAGATCGACATAGTGGACGGGCGTATCCCCCGCGAGGTGATCTTCTCGCGCGACGGAGAGTGGCTCCGCACCGAGACCGAACTGCGCAGGAGCGATCTTCCGGCAGTGGTACTCAACGCGCTGGCCGCTTCGCAGTACGCCTCGTGGCGGATCGACGACATCAGCTGTTTAGAGACTCCCGCCGGCGACTACTACCTGTTAGAGGTCGAGTCGGGTAATCGCGAAAGCCGCGTCAAAATAGACACGAACGGAACCATCGTGTCGTAGTTAAACAGTGGGCGAAGGATCGGCATCGACACTCTCAAGGATCACGGAGATCGTTGGAAAATCGGCGGGCGAACGGCCCGAGACGGTTTTCACCGCGGCCACCCGCAGCGGATAGAGCGCTCCGAAACGTGTCGACCATCCCACCGCCACGGTCTCACCCGAGGCCATACCGACCACGGCCACAACTCCCTCCGTTAAACAAACGGCCGCCAGTTCGCCCATAAGACGGCGGCCGGTGGCCGTGGCTGGTATATCCATTTCGAGCTTGTGGCGCACCAGAGACGACTGCATAGCTCCGATGGCGCTCTCTTCGGAGTAGTGCGCCCTGTCTTCGCGAAAGGCCCATGGGGCCCCGGCAGCCAAAGCTGCCAGAGCCTTTGGGGCCTCGTTCTGCGTAGCTAATCCCGCTGCGGCCGTTGCCGCCGACGCGGGGATCAGCTCCACTTTTGTCACTCCGCCGCGTGGTCTGACGGAGATCGGATTCATTCCTGACAGAGGCATGACCTTAGCCTTTGTAGCCGTAGCAGATCAACTCGGGCAGCAGGAATTCGCATCCCGCGGCGAAGACAGCCCTCTGGCGGTTCTGCATCTCGTCGGCGTTGTACCACATTCTCACCTCGGTACCGGGAAAGTCGGCGGTGTTGACGGCCAGCGCGAGGTTGCGCCTGTCGGTCAGCACTACCCACGTTTTGCCCATGTCGGCAATGTTTTTCAGATAGCCCGACACCTTCATGTCTATCACGGGAATACCCCTCCACGAGAGCGACGGACGTCCCTCCTGCCGTGCGATGTAGGCCGCTTCGAGCGTTGCGCTGTCGAGCGACTCCTCATATTTGGCGTAAACGTCGCTGGTGACGAAGAACGCCAGGTTGCCTTCGCTCTTGATAGCCTTGAGTTCGACCGAGGCGGCATCCCACACCTTTTTGAGCATGTTTTCACCGGCGTCGGTCGAGTCGTAATCGGCCGAGGTGTAGGATACCATTTCTACCTGCGGTTCGATCTCGGTGTAGTCTCTGATCAGTTGGGCGAGGAAACCGTCGAAGGTGTTGAACGGCCCGGCGGAGCGGCCGGTCGAACCGATCCACATTGTGGCCCTGAGGCTCTCGGCGAGCGAAGCGCGGAAGAGCTGCGTTTCGGCCTCTTCGAGTTCGGTGCCGCTGAGGTCTTCGAGGTTTGCCTGCGGACTTGCGGCGATGCGTTCGAACACCATCGTGAAGTAGTCGGCGGCGGAGTATCCCATCTCCGACTTGACTTTGTACATTTCGATCGTTTTTTGGAACTTTTCGGAGGCTTCACCGCCCGTCCAACCCGCGGTGTAGGGTTTGAGAACGTCGTTGGCACCTCTCCAGAAGTTGAGTACAGTGGGTACGGGCATGTTGTACAGCACCCTGATGCCGAGTTCGCGCGCACTGTCACCCGTCAGCATCGGACGGAAAAAGATGGTTTCGAGTTCTTTGCCCTGATAGATTTTGGGCTCTACGATTTGGCTCATTTTTTTAATGATTTAGTGATTAATGAATTAATAATATGGTTTGGTGGTTTATTTTAGAAAAGACTCCGCGTCGCGTGAGTAGGCGGTTTCGTTTGCCGAACGGCGGCATTCCGTAGGCGACGGGTCTTCCCTGGGTTTTACTTTGGTTGGTGTGGCTTTTTGCTGCGATTTTTCGTGTTCGCAGGCTACGATCTGTTTGCGGAGTTTTTCGAACTCGATGTTCGACTCCATCCTCATTACATCGGTGCCGGGGAGTGACACGCCGCGGGGTGTGGCGATCGTTTCGCCTGTCTCCTCTCCCTCGATGATTCGGTCGGCGAGCCCTTCGGCGATCGTCTCGGAGGGCGACATCCACCTCCCCTTGCCGTTGTTCTCGGCCATCAGGGCGGCAAACACTCCGGGCTCGCGGCCCGACCGCGTGGCATATATCCCGGCGATCCTCTCGTCGGTCTTTGCGAGCAGTTCCTCACTCTGCCTCAACTCGCCTGCGTTGCCTTCGCACGACACCACGGTGTTGTGCACGAGGTAGAGCGAGGCGGCCGAAATCTCGCGTCGTCCCTCCGACGCAGCCTGGGCAATTATGGTTGCGGCCGAGGCGACGTAGCCTCTGCACCGTGTGGTGATTTCGGCGCCGCTTTCGGTAAGCGCGTCGTAGATGAGCAGCGCATCGCCCACGTCACCACCCGTGGAGCGGATGTTGACAACGATCCGGGCACTTCGTATGCGCGAGATGGCGGCAAGGGTACGCTGGAACTTCTCATAGGTGGCGACCCGTCCCGCCGGTTCTTCGAACTGCCACTCTTCGGGCACTCCGATTGTTCCCTCGATGTCGATGGTCGTAACCCCCGACTTCAAATTTGTGATTTTGATTTTGGATTTCATAATTAGATATTTACATCGGTGTAATAATACACGCACTTGCGAACATACTCGTATGTGACACAGAAGTGTTCGGCTGCCAGCCACATCGTTTCGACCTTCCGGCCGCCGCGTTCGACGCCCTCCGCGACCCACCGCCTGACGGCAAGCACCTTGCACAGGGTGTGGTCTACCACTCCTATTCTGCACAGCTCCCCGACTATCTCCCCTGCCGAGAGTTTGCCGTACTTTTCGGCGACTACGCGCGCCAACTCTTTCTCGTAACGTGTCAGTTTCATATCTTGGCTTTTTCGATTATTGCCTGGCGTTCGCGCTCCTCTTCGACCGTCCGGGCAACGAGTTCCTTGATCTCTTCGGGATTCATTTTTAGGGAATGTGTTTGATTAGAATACACTTTGTGGAAGGCGCTCCGGGCGTATAGTCGCACACCTCCTCGAGGCGGCACAGACACTCCTCACCGTCGAGCGCAATGCGGTAGAGGGCTCTGAAGTCGGGCCCTTCGCCCGTGGGAAACGACAGCGACTCTATGTCGGCGGCATCGAGCGCGAGCCACGCGGTGATGCGCCGTCCGTGGTTCCACAGTCTCGTGGCACCCTCCCACATCGAGTGCAGACCCGTGCAGCCGTCGCGGTCTTCGAAACAGAGGGTGTAGCCGCTTTCCGGCGCGTGGAAAGCGAGGCGCGGGTACGACTCCCCGGCGAGCGGCCATCCCCATCTCTCGCCAGCAGGCAACGGCGCCATCCCCTCGTAGCGCACTATCTTGGGTGCGAAGTTGAGATTTTCGGTACGGTCGGGCGTCTCGACGGATGTGTCGCCCGCCTGCACGAGCAGTGCCGACGGTGCGCCCGGACAGGTGTCGGCTGCGCTCAGCGAGGGGGTGAACATGGGATTCTCCCACACCGAGGTTTGGTCGGCCGCGGCGGCGCTCTCCACCGTGGCACTCCAGCGTCCGAACTGCCCGCCGTTGTTTCGGTTGAACCGCGCCACGGCTCCGTCGCCCCCGCGGTAGCACCACACCATCTCGCGCGAAAGGTCGCCGCCCAACTCCTCGACCACAACGGGCCGCCCGAGGTCAAGCCTCTCCGTCCAGTCTACGATGCGCGAGGCGGAGTAGAATCTGGCGGCAGGTTCGATGCGCACCACCTTCTCGCGGTTGTCGGTGTGGAAACAGAGGTCGAACATCTGCCTGAGTGCCGCTATGAAGTCCATGCGCGAGGCGTCGTGGGCGCACACGTCGGCAAACGACACGACCGACCCCTCGGTGGGCTGGGCGTAGAACACAGGCCTGATCCACGTCTGCTGCCCGACGGTGAGCGTCATTCCCGGCTCGGCCCCGCCGAAGTAGATCGCGTCGAAGAACTTCGGGGCACCGGGCGTGACCCTCTCGGGAGCGGTTCTCACTGTCAGCTCCACGTCCAACCGCCCCGTCTCACCCACGAATCCGTCGTAGAGCGCCCAGTCGCCGCCGTAGGGCTGCCACGCCGCTGCTGACGACGCACGGTACCACAACACAGGGTTCGAAACAGGCTGCGTGCCCGCCACCTCCACGCCCGAAAACCGCGCGTTCAGCGCCTGTGAACTCACCGCCGCCCCGCCCTGCGAGTAACGCAGCTGGTACTGCCGGCCACTCGCGTGGTCGAACACGGCAACGTTGTAGCTCCGCGCCGGACGGAACGACTCCCGCCTGTCGGGCCACGGATTGGCAAGGGTGAAGGTTCGCGCCGCCGCCTCGCCCAAATACACCGTGTCGAACCCTGCCAGTTCGGCGCGGCTGCTCATGCGATAGTCGGTTGTGTAGCGCAGGTGGAACTGAAACCCCACCGAAACCTCCCTCGGAGGAATGAAGGCCACGCGGTCATCGTCTATTTGGAAACATCCTCCGCGCGTGAACACATCGTCGTAATTCACCCCCTGCGCCGAAGTCCGGGTCGGATCGGCCGTGTCGACAATATTACCCACGGTGTAGGCGGCACGATAGGGATCGGCGTAAACGCGACCCTGAGAGTTGGCCGTGGCCGACCCGGCAGCGAACCTGCGGGCAAGAAAATCCATGTCGGCCTTCGCCGCCGAGACGTCGCGCACGGGATAGTTGCCGCTGATGTAGAGCGAGTCGAAAAACGCACCATTCACAAAATCGCTCTCCACCCTGTACCCCGCGTCGGCAAAGATCACGCGCAGCAGCGTAGCGGCATGGATGAACGGATGGTAGTCGTCACTCGACAGCACCCGAGCGGCAGGTATCACGCTTCCCGACGAGTAGTCGCGCTGAAGCGTTTCGCGCGCCACGGGCAGAAATCTCACTGGCGAGTTCCCCGTCCAACTGCCCGAGATGGTCGATGCCGACACCACACCGCTCCACCCCACGGGCAGCGTCGACAGCGAGTGCATCGCCGCCTCCGAGGCCCACTCCTTCGCCGCACCGACTATGTGTACCTCATAAAATCCTCCGTCGACATCCCGACCTGCGCGGCTCAGTGTCAGCGGCCCTTCGATCAGCACACACCCCTCGTGTTCGACACGCCCGGTGTGGGCAACGGCATTGAATCTGTCGCGCGAATGTATCTCGGCGGCATATCCGAACACGGCATCGTTCGCAGGTGTGGCTGGCAGGCGCAAAGTGCGGGTATATCCGGCACGACCCCGCCGAGGATCGGTCACCACGGCCACCGAGAGCGAAAGCGCCAGGCGGCTCGCATCGTCGGTGTCGACTGCGATATTATCTATAAACAGTTCCATATCCCTTTCGATAATTAAAGTTTACGCGAAAAAACACCCGCGACGGGCGAGATCACCACCTCGACGACCGTCGGCTGCAAAGGCGAGCAAACAACCTCCCCTGCGGCCACCTCCACCTCGCTGCACATCGCCCCGTCGACCATCCACACGGCGGGCGACGAGAAGAGTTCCGACAGCCACTCGGCATCGGCCGCACTGCACGGCTCCGACAGCAACCTCAACGACTGCCGGGCCACGGTTGACGCGGTGTGTCGTCCGGCGGACGTCTCCACGCGTATCCGGTTGCCATGCGAGGTGAACTCCCCGGCCACGGGAAAGGTGTGGTAGTCGAGCGCGCCGTATCGGTTGACCCACGCGAGTCTGCGCCCCGCACGCACACCGCGATCGACCATGTAGCGCCGTTCGACGAGCCTGTTAGTGAATCCCGCTTGTTCGAGCTTCAGCCTCACTGTAAATTCGGCGAGATCGTCGGCCGCGGCCCCGGTCATCGTGCGGAAACGCCGGATCACGGCATCGGCGTCTACCACGGCCGTCACTATCCCCTCGGCGCTGCGCTGTCCCATCGAGTTGTCGGTGTAGGTCACGTTGCCGCGCCGGAAAGTCACAACCGGCGCTACCCAGTCATCCGATATGACCGACATCTCGTCCCTCTCGCCGGGCGCGATCTTCACCGCGGTGGGCGCGGCCGACAGCAGCGTGTTCCATTCGGCGTCCACCGATCCGCCGCACAGCACCACCGACCTCGAAGTCACCCCGCCACCCTCGACCCGGCACGCCACGTGGCGACCCGCCGCCGCATGTATCCCCGCTCCGAGGCCGACCACAGGCGCAGGGTTCCATAGCCTCCTTGCATAGGGGGCGACATTGACTACCGCCGTGGTCGCCGAATAGAGGCGCTTCACCCCCAGCGGCTCGGCCACTCCCACGGCGTGGATCGCCACGTCAACACCCCCCGTCGCCTGCATGTCCTCAAGGGTGAAGCAGGCGGGCCGGAACATCGACTGGCAGGCGTTCGGAAATCTCGTTACTCTCATTTTCTCTGCGATTTTTTTGGTTTAGGAATAGTACCACATCGTGACGTCGCACACAAGGGCGACCGAAGTTTCGCCATGCACGGTGAGCGACCGGCTCGCGGGGGTACACTGTACATTTTCGACGGCACACACCTCAGCCGACTCCGCCAGCCGCGCCACCATAGCGAGCGCGTCGCTCTCGATCACGCGCCACACCGCCTCGGAAAGCGTCTCCCCGGCAGGCAGGGTCATCAGGTGCAGCGCGAGGCGCCACGTCGTTTCGCCTTCGCTCCGCCCGGTGTGAGCCTTCACCACGGGAGGAGCGAGCCACGCGGCGGGGTAGACCCTCACCGAGCCGTTTATCAAATGCTCTTCGCCCGTGTGGAAAGCATAACCGGCAACCGCCGCAGCTTCGGCGACAAGTTCCGTAAGTCGATTCCTTTTCATGCTCCGTAGACCGACATTACTTTGACAAGCTCTCTCAGTTCGCGGTTAACGCCCATGAGGCGCGCCACCGAGAGTTTCTCCTCGAGCCTTTGCGCGGTGAGTTCACGCACGGCTATAAGAGCGGCCTCTATGGCGTCCACCACGGTTCGGGGCGTTGCGGGGCCCGGTGCCGCGGGCTTGGGCGGCGTGGTCCGGGAGTGGGTTGGTTTGGATTTTCTTTTGCTCATTGCGATAAATTTTGATTGTTGGTGCGCCTCGGCAAGATTGGCAGGTCGTGTAACCGTCGGCGCAGTTAATCGGGCTGAACGCCCGGTAATATTTCGGGCAGACCGCCCTTTTTCTCATGCGATGCGGACAGACCGCCCGATCGCCTCGACGGTGCAAATATAGCACGCCCCCACCCCCCGTGTCAATACCCCCGCCGGTTTATTCCAAAATAATATAAAAAAACGCCCGCGAGACAACTCGCAGGCGCACTATATATCGGCCCATTTCCAGGCAAAAACTACTCTTCGGCTGTCGGAGGCATAACTCTCTCCTGAGCAATAACATCGGCAACAGACACCTCCACCGGAACTACAAAAGCCCTCGGAAACAATGACAGAACCCTGCCGCACAGCGCCACGGCATCTATCCGGTCGACAAAATGCCCGGCGGTGACCCAAAAAGCGGGGGTTTCATAACTTATATTCACGTCGATGCCGGGGTTGGCCTCGGCAAACCTGCCCATCGCGGCCTGAGCATTCGCCCGCCCGTCCTGACTGCTGTCGCTGAAGAGCCTCACCCCGTAGGCCGTGATCGAACCCGGCCCCGAGCTCATGTCGGCCGTCCGTATCGCCTGGGCCGCATCGTCACTCACCACCACCTCGATGCGCGCCCTGCCCGGCGACGAGAAGTCGGCCCGGCCAAGCTCACGCCTCACCCCTTCTACCCCCTGCGCCGCAGCTCCTGCCGCCCACACTGCACATATCAAAAACAGCACTATACTTTTCATAGCCACAAAATTAGAAAAATATCCCCATTAATCGGGTAGCCTCCACCCCGCGCAGCTCTATTTTTTTGCGCATGCGGCCCCGGCGTATCCATCCGTCGAGATCGACGGTCACGGCATCCGGATTCGACATCATGTGCGAGGCGAGCGTCTGTACCGACGCGAGCGACACCCCTTCGAATGCCAGATCGTAGCGAACTTCGCTCTCTCCGCCCGGCGGTATCTCCACCGGCAGCAACAGCCGTGCCCTGCCCAACTCCCTGCCGCGGTAGCGCACTGTCACCACGGCGTTCTCGATCGTGAGCGCACGCGCCCCGCCGTTCTCCACCACGGCCCGCCCGTGCAGCGACGTCAGTCCGTTCAGCACCGGCACGCCCGCCTCCACCACAGCAAACTTAGCCGCCGGATTACATCCCGTCAATCCCACCACCCCGCAAAGGGCGATCGCAGCGATCAATATCTTATT
Organism: Alistipes sp. UBA928; assembly: GCA_002293665.1. Lineage (GTDB taxonomy): Bacteria > Bacteroidota > Bacteroidia > Bacteroidales > Rikenellaceae > UBA940. Next base: position 6,699 of record DBDQ01000019.1, on the reverse strand, counting down.
TCTCAGCCTCATACACATAAGCAATTCCGAGTGACAAACGCCTGATCCGCACCGCCGCGAACCCCGCCTCCCTCAGCATCTCCGCAAAACGCTCCGGCGCGGGAAACTCCCCCACCGACCGCGGCAGATAGCTGTAAGCGCCCCCGTCGCGCGAGACAATACGCCCCAACCAAGGCAGCACACGGTGAAAGTAGAACCTGTACACCGGCCCGAAAATCGTCCCGCGCGGCTCCGAGAACTCAAGCACCCAACACTTTCCGCCAGGCCGCAACACGCGCCACATCTCGCGCAGCCCGACCCCCACATCGCCGAAGTTCCTCACTCCGAACGCAACGGTCACGGCGTCGAACGCCCCGTCGGCAAACTCCAACGCCTCGGCATCACCCCTCCGCAACTCGATCCGTTTCGTCAATACGCGCCGTGCGATCTTCTCACGTCCCCGGGCGAGCATCCCCTCCGAAATATCGACCCCTGTGACCCATGCCTCCGGCATTCGCCGCGCCAACCCGATCGCCAGATCACCCGTCCCCGTCGCCACATCCAATATCCTCGAAGGATTCGCCGTCGCAACCATCCAGACCACCCGCTGCCGCCACCCCCTGTCGACCCCAAGCGACAAAAAGTGGTTAAGCGCGTCATAGGTGGGCGCGATAGCATCGAACATCCCCCCGACCCTCTCTTTTTTGGAGACCGCCGTCATTGGTATCGCACGGTTTTTTCGGGAGTAATGCGGCTCACGATCGAAGTGGGAAAAACCATTAGTCCCACCAGCACCGCGAGCGTCCCGACGTTAAGCGCCACGATCCACCACACCCCGAGTTCGATGGGCACCTGCGAGATGAAGTACCCCGCCTGGTCGAGCGCCAGAAATCCCCAGGCCCGCTGCGCAAGCCCCAGACCGATTCCCGCGACATTACCCAAAAGCAGCCCCCACATCACTATCCGGGCAGCCCGCATGACGAATATCCGCCTCAGCGAGCCGTCGGTCATACCGAGGGTCTTGAGCACTCCTATCATGCGTATGCGTTCGAGAAGTATGATAAGCAGCGCCGATATCATGCTCACAAGTGCCACGACGATCATAATGGCGATTATCACGGCGGCGTTCACATCGTGTGTCGCAAGCCAGTCGAACACCTGTGGAAAGTCGCCCGTCACGGTCCGCACCATCAGCGGCGGCTCGCCAGTGTCGTAGGGAAGTATCGCCTCGACGACCGCCTCTTCGACCTCGCCCAGCCGCTCCACATCGTCAATCACAATTTCGTATCCGGTTGTCTGGCCGGCGTCCCACCGGGCAAGCCGGCGGATATTGGCCGCGTCGACCAGCGCGAACCTGTCGTCCATCTCGCCGAATCCCGACGAGTAGAGGCCGCACACACTGAAACGGTCTCGCCGCGGCGGCCGGTCGCCATCCATGAAGAGCATCTCCACGCGGTCGCCCACACCCAAGCGCAGCATGCGTCCCACGCTCTCCGACAGCAATATGTCTTTATGCCTCACGCTGTCGGCCAGCCTCGGCATCGCGCCATCCACAAGCCACCCCTCGAACAGCGACAGATCGTACCCCGCGTCGACCCCCTTCAGCACCACCCCCTGCGTCGCCTCGTCGGTCTTCACCAGACCCATCTTCAACGCGTATGGAGCCACCGACCGCACCCCCGGCAGCCGGGCAATGTCTGCGGCCATCTCCGCCGACAGCGCTATCGGCTCACTCTCCGTGCCCGATCCGTAGTCGAGCGCCTGCACCTTTAGGTGGCCGGTGAAGGCGGTGATCTTATCAGTGATCTCGGTCCTGAACCCCATGATGACTGCCACGGCGACTATCATCACGGCGAGCGACACGGCGGTCGTGGCCACGGCTATGCGCACCATCACCCCCTTGCTCTCCCCGCTACCCCTCAGACGCCTCGCTATAAACAATTCGGTATTCACTCTGCAAAAATATGAAAAAATTTGTACCTTTACCCCAAAATATAGATATGGAACGGAACACGGCATTGATAACCGGGGCAACCTCGGGCATAGGTGAGGCAACGGCCCACGCACTTGCGGCGGCGGGATGGAGGGTCATCGTCACCGGACGCCGTGCCGAGAGGCTCAAGTCACTCAAGACCGAGCTGAAGTCGACCTTCGGCGCCGACATTCTCACATTGGCGTTCGACGTTCGCGACCCCCATCAGGTGGCGGCGTCGTTGGGCACCCTGCCGGGATCGTGGAGAGCCATCGACCTGTTGGTCAACAACGCCGGCGGGGCTCTGGGCCTCGAACCCATAGACGAAGGCGACGTGGGCGACTGGGAGCAGATGATCGACACCAACGTGAAGGGACTGCTCTATGTTACACGTATCGTGGCCCCCATGATGGTCGAGCGCGGCCGGGGCCACATAGTCAACATCGGTTCGATCGCCGGTCGTCAGGTCTATGCCAACGGAGCGGTCTACTGCGCCACGAAACACGCCGTGAACGCCCTCTCACAGGGCATGCGCATCGACCTCGTGCGCCACGGAATCCGCGTGACGGAGATCCGTCCGGGCATGGTCGAGACCGAGTTCTCGGAGGTTCGTTTCCACGGCGACGAGGAGCGCGCCGCGTCGGTCTACGAGGGTGTCGAACCTTTGGTCGCAGAAGACATCGCCGATGCCGTGATGTGGGCTGTCACACGCCCGCCCCACGTCAACATCGACGAGATCGTCCTCACTCCGCAACAACAGGCAAACGCATATTACACACATAGAAAATAGATTATGGATATTGCAGCTTTGATGAATTCCCGGACTTTCGAGTTTCTGCTCCTGTTAGCGATCGGCGGCATCGGGATGTTGGTGCAGTGGCGCCTCCAGCATGTTTTCAAGAAATATTCGCGGGTTCAGTTCCCCGGCGGACTGACTGGCCGCGAGGTGGCCGAGCGCATGCTGAGGGCCAACGGCATCACCGACGTTAGGGTGATCTCGACCCCCGGACAGCTTACCGACCACTTCGACCCGCGCAACAAGACGGTCAATCTGTCTGAAGCGGTCTACAACACCAACAGCGTTGCGGCGGCAGCCGTGGCGGCCCACGAGTGCGGCCACGCGGTGCAGCACGCCGTGGGATACGCGCCGCTGAAGATGCGTTCGGCACTGGTGCCTCTCATTCAAATCTCGTCGCAGTGGTCGTTCCTCGTGGTGATCGCAGGCATCGCGCTGATCAACGTCGCTCCGGCCATCTATTGGATCGGCATCGCCATGATCGCCGCGGCGGCGCTGTTCGCACTGGTGACTCTGCCGGTGGAGTACAACGCCTCGCGCCGCGCCATGGCATGGCTCACCGAGAGCGGCACTCTCCACGGCGAACAGGTGTTCCAGGCGCAAACGGCTCTCAACTGGGCTGCCCGCACCTATCTGGTTGCCGCTCTGAGCGCCATCGCCACACTTATCTATTATCTCGGTTATAGAAGGAACTGACATGCTACACGTACCTGAAGGAGGGATATGGGACCTCGACCGTGCGCTGATGCTCGGCATCAATGGCAGTTGGGGCCCCGGTTGGGACGGGTTCTGGTGGTTGGTAACCCAGCCGTGGTTCTGGACGCCGCTTTTCGTGGCGACTATTTGGCTCATGTGGAAACAGTTGGACTGGCGGCGTATGCTCATTGCATTGGGCTTTGTGGTGTTGGGCTTGGCTTTGGCCGACCAAACGGCCAATTTCTTCAAGACATTCACCCCTAAGTTCCGCCCCTCGCGCACGCTGCTGCCGTGGGGCGAGGCGGGAGTGGCCTACAACTCGCTGATCCACACGGTGAAGAGCCTCTTCACGGGCGAGAACTACATCGGCGGTAACTTCGGCACGGTGTCGGGCCACGCGGCCACGGCCGCGGCCATCGGCATCACCGCGGCAGGGATCATTCGCCGCCGGTGGTTTACGGCGGCAATGGTGGTCTACATCGTGTTTACATCCTTTTCGCGACTGTACCTCGGCGTCCACTTTCCGCTCGACATCCTGTTCGGCCTCACGGCCGGCACACTGATAGCCCTCGCCATGCTCACCCTCTGGCGCCGGCTCGAAACCAACCTGCGGCTCCACACAGCCGAATCGACTAAGCCATAGAATGTCATTCCGACAGAGCCAGCAAAGACGACGAGGCATCTACCTTATAGAAAAGCAATGAAACACTTCACAACCGTAAAAGACATCGGCGACCTGCGGGCCGCCATCGCCGAAGCCCTCGAGGTGAAGCGCGACAGATACGCCTTCACCGCACTGGGTCGCAACAAGACCCTCGTGATGATATTCTTCAACTCGAGCCTGCGCACGCGCCTGAGCACCCAAAAAGCCGCCATGAACCTCGGCATGAACACAATGGTGCTCGACATAGCCCAAGGGGCATGGAAACTCGAAACGGAGCGCGGAGTCATAATGGACGGCGACAAGCCTGAGCACCTGCTGGAGGCGATACCCGTGATCGGGTCCTATTGCGACATCATAGGCGTGAGATCGTTCGCCGGGTTCGAAAGCAAAGCCGACGATTACAGCGAGAAAGTACTCTCCCAGTTTATGGAACACTCCGGACGCCCGGTGGTGAGCATGGAGGCCGCCACGCGGCACCCGCTGCAAAGTTTCGCCGACCTCATCACCATCGAGGAGTACAAACGCACGGCACGCCCCAAAGTAGTCCTCACCTGGGCGCCCCATCCGCGAGCCCTGCCACAAGCGGTGCCCAACTCGTTCGCCGAATGGATGAATGCCGCCGCCGCGAACGGTGACGTCGACTTCGTGATCACCCACCCGCCGGGCTACGAACTCGCGACCGAATTCGTGGGCAGTGCCCGCGTCGAGTACGATCAACGAAAGGCGTTCGAGGGTGCCGACTTCATCTACGCCAAGAACTGGGCCGCCTACACCGACCCCAACTACGGCAAGATACTGAGCACAGACCGCGCCTGGACTGTCGACAGCGAGAAGATGACCCTCACGAACGACGCCTTCTTCATGCACTGCCTACCCGTGCGTCGAGGCATGATAGTGACCGACGAGGTGATCGAAAGCCCCCGGTCCATAGTGATCCCCGAGGCCGCCAACCGCGAAATCTCCGCCCAGGTCGTCCTCAAGCGCATTTTGGAATCGCTCTGAATTATCTGACGGCGACGTGGGCGTCGGCAAGGGCACGCATGCGCCGTTCGCGGCCCGCGGTGTCGGGATGCGACGAGAAGGCCTGCATCAGTCCGGCCGACCTTCCGGCGGCACCACCCGAAAGCTCCTGCAACTTCGCCATCGAACGCGCCATAGCGTAAGGATCGCGCCCGGCGTCGACTGTGAACCGGAAACCGTAGCTGTCGGCCTCGTTCTCCTGATACTGGGAGTATTGCGCCCCGAGGTAGGTTTGGGCAATGTCGCCCAACATACCATCGGTGAGCGTCGCAACCCGTCCGTCGATCGAAGCGAGTCCTTCGCGCGCAGCGGCGGTCATGTAGGCGTTCTTCACCTGGTCTTTTGTGTCCTGATTCTTGACGTGACCTATCTCATGGCCGATGATCGCCATCAACTGGTCATCGTCCATCACATCCATCAACCCCGAGTAGACTCTCACACTGCCATCGCCGCTGGCAAAAGCGTTCACTTCGTTCTTGATGTAAGCGGCAAAATTGAGGTCGAGCCCGTCGTAATGCGTCAGGCCGTTGGTAAGACGCGCCAAACGCTGCGCGTAGGGCGATCCGGCGGGAGCAATGGTGTTCTCGGCATCGGTCTGCACCATCGACGCGCGGCACAGTTCGACTACCTGGGCGTCGGTGATCGACACCGCCTGCAACGCCGTCATTCCGGCCTGCAACGCCCGCGTAGTGTTCACATTCTGCAAAACCGAGCAACCACCCACAGTAAGGGCTACCCCAAGGATCAAACAGTTGAAAATTTTCATAACTTAAAAAGTTGGTTTATCTCACTAAAAAAACATCTCAAATCTCGCTCGACATCCACGTCCGGCACTAATATCTTCCTCCGCTTTACGAATGTCTGCGATTCGTTCTTCGAGAGTGTATGAGAAACCGAATGATGTCGAGCTTCATGTTGTTAAGTTGCATTGCAGTCACAATGCTGATCCTTTGAGGCAAATATACGGATTTTTTTACAAAGCAAAAAGCCGCCCCAAAGGACGGCTTTTTACGTTACTCGCAACCCGTCTTAGCCGAGGAACCCTAAGAGTATCCCCGCAGCAACAGCCGAGCCGATAACGCCGGCCACATTGGGCCCCATGGCATGCATCAAAAGGTGGTTGGTCTTGTCATAATGCAGCCCCACCTCCTGCGACACACGCGCCGAGTCGGGAACCGCCGACACACCCGCGTTACCGATCAGTGGATTGATCTTGTTACCCTCCTTCATGAACAGGTTCAGGAACTTGACGTAGAGCACCCCGGTGCAGGTAGCGATAACGAACGAGATCGCACCAAGCACAAAGATGGTGATCGACTGCCAAGTGAGGAACGTGGTGGCCTGAGTCGAGGCACCCACGGTAAGACCGATCAGTATCGTCACAATGTCGATAAGCGGCCCACCGGCAGTGGTTGCCAAACGTTTCGTCACCCCGCTCTCCTTCAACAGGTTACCGAAGAACAGCATCCCCAGCAGCGGCAGACCCGACGGCACCAGAAAGCAGGTGAGCAGGAACCCGATGATCGGGAAGAGAATCTTCTCGGTCGACGACACCTGACGCGGCGGCTTCAT
>DBDQ01000007.1 GCA_002293665.1 Alistipes sp. UBA928 | reverse complement strand
TGCAATACCCACGGTTCGGGCTGCACGCTCTCGTCGGCCATCGCCTCGTACCTGGCCCGTGGTGAGAGCCTGTCCGCCGCTGTGGCTCGTGCGCAGGACTACGTTTCGGCGGCGATCCTCGCAGGAAGCGACGTGTGCGTGGGCCGTGGTAACGGGCCGCTCAACCACTTTCACAGCCCCGAAAAATTGATCGGAGAATAGCTGTTTCTCCCGATTTTTTCATATCTTTGCATGTTTGAAAGATACGAAAAAAACGTGACTAAAGAGACCGTCATAGAACTGCGCGGAGCGAATGTTTTCCACTCTCTGAACGCAGGGCGCCGACTCACCGGCCGTAACTATCGCAGGCTGGGCGAGGGGGTGTTGTCGGATGTGAACCTCGCGGTAGGCCGCGGCGAGACCGTATATTTCATAGGCCGCGTGGGCAGCGGAAAAAGCACGTTGCTGAAGACACTGTACGGCGAGATACCTCTGCTCGAGGGGGAGGGCAGTGTGGCAGGTTTCGAACTCAGGGGTATGCGCCGGCGCGACATTCCGCGGCTGAGGCGCAAACTGGGCATAGTGTTTCAGGACTACCAGCTGCTCACCGACCGCAATGTGGTGGAAAACCTGCGTTTCGTGCTCAGGGCAACGGGCTGGCGCAACACGGGCGACATGCTACACCGCATCGACGAGGTGCTCCACAAGGTGGGGTTGCACCATAAGGAGCACAAGATGCCGTTCGAGCTATCGGGCGGTGAACAGCAGAGGTTGGCCATAGCGCGCGCGCTGTTGAACGACCCGGTGGCGATCTTGGCCGACGAACCTACCGGAAACCTCGACCCCGAGGCGGCCGACGGTATCATGCGGCTGTTCGGGAACATCGCCGGCGAGGGCTGCGCCATAGTTATGTCGACCCACAACGTGGCCAACATACAGCAATATCCATCGCGAACAGTGCGTTTCGGCAAAGGGCGGGTGGAAGAATTGGACATCAAAACGATATTTGGATAAGATATGAGCGAAGTGAAAAATGCACAGGCCGAGGAGTACTCGGCGTCGAGCATTCAGGTACTGGAGGGTTTGGAGGCGGTACGCAAACGCCCCGCAATGTATATCGGCGACATCGGTGTAAAGGGCCTTCACCATTTGGTGTATGAGATCGTCGACAACTCGATCGACGAGGCACTGGCGGGTTACGCCCACGATATTAAAGTGACTATCAACCCCGACAACTCCGTCACCGTGGAGGACGACGGACGCGGGATACCCGTCGACTACCACGAAAAAGAGGGTAAATCGGCCCTCGAGGTGGTGCTGACCGTGCTGCACGCCGGGGGGAAATTCTCCAAGGACAGCTATAAGGTGTCGGGGGGGTTGCACGGTGTGGGTATGAGTTGCGTCAACGCGCTTTCCGACGACTTTGTGGCCGAGGTGAGGCGCGACGGCAAGATTTACAGGCAGCGGTACAGTATCGGCGCCCCGGTGTCGAAGATGGAGGTGGTGGGCGAGTCGACGACCACAGGTACGAAGATCACATTCCATCCCGACCCGACGATCTTTATGGTCACGAAGTACGAGTACGATATTCTCGCGGCGAGGCTGCGCGAACTGGCGTTCCTCAACAAGGGCATCCGCCTCAGCATCACCGACATGAGGGTGGGCGAGGAGCGTGAGGCACCGCGCCAAGAGGAGTTCTACTCCGAAGGAGGGTTGCGCGAGTTTGTGGAGTATCTCGACGCCAACCGCGAGAAACTCACCGAGAACGTCATTTATCTCGATACGGAACAGGCCGGTGTGCCGGTCGAAGTTGCGATGCAGTACAACACGGGTTTCACCGAGAATGTACACTCTTATGTCAACAACATCAACACGATAGAGGGCGGAACCCACATGACCGGTTTCCGTCGCGCACTCACCCGCACACTCAAAAAATACGCCGACGAGAGCGGAATGCTCGCCAAGTTGAAGTTCGAGATCGCGGGCGACGACTTCCGCGAGGGTCTCACGGCCGTAGTGTCGGTCAAAGTGGCCGAACCGCAGTTCGAGGGGCAGACCAAGACCAAGTTGGGTAACAGCGAGGTTGCGACGGCCGTCGATGGCGCACTTGCCGCTGCACTGGGCCATTACCTTGAGGAGAACCCCAAGGACGCCAGGGCGATAGTGCAAAAAGTGATCCTCGCCGCCACCGCTCGCTACGCAGCCCGCCACGCGCGCGAACTGGTGCAGAGAAAGAACGTGTTGTCGGGCGCCGGACTTCCCGGAAAACTCGCCGACTGCTCGTCGAGAGACCGCGACAGGGCCGAGATATTCTTCGTGGAGGGCGACTCGGCAGGCGGCACCGCGAAACAGGGCCGCGACCGCGTTTTCCAGGCTATCATGCCGTTGAGGGGTAAGATCCTCAACATCGAAAAGGCCCAGGAGCACAAGATGTGGGAGAACGAGGAGATCAAGAACATGTTTACAGCCATTGGTGTGACGATCGGCACCGAAGATGACAGCAAGGCGCTGAACCTCGAGAAACTGCGCTACGGAAAGATCATAATTATGACCGATGCCGACGTCGACGGAAGCCACATCGCCACGCTGATGCTCACGTTCTTCTTCCGCAAGATGCGTGAACTGATCGAGAACGGTCACGTCTACATTGCCACGCCGCCGCTGTACCTCGTCAAGAAGGGTAACCGCGAACGCTACTGTTGGAGCGAGGAGCAGCGCGAATCGACGATCGAGGAGTTCGGTGGCAAGGGGGTGCACACCCAGCGCTACAAAGGTCTCGGGGAGATGAACGCCGAGCAGTTGTGGGANNATCCTGCGCCAGGTGACGATCGACAACGCCACCGAGGCCGACCGCATATTCTCGATGCTGATGGGCGACGACGTGCCGCCACGCCGTGAGTTTATAGAACAAAACGCCCGCTACGCCAACATCGACGCATAAATATGGAAGTAACTGTCATAGGGGTTGCCGGAGGTTCGGGGTCGGGCAAGAGTACGCTCGTCAAGAAATTACTGGAGGCGTTCAGCGGCGGTGGGAATGCACACGGCGGCGAGAGTGAGGGGGCGAGCGTGGCAATGCTTGCCCATGACAGCTACTATAAGGCACACGACGGCATGACTCTCGACGAGCGCGCCCGACTCAACTACGACCACCCGGGAGCGTTCGACACCCCCATGCTGGTGGATCACCTCAAGGCGCTCAAACGCGGTGTGCCGGTCGAGCAGCCCGTATACTCATTCACGGAGCACAATCGGTGCGCTGAGAATGTGGTGGTGAAACCATCGCGTGTGGTGATCGTCGACGGCATATTGATCTTTGAGAACGAGGCGCTGAGGGAGCAGATGGACATTAAGGTGTTTGTCGACACCGACGCCGACGTGCGCCTTGCCCGCCGCATCATGCGCGACGTGTGTGACCGCGGCCGCACGATGGAGTCGGTGATCGAGCAGTATCTGAACACCGTGAAACCGATGCACGAGGAGTTTGTGGAGCCGAGCAAACGCTGGGCCGACGTGATTATTCCCGAGGGTGGTTTCAACTCCGTCGCCGTGGCGATGCTTATCGAAAACATTCGCTCGCTCATTCGCGGCTAATATAGCGGCTGTTATGTTTCCCACACTTTGTAAGGGCACAAGTTTATAAACTTGCGCCAACTGCGGCTTTTCGCAATGACGCACCTCGCTCGCGGAATGACAGCGAATTTTATTCGCTCTATTTCGCAGGGTTCTTTACGTATTTATCGAGCCAGCCGAAGAATTCGCGGTTCCAGGCGAGGCTGTTCTGTGGCTTGAATACTTGGTGCGCTTCGTTTTCGAACGCCACCAGACGCGACGGCACTCCGAGAAGGCGCGCGGCGGTGTGGGCCTCGAGGCTTTGGGAATAGGGTACGCGGAAATCGTTGAGGCCGGTGATTATCAGCATCGGAGTGTCCCAGTTTTTGACCAGCTTGTGGGGCGAGCCCGCGTAAGAGCGCCGTGCCGTGGTGTCGTCGCTCCAGTAGGGGCCGCCGTAGTCGTTGTTGACGAAGAATAGCTCTTCTGTCGTGCCGTACATGCTCTCGAAGTTGAAGATGCCGCAGTGGGAGATGAACGCCTTGAACCGTTTGTTGTGGATGCCGGCAAGGTAGAACGCCGAGTAGCCGCCGTAGCTCGCGCCCACGCAGCCGAGGCGGTCGGCGTCGACGTAAGGCTCATTGGCCACGGCGTCGATCGCCGAGAGGTAGTCGCGCATGTTCTGCCCCGAGTAGTCGCCCGAGATCTGATCCGTCCACTCCTGTCCGAAGCCCGGCACTCCGCGGCGGCATGGTGCGACTACTATGTATCCCTGCGCCGCCATAAGCTGGAAATTCCACCGATAGCTCCATCCGAGGGTGCTTTGCGGGCCTCCCTGGCAGTAGAGCAGGGCGGGGTATTTTTTTGCGGGGTCGAAGTCAGGCGGGAAGAATACCCAGGTGAGCATATCCTTGCCGTCGGTGGTGGGGATCGTGCGCTTCTCGACAGCTCCCAGGCGGATGTTGTCGTAGATCGCCTTGTTGACAGATGTAAGCTGTTCGAGTGTGCCGCTGGCGGGATTGACGGTGTAGAGCTCCGCGCCGAGGCTCATGGTGGTGAGCGAAACCACCGTCTTACCAGTCGCATATGATGCCGCCGCGATGTCGTGGTCGCCCTCTGTCAGTTGAGCGATGTTGCCCCCGAGATCGGTTTTGAATATCTGGTGTGTGCCTAACCAGGGTACGATGAAACGCAACTCATAGTTGTCGTTCCACGTGACGCTTGTGGCGCTGTGGTCGAAATTAGCCGTCAGGTCGGTGAAGGCTCCCGTGGAGATGTCGTAGATGAACAGGCGTTCACGGTCGGCCTCGTTGCCCGCCCGGGCCATGCTGCTGATAGCGATGCGGGTGTCGTCGGGCGAGAAGACGGGGTATTTGTCGTAGCCGGGCATGGTGTTCTTGTCGGCCCCGGCAGGTTTGCAGATATTGATGGTCGAGCCGTTAGTCACATCGTAGAGGTAGATGTCGGAGTCGGTCGACACGGCATAATCTGTGTCGCCCATCTTTTTGCAGGTGTAGGCCAGTTGCGTTCCGGCGTTGTTCCATGCGATCTCGGCGGCGTCGAAGTAGGGCTCCATTGGGGCGTCGTAGGGCTCGCCCTCCATGATGTCTTTTCCGGCGTTGACCTTGCCGTTGGTTCCAAGGTCGGTCACGAATATGTGGAGGTGGCTGCCGTCGGTCCAGCGGTTCCAGTGGCGCACCATGAGTTCGTCGTAGACGAGGGCGGCCGATTTGTCGAGGTCGGGATGGAGCTCGGCTGTGGTTCGGGGCTCGACCTTCACGCGTTGCACATACCACACGCGGTTTTCGGCCGGGGCGATGCCAAAGTATTCTATGCCGCCCTCGATGTTCGATATTTGCACGGCGCCGGAGCCGTCGGGGGCGATGCTCCATATCTGCGAGGTGCCGCCGCGGTCGCTCAGATAGCGGATGTCCGCGCCGTCGGCACTCCACACCGGGCCGCTCGCGTTCTCGTCGTAGCCGGTGATGCGCGCAGGCTCGCCGCCTTCGACTGGCTGCACCCACAGTGTTGTGACGCCGCGGTTTTCGGCCACGTTGTAGTCGGTACGTCCGTACACGACCCGCGACCCGTCGGGCGAGATGACGAATTCGCCGATGCGTCCCATTTTCCACATCACCTCGGGGGTGAGGATTCCGGCGGCGATCTCTTCGGCAGAGAGTGCGTTGTTGATGGCCAGCGGCCCTGCCGACTGCTCTCTCGGCTCGCCACCCCCGGCACAGGCGGATATAAGTAAACTCATTGCAATGATCGTTGGTTTCAGGATAGTTCTCATATCTGTAGGATTAGTTTTTCGATCACAGCCCGGATGGTGGAGTAGCTCGTGGAGGCGCGGCGCAAGGCTTCGGTGGGGGAGACCCATTCGAGGGATGTGATCTCTTCCTCGGTTTGGGGTTCGACACGGGCCGGGTCGCCAGTGTAGTCCATGCGGAACCACACGGTGTGTTTCTCCTCGTCGTGTGCCGACAGGTGTATGGTGCGGGCGAGCTCGGGGCCCACCGTCAGCAGCGCCGGATTGAGGCCGCACTCCTCGCAAACCTCACGCGCGGCACACTCGCGCTCCGACTCACCCGGCTCGATATGCCCCTTGGGCAGATCCCACATCCCGCGGCGCATCATCATCAGCACACGGCCATCCGCAGCGACTACCGCACCGCCCGCCGCACGAACGATTTTTTTGTTATCCCTAACTTCGCTATCTTTGCCCCCAGACATTAATGAAAAGATGAATAGTTGTAAAAAAAATCCGCCGTCGGCGTTCCGACCCGCTACGCGGATAGCCGCGTCCCTACTGCAAATTAACGCAATAAAATTGAGCCCTGCAAATCTTTTTACGTGGGCAAGCGGATGGCGTTCGCCCATCTACTGCGACAACCGCAGGGTGCTTTCGCATCCGGCCGTGCGGGCGCAGGTACGCGATGCTTTCGCGGAGTTGGTGCGGACGAAATATCCCGACGCGGAGGTTATTGCCGGAGTCGCCACGGGTGCCATCGCACACGGAGTGTTGGTGGCCGAGGCGCTGGGGCTGCCGTTCATTTATGTGCGCTCGGCGCCTAAAGGCCACGGGTTGGAAAACCTCATAGAGGGTGAGTACACCGCAGGGCAAAGGGTGGTGGTGATCGAAGACCTCATCTCGACGGGCGGAAGCTCGCTTGCCGCGGTGAAGGCTCTGCGCGACGCCGGGCTCGGCGTTCTCGGCATGGCCGCGATCTTCACCTACGCCTTCGACACCGCCGCGCGCAACTTTGCCGATGCCGGAGTGGCTCTCGACACGCTTAGCGACTATCCGACCCTGATCGCACTTGCGGAAAAGCAAGGCTATGTGAAACCCGAAGAGGTAGAGACGTTACGGAAGTGGCGCACCGATCCCGCAAATTTCTAAAAACAACACTAATTATGAAAAGATCATCCATCATTCTGTTGGCCGCCGGCATACTCACCGCGTGCGGCCCACGGCCCGAGGCGACCCTCGACGCCACCGTCGTCGGCATAGTCGACGGTACCAAAGTCGTGCTGCTCGACAGCGACCGTACACGCGTGGACAGTACCACCGTTGCAGGCGGCAAGTTCCATTTCGACATTGCCAAAGCCCGTCCCGATCAGGCGATACTGTCGATAGACGGTGCGCCGGGGCTTATCCCGTTCTTCGTCGAACCGGGCGCCATTGCCGCCACCATCGACATGACGAATGGCCCGACGTTCTCCGGCACGGTCACCAACGACGCCGCGAAAGCTTTTCAGGACGGCTTGATATTCGCCGCAGACAGAGAAAAATACCGCGTAGATGCTGTTATGGGCGCTCCCGCCTCGGTGTTTTCGGCCTATCTGATATACAGCGCCGCACATGCGCAGACTACCCCTGCCGAGATCGACTCGCTGCTCGCGATAATAGCCGATGCTCCCGCGAACGCTTTCACCGACCGCCTCGTCGAACGCCGTGAACTGCTGGCCGCGAGTGCTGTCGGAGTGCAGGCCCCCGACTTTACCCAGGCACAGCCCGACGGTACGCCGCTAACCCTCTCCGAACTGCGCGGAAAACTTGTGCTGATCGACTTCTGGGCGTCGTGGTGCGGCCCCTGCCGTATGGAGAATCCCAATGTGGTGAAGCTCTACGAACGTTTCAAAGACCGCGGTTTCGAGATTCTCGGCGTGTCGCTCGACGACAACCGTGAGGCGTGGCTCAAGGCGATCGCCGACGACGGACTCACCTGGCGCCACGTCTCTGACATAGGCGGCTGGCAAAACGCCGTGGCGGAGCAGTACGCCGTGCGCTCGATACCCCACACCGTACTCGTGAGTCCCGAAGGTGTGATACTTGCAAAGAACCTGCGCGGAGCAGCTCTTGAAGCCAAAGTAGCCGAAATCCTCGATTGAGATGTTGGAGAAATACGAAAGCAAACAACAACAGATTCGCCGCCCGGCCGAAATGGTCTACACGGCGCTGAGCGATTTTAACAACTTCACCCCCCTCGTGGCCGACCGTGTCGACGACTGGAAGGTCGACGGCGATACCTGCTCGTTTAAGGTGCGCGGTATTGCAATGGGGCTGCGGATGGTGGAGAAGATACCCGGCAGTCTGATAAAACTGGAAGCGACCGATGCTTCGCCGATAGGTTTCACCTTCTGGCTGCAACTCAAGGAGGCCGCACCCTACGACACGCGCATGCGTCTGGTGCTGCACGCCGAGATGAACATGGCGATCAAAATGATGATCGGCGGCAAGCTGCGCGACGGCATCGACCAGATGGCCGATCAGATTGCCCGTACTTTCAATGCGATGTAATATACGTGAGTTATTACGCATGCCGCCCCTCCTTCGATCGAAGGAGGGGCGGTTGCATAATGCGTTTTAGC
Organism: Alistipes sp. UBA928; assembly: GCA_002293665.1. Taxonomy (GTDB): domain Bacteria; phylum Bacteroidota; class Bacteroidia; order Bacteroidales; family Rikenellaceae; genus UBA940. The sequence continues at coordinate 458 of DBDQ01000007.1, read as the reverse complement.
GTATTGTCACTACTATGCCGGCCGAGAGCCACGGGCCGGGCATGGGAAGACCCCCGAAATCGAAGTAACGGGTGCCTGTCAGGTTAGTGCCGTCGAGGTAGAGCTCCAATCCCGCGCGGCGTCCCGAGTAGGCAGGCTCCCACGACAGGCGACCGTCCAGCAGAACGTAAGGCCGGTAGCGGCTCAGTGCGCCGCCGGCGTCGAGCCACGAACCCTCGCGGTCGTAGTACGATGTCGTCAGCGTCAGTGTGAAGTCGCGTGCGAAACCCACGCCCACCACCGCCGCCACCTTATGGCGCATGTAGTCGAGCGCGTACTTCGAGATGTANNATGTCGCTGTGGAGCCAGCCGTAGCTCAACGACGCGCGCCGCAGCCACCCAGGGGAGGTGTAACGGGCCGACAGCTCGGCGCCAGCGGTACCCAGGCGGTTGAGTTGGGTGGAGTACCAGTGGCCCGC
>DBDQ01000078.1 GCA_002293665.1 Alistipes sp. UBA928 | reverse complement strand
CGAGTGGCGCCGAAAGGGCTCCGTATACATTTTCGGCAACGGGGCCGAAAAATGCCGCGAAGCTCTCCCCTGGGCGCAATACATCGAGGTACAGCCCTCGGCACGCGGGATGATCGCCCTTGCCTCGGCCGCCCTCGAGGCGGGCCGCACGGAGGATGTCGCCTACTTCGAGCCGTTCTACCTCAAGGATTTCGTCATCACCACTTCGAAAAAGAAACTATTCTAAGCTATGGGATACGCCGAAAACAAACAACGTCAACTCGATATCCGCTACCTGCGCATGGCGCGCATCTGGGCCGAAAATTCCTACTGCATTCGTCGGCAGGTGGGCGCACTAATCGTCAAGGACAAGATGATCATCTCCGACGGCTACAACGGTACCCCGTCGGGTTTCGAGAATGTTTGCGAAGATGAGGTCACGGGTCGCACTAAGCCGTATGTACTTCACGCCGAGGCGAATGCGATCACGAAAGTCGCCAAGAGCGCCAACAACTGCGACGGCGCGACGCTCTACATCACGGCCTCGCCCTGCATGGAGTGCTCGAAACTGATAATCCAGGCCGGGATCCGCCGCGTGGTCTGGTGCGACGACTACCACACCGACGACGGCATCGAACTGCTGCGCCGCGTGGGTATCGAAACGGTCAAGATCGACCCAGCCGATCTCGTAAAGCAGCACAACCTTCACAATCAAAACAATAATCCGTCATGAAAAAGACAACCTCCACCCTCGCAATTTGCGCCTTTGCCGCCGGTGCGCTCACGCTTGCCGCCTGCCTTGGCCGCGCTCAAAACAACCCTCAAACCTCTAACGACATGAACTCGGAGAAGATCACTCTGGTCAGCCCCGCCGAAACGGGAGCCACCCTTTTGCAGGCGCTGCAAAAACGCTCCTCGACACGCGAATACTCCCCCGACGGGCTATCTCTCGAACAGCTTTCGGGTGTGCTGTGGGCCGCCGCAGGCGAAAACCGTCCGGGCCGCCTGACCGCTCCTAGCGCTTCTGCCCGCTATCCGATCCGCACCTACGCCGTGCTGGCACAGGGAATTTATCTCTACGACGCGCCGAGCCACACGCTGACCCGCGTTGCCGAAGGCGACCACCGACGGGTCGCGGGTATGCAGGATTTCGTCTACACCACGCCCCTGAACATCATGTATGTCGCCGACCTTGCGGCCTACGAAGGGAATTACAGCTCCATGCCCGAGGCCGAGCAGTTGAAGATATGCGGAATGGACGCGATGGCCCAATGCCAGAACGCCAACCTGTGGGCCTGCGGCAACGGCCTGGCTTCGGTGACCCGACTGATGGCCCCCGGAGAGGAGTTCCTCAAGGCTATCGCCGCCCCCTCGACCTACCGCTTTGTCCTCGCCCAAACGATCGGTATTCCCGCCACAGAATAAGACTACCGCTTAATAACTTCGAATATATCCTCCGTGAGAGCCGGATTGGGCGAGTTGAAAATGATCTTCTCGCCCTTTTTAGTCTCAATATAGAGATATGGCGTGTTGCCGCGCTTTATCAAGAGTCGGCATTTACCCATACCTTCCAGCCGGAAAAAACCTTTGCATATCCTTCCGATGCCAAGACCGTTCGTCTTCGCTTCGATACGCGGAATCTCATCGTGGAGCTCGCACCGGGCAATGTCGTCGAGCAGCACCGTCACACCATATTGACCCGTAAAATGCACGGTATCGTCCTCCACGATCGCATTTGTGGGTTGCACACCCCACACGATCATTATCGTGATACCGACTGTTAACACCCCTACGATCCAAGCAGGCCAATATTTCGCAACTTTGCCACGAGGGTTTTTGTCATATTTTCGCGCCATCACCAGAAGCACAGGCGTGATGAGGAGCATCGGCGCGATCCACACACCGTGCGCAACGGCCGGCATGTCGAGTAACCATCTGAAAAGGGCGTAAAGCACGATCATCAATGCGCCGATCAGCAGAAAGCCCTTGCAAAACAGGTTGCCGACAGCCTGAATATCGACGTTTTTCTTCTTTTCCGCCGACATTGTATTGTATCCCGAAATCATGTTGGGATACTTTTTCATAAGCAGCCCCACAGCCGCCATAAATATCGAGAATATTATAACAATTCCATCCATGACGCAAAGATACAAAAAACCCGGATCATTTCTGATCCGGGTTAAGGAGGTAGCGACCTACCCTCCCACATTTTATGCAGTACTATAGGCGCGCCAGCTAAGTAAAGAGAAAGAGGGCCACCGCCCCAAGAAACAAGAACAAAATAACCCCTGCTGTCAGATAATACTTTAGTCCGCTACGGAGATTTTTGTCATGCTTTCGCGCCATCACGAGCAACACCGAAGTACCGAGAAAGATAACGGCAAGGAATCCTGCCACAGCTGTTTGCATGGGCAGCCCGGCCAACTGCAACCCAAAATAGATCACGACCATCGCCGCGGCCATGATCTGAAATCCCCGGCAAAAAAGTTTACCGACAGCCTGAATGTCGACATTCCTTTTCTTTTCGGGCGACATCGTGTTATATCCGGCAAGCAGTTCGGGATATTTTTTAATAAATTGCCCGATACCCAACCATAACAGCGAAAATACGATCACAACCACGCCCATTTCACAAATATACAAAACACCCGTAATAAAAGAAAGGGGCCAGTCTTATAAACTGACCCCTTAAGGAGGCGGCGACCTAC
>DBDQ01000110.1 GCA_002293665.1 Alistipes sp. UBA928 | reverse complement strand
TCGTGGCTCGATATGCCGGTGATGGATCAGCCCGCGGTCTACTTCAACGCCACGACCGGCCTTGCGAACGCCGCCGGGGTCGCGGGGGCCGACGGCGACCGACTCACCGAAAGCTCCGCCGGGTTCATGCGCAAATTCCTCGCCGCCTTCGAAGCCTGGATCGCCCGCTTCCCGAAATGAACTCGACGCGCGGATAAAGCGCCATTTTCATCCGTAAAGTGAAATGATTCCCGTAGGGAATCACTCTCGGTAGATAATTATGTTGCGATGCGGCGGACTGATCCACTTTTCACTCCCCGAGATAGGTGTTGTAGTAATCTTCGTAGATGCGGTTCTTGCGGCGCCAGAAGCGCGGGTTGAGGGTCATTGAGACTCCAAAACGGTGGTGGCCCAGCCAGCGCCTCAGCTCGTTGCGCACAAAAAAACTGTATCCGTAGTATACTTCCACCTTGACGAACGAAAGCATCAGCCGCGGAGTGACGAGCAACGCCTCAGCCGCGCCGTCGGTGTACCACCCCACCTCGCCGCCGAAAGCCATGCCAAGGATCGGCGTCGAGCGGATATATTCGATCCCCGCCTTGCCACCTCCCAACAGTTTGCTGTTGATCATGATCTCGCCCGCGATGTAGGGCCTCAGGTTGTCGTAGCCGAATGACACGAACTCGCTCGCCACCGTGTAGCCGATCTTATAGAAATCGAGCCCGAGTCCCGCCTCGGCAAAAAGTCCCTTCTGCATCGCCAGACCGAACCGGGGTGTGACCCCCGTGAACCGGTGCAGCACCCTCTCGCCGTCTTGGCCGGCGATCGCGGCGGCCAACTCCTCGAAAAGCACTCCGGGAGGGGCGTCGGCATGATCGTGTGTCTCACCCTCGTGATCGTGACCCCCGTGGCCCTCGTGATCGTGGTCGTGCTGGGCAAACCCCGTGAAACACGCCGACATCAGGCAGAGCAGTAGAATTATACGCTTCATGAGCGCAAATTTACGAAAATTCTGTTACCTTTACCCTTTCGCATGGATGGTTTTCTGAGTCAGGTGGCGGCCGACCTTTGGGAGCGGTATGGCGACGGGGTGTCGCGGCTGAGCGTGGTGTTTCCGTCGCGTCGGGCGTCGTTGTTTTTCGGCGAGGCTCTGGCGGGGCTGATCGACAGGCCGATGTGGCAACCCGCCGCCGTGACCATCGACGAGGTGGCGGCCGGGCTGTCGGGCCTCGCGGTGGGCGACCGGCTACGGCTCATCACCGAACTCTACAAGGTGTGGGTCGAGGCGCATCCGGCGGACGATTTCGACTCGTTCTACTTTTGGGGCGAGCTGTTGTTGGGCGACTTCGACTCGGTGGATAAATATCTGGTCGATGCCGACGCGCTCTTCTCCAATCTTGTAGACCTCCACGAGTTGGACTTCCTTTTTGAGATGGAGCCCGAACAGCGAGCTGCCATAGAACGTTTCTGGGGCTCTTTCGGCAGTGCGGGGACGGGTGGAGGCTCGCCCGAGCAGCGCGACTTTCTGAACGTTTGGCGCACCCTTGGGCCGGTGTATCACCGTTTCAGGGAGCGGCTCAGGAAACTCGGCATAGCGTACCAGGGTATGGTGTACCGCGAAGCGGCGGAAAGGATCGCCTCGGATACGGCGGTGGAGATCCCGGAACGTCACTACGTAGTGGCCGGGTTCAACGCACTGAGCCGATGCGAGCAGGTGATTTTCGACTATCTGCGCACACGTTACCGGGTCGACTTTTATTGGGACTACGACAACTACTTCACGTGCGACGCAGGGCAGGAGGCGGGACGTTTCATGCGTGACGATCTGCGCCGTTTTCCGGCCACGGGCAGGCTGCGCGGCGGACACGACAATTTCTTGAAACCAAAAATCATACACTCCGTGGCCACTGCCTCCGACGTGTTGCAGTGCAAGTGGGCGGGCGAGGTGCTATCCGATCTCGCGCGGCAAACGGGGCGGGCGCCGGGCAGGGAGACGGCGGTGGTGCTGTGCGACGAGAGCCTGCTCACGCCGCTGTTATGGTCGATGCCGGCGGAGGTCGACGCGATCAACATCACGATGGGTTATCCGCTGCGAATGCACCCGGCCTACACCTTTGTCGAGCGCCTGTTTGAGTTGCAAAACAGACGACGCGGCACGACTTTTTACCACAGCGACGTGGAGGGTCTTTTGCGCCATCCATACCTCGACGGAATGACCACGGAGGCGGGTCTGGAGAAGGGGGCACTCCCCGATTTCGTTTATATAAGTGCGGCACGGCTTCGGCTGTCGCCGCTTTTAGAGAAGATATTCGCAGCGCCCGAAGAGTGGCACGGGTTGAGCGACTACCTTGTGGGCATACTCTCGGAGGTGGGACGACTACCCTCCCCCGCACAACCCGGCGGAACGCGATCGGAATTTTTCTCGATCATAGCCGAACATATACGCCGCCTCGCGAGCTCGCTCGAGGGGTGCGGCATAGAGCTGTCGACCAAAACCTACGCCCGGCTGTTGAGGCGTGCGCTCCAGTCGCAGACGCTGCCTTTCGAGGGTGAACCGTTGGAGGGGGTGCAGGTGATGGGGATTCTGGAGACCCGTGCGCTCGACTTCGAGAATATAATCTTTCTTTCGGCGGGCGACTCCACAATGCCCGGCAGTCTGGTGGGGGCACCGTCGTTCATCCCCCACAACCTGAAAGCGGCCTACGGACTGCCCACGCCCGAGCATCACGAGGGAGTTTACGCCTACCACTTTTTCCGCCTCATATCGCGCGCCCGGAGGATCGACGCGGTGTGGTCGCGCACAGCCGACGACCGCACCGCCGGTACGCCGAGCCGCTACCTGCTGCAACTCGATTACGAATCGCCACACGAGGTGGAGCATCGTTCTGTCACAGTCGATGTGAACCTGTCGCCACCCGAGCCGATAGTGGTCGCGAAGGAGGGAACGGTGATGGAGGCGCTGAACGAATTTTTGACCCACGACCGTACCCTGTCTCCGTCGCTGTTCTATACCCACATCGAGTGTCCGCTGAAGTTCTATTTTCGCGGCGTGGCACGGCTACGGCCCGAGGAGGTGGTGGCCGAGGAGATCGACAGTGCGTTGTTGGGTAATATTCTTCATCGCGCCATGCAGTTGCTCTACACTCCGTTGGTGGGGTTGAGCGACCCGCGGGCGAGGATAGGCGCACTGGTCGGCTCGGCCGAAGTGGAACGGGCGGTGACGGAGGCCGTGACCGAGCTTTGGCCCGGCGGCGAGGGTAGCGGCCCCGAAGATTGGGGCGGTGCGATAATGTTGGCCCGCAGGACGATCGCGGGATACATAGAGCGCGGGATACTTCCGTACGACGCCTCACTGCCCCGCCCCTTCACCATCGAGGGGCTCGAACGGCGCGTCTCCACCGAGGTTGTTTTCGATGAGGGCGGAAACGACGGTTCGCCGCCGCGGAGTGTGCTCTTTTCGGGCATTGCCGACCGCGTCGACAGGCTGCCCGACGGCTCGCTGCGAGTGGTGGACTACAAAACCGGAAATCCCGGTAACAATGCCTCGGCGCTGTTGCAGATGGGTCTCTACGCCATGATGCTGGGGGGCGAGGTCTTTCCCGCGCTATACTATGTGCGCGACATGTCGAAACCGGGGCGCGATACCGAGGGGCGGCCGGGAGGCGTGTGCGAGGTCGACGTCGGTTCTGATGCCGGGTTCGAAGAGAGTCTGCGTGCCGACCTTGCCGGGTTGTTCGATCCCGACGTGCCATTCACCCAGTGTGCAGATACGCGCCCCTGCGAATGGTGCGATTTCCGCGTCATTTGTCGACGTTAAAGTGGGAGGTTAGTCGCCGGAGATAATGTCGGCTATTGTTTGGGCTTTTTTTACGTTGGCGATCCATGCAGCCTGCTGTTCGGCGGCTTCGGGCCCGTGGCTGTCGAGTTTTTCCAACTGGCGCAGCATATGGCGCCTGACATCCTCCATCTCCATAGTCGCGCCCGTGGGCTCGAACTCAAGTTCCATTCGACCGGACAACGGAATGAAACCGAACAGCCGTCTATTTCGGGAGGACTCGATCGGGTTGGTGATTTTGAATACGTTGCCGTTGGAATCGACGAAAGACTGGTTATGGTAATACCGGGGGAACAGTTTCGTCGCGTTGAGCCAGGGGTCGAACAGGACGTAGAGCAGATAATCTTCGTTCTTATCCCAATCGGAGATGGAAATGTTGGCTGCGGGGAATTCGATCTTTTTCTTCATGTTTTTTGTTTGTGTTGAGTGGTGTCCGGATTGCTCTTCTTTTGTAACGGATACAAAAATAGGAATTATTAATGAAATATCGCTATATTCGCGTCGCCACGGTAATTTGACGGCATTTTATCGCATGAAAAGCAAATACATAACAGCTGTTATACTACTGCTCTTTGTTTTGTTTGGCTGCAAAAGCAGGCAGGCGAACAATGAAAGCATGTTTACAGCAATCCAAACGGAATTTCCGTTGGTGTTGGGCGAAATCGACCTTGATGACGACAGCCGGACGATCGTTTTAGATGAAAAAGTGTCTTCGAAGATCGACTCGGTGATTACCGGGTTTGCAGGCTCACTCTTGTGGGAGGATTATCCTCACTCCGACATGGATACCTACATTGGCACCATCTGTCTGCCGGACGAGTTGTACACCGTGTATGTGGTGTTGCTGAGAGGTTTTCCTACAACAGAGAGAGTGTTCGACAGGGTTTTATTTTACGACAATCGGAAGCACGAATTCATAGACGACGTGTCGGAGATCGGGATATATAATCTGTATTACTTTAACGACGACGGCAAACTCACCCCGTCGAACCTGAAAACGGAACTCGAAATCACCTCACCCGAAATGGAGCTCACCGATTTCAACACCGACGGGATAAACGACTACAAGATCACGAGACTCGTTCACAACGGCACCTACAATGGATTATTGACGAGGATCGTGACCGTAAAAGATTCGTCCGTCGACACTTTGTTCCTTGATGAGACAAAGCCTTATGGATATGTCTCGCGGTGAGGGCGCTCAACGGCAATATTAAGTTTGCCGCTAATCCATGCTCCGCTCCGGCCGGGTTTTATACATTGATCCGAAAATAGATTATCTTTGCGGCCTCTGTTTTTTCGTATGCACATACTCGGATCATGAAAGAGGCGTTGAAAAATATCTTCCGGCCAAAGCTGCTGGACACTTTCAGGGAGGGCTACTCGCGGCAGAAACTTACTGCCGACGTTATGTCGGGCATCATAGTGGGGATCGTGGCGTTGCCGTTGGCCATCGCTTTCGGGATCGCCAGCGGAGTCACTCCCGAGAAGGGGCTCATCACAGCCGTCATTGCGGGGTTCATAATCTCGCTACTGGGCGGATCGCGTACTCAGATCGGCGGGCCCACGGGTGCTTTCATCGTCATAGTTTACGGCATTGTGCAGCAGTTCGGCACGAGCGGCCTCGTAGTCGCCACCATCATGGCGGGAGTAATGCTCGTGGCGATGGGGTTGCTGAAGTTCGGGGCGATCATACGGTTCATCCCCTACCCCGTGGTGGTGGGATTTACGAGCGGGATTGCGCTTACGATCTTTGCCACGCAGATCAATGACCTGCTGGGTCTGGGCATTGCCGACGTGCCGGCCGATTTTATAGATAAATGGGCGGTGTATGGGCGCAACATCGTGAACTTCAATCCGTGGGCTTTCGGCATCGGCGCCGCCACGATAGCTATAATCGTACTGATGCCGCGGTTGTCGAAAAAAGTCCCGGGGTCGCTCGTGGCCATAGTGCTGATGACGCTCGTGGTGTGGCTGCTGAAACGTTTCACCGACCTGGGGGCGGGTATCGAAACCATCGGCGACCGTTTCGCGCTGGGGGCGATGAGCATCTCGGCCGAGGCGCCGAAGGTCGATTTCAACATGATACGCACACTGCTGCCGGCCGCATTCACAATTGCCATGCTCGGGGCCATAGAGTCGCTGCTTAGTGCCACCGTGGCCGACGGTGCTACGGGCGATCGACACAACTCAAACACCGAACTCATAGCGCAGGGCGTGGCCAACGTCGTGACCCCGTTTTTCGGCGGTATTCCCGCCACTGGCGCCATAGCGCGCACGATGACCAATATCAACAACGGAGGGCGCTCGCCCGTCGCGGGACTCGTTCACGCCGTGGTGCTGTTGCTGATAATGTTGTTTCTGGGAGGGCTAACGCGCCATATCCCCATGTCGTGCCTTGCGGGGGTGCTCGTGGTGGTGGCGTACAATATGAGCGAGTGGAGGCAGTTCAGGTCGCTGGCGCGCGGCGAACGTGCCGGGGCAGCGGTTCTCGGGGCTACTTTTCTGTTGACGGTGATCTTCGACCTTACCATAGCTATCGAGATCGGGTTGCTGTTGGCCGCGGTGCTGTTCCTCAAACGCATCTCGGATGTGTCGACCGTGTCGCGGTTCGGGCGCGAGGTAGCGGGGGCAGAGTTCGTCGAGGGGAGTGTCGACACCGACAAACTCGTGCTGCCCGACGGCGTTGAAGTGTATGAGATCGAGGGGCCGTTCTTTTTCGGCGTGGCGGGCAAGTTCGATGAGGTGATGAAAAACATAGGCGAAAAGCCGCGCGTTCGCATCGTGCGTATGCGCAAGGTGCCTTTCGTCGACTCCACCGGAGCTCACAACCTTGCGGGGTTGGTGCGCCGGTCGCAGAAAGACGGTATCACGGTGTTGCTCTCGGGGGTGAACGACGGTGTGCGCGAGACTTTGCGCCGCACCGGCATTGAAGAGCTTGTGGGCGCCGAAAACGTGCTTCCGCACATCGATGCCGCCGTTGCCCGCGCGGGTGAACTACTTAACGCTTAGCTGGATTTTCAGGCACAGCACGTCGATGAAGATGGCGATGGCGACGATCGCGACCATCCATGAGACGGGATGGGGCTCGGTCGTCGCTGTTGCCACGCTGAGAGTTGCCTGAAGTGTGCCGAGAGCCAGAACCACTGTGGGCATACCGCGACGGCGTTCTGCCAAAGGGATCATCACAACCAAAGCCAGGCCGAAAATGATGAGGGTAACTCCGAAAGCGATCATAAACATAGCAGGGGCCCCCGGCTTAAAAGACACGCCGCAAAGGAACGTCCCGAGGAGGGCCATCACGATCGACATCATGCGGCCCGCGGATACGATATTCTGAAGGTTCATGTCAGTGCGAAGATAGCGGTTTTTTCGCAAACAGCACCGTCGCGTCGACAAGTTCGCCTCCTTCGACGCGATAGAAACGTTGGTTGGTGCCTGGTGTCGAGAGGCCGCCGTACTGAGGATCGTAAGGGCCCAACTTTATGAAATCGAGGTTCGCGAGATTCATGGCGGGCGAAAGCTCCTCACGCCCCGAGTACCATACTGCTTTGAGTTTGCCGGTACTTTTCACACGCGCGGCCAAACGGCTCACCTCCGCCGGATCGCCGTCACCCCCCATGAAGGCAACGCAGGTCACCGACCCGCCATAGCGCGCCAACAGTCCGTCGAGCAGTTCGTCATCGAGCGTCTCGCCGATCTCTTCGCGCAGGTGGGGGCTGTGGCATCCCGGACAGAGGTTGGGACAGGCGGACAGATTCAGGGCGAGCGTTACCTCGCCCGGAACCTCCTGAAATACTATGTCGTAGCTTGCAAGTAGCAACATATCATCAAACCTGAGCCGGGGTTGCGTAATGACGGCGGGCAGCCTCTTTTTGGCGGGCGGCGGAGAAGTTGCTCACCCTTTTCATGTAGCCGATGATGCGGGTGAGGTAGTCGAGGTTCTCGGAGCCGCATTTCGGGCATTTGGCAAGATGGCGCTTGTCGATGTGCTCGCAGTCGTTGCACACGGTATTGGGAATATTGAACGTGAAGTAGTTGCATCCCTCTCTCGCCGCCACTTTGAGCAACTCGGCGTACTGCTCCTTTGTCAGGTGCTCGTCGAGGTTCATGTGGAGCGCCGATCCTCCCGTCAGATGCTCGATGTATTTACGGCCGTGCATGCGGAACTTGTCGATGACGTTTAGCGATGGGTCTTCCACCACGTAGAAGTAGCTGTTGTAGCAGTCGCGACCCACCTTGTAGCCCGCCTCGCGATCNNTCCCACTTGGCGTGTTTGACGCCGACGTTCTCGGCCGGGATCATTTCGCAGTTGAACATCACTTCGCTCGTGCGGTATTTCTTGTTGTATTTTTCGACCATGCCGAGAATCTCCTGTGTGAAGGTGGCGTACTGATCGTTGTCGCTGATCTCGATGCCGAGGAACTCGGCGGCCTCGACCAGTCCGTTTACCCCTATGGTGAGGTATTGACGCCCGAGGTTGATGTAGCCCGCGTCGAACAGAGGCAGCATGCCCTTGGCCTGCATATCCTTCAGATTCTCGTTGTAGGCGTTCTGTACTTTGTGCACAAGGTCGATCACCTCTTCGAGGAAGAACTGGTAGGGTATGCCCTGACGCGCGGCGTACTGGATGCAGCGGTTGAGGTTGATGGTGAGCACGCTCTTGGAGCCTGTGGAGATACCTCCCGCACCGAGCGTGTAGCTGAACTCGTTGTCGGTGATCTCGTTGCGCAGGCGGCAGCAACTCGAAAGCGAGTCGGCGTTGTCGCTCAGGTAGGTGAAGAACGAGTGTCCCTCGGCGTACATCTCGGCCGTGAAGTCGCCGTACTCCTTGTCTTTCGGTTCGCCGTTCGCTGTGAGCAGCGCCATGGTTTCGACAGGGAAAGTGAGCACCGTGCGGGTGCGCTCGGCGTTGAACCAGCGCATGAAACGCTTTTGGAGCCAGTTGAGGCCGTCCCAGTCGGGGGCGCTGCCGTCGGGGAAGATGAAGTTCTCGAACAGCGACTCAAAGTAGAAGCGGTCGTAGTACGATATGTTCCAGAACACGGCCTGGAAGTTGCGTGCGCCCGTGGGCTGGTTGATCGAGTAGACTATCTGTTCGAAGTAGTCGGTTATCACCTTGTCGAGCGTGCGCTGCTTTTTCGACAAGTCGGCCTGCTTGTCGGGATTTTTCCAGTAGTCGGTGCCGAACTCCTTACCGATGAAGTAGTTCATGTACATGAGGAACTCGGGCGTGGCGCAGGCGCCGCTCAGCATCGACGAGACGATGAAGACCATGTTGATGAACCCTCCGGCGAACGACTTGAGGTTCGTGGGGGCCTTGGAGTTGCCGCCTATGGCTATCGTGCCGCCTATGAGCCACGGGTACATGGTGATCGAGGCACAGTAGTTCGACAGCGACGTTTCGTCGTTCTTGTAGATGAAGTGGTTGTTGAGCAGGTCGATGTATTTGTCGCTTACCTCCTTGCCGTACATCTCCTTGAGGCGGTCGGTGAGCATGCGGCGATTGAGGCGGATGAAGTTGCTCTTGGGCAGCTCGCCAATGAGTGTCGCCATGTTTTTCTGTTCGACATTGGCGTTGGCGTCGAACTTGGAGCCGGTGGCGGGGTTGGGGGCCTCGCAGTAGTCCATGAGGAATTTGAGCTTTTCGCTCACTTCGCGATCCTCGGCATGGCGTTGGCGGTAGAGGATGTAGGCTTTGGCCACGGTGTAGTACCGTTCGGCCATGAGGGCGACCTCCACCTGGTTCTGGATATCCTCGACTGTCATCTCGCCGGTGATGCTCACACGGGCAAGGATGTTGGTGAGGACATCCTGCGTGGCGAAACTGCCCACCGAGAGGAAGGCTTTCGCGATCGCGTTTTTGATTTTGTCCACTGAGAACGGCTCGCGTTTGCCGTCGCGTTTGATAATGTACGTTTCCATCGTCGTTTCTTTCTTCTAATTTCTTCCCGGTGCGGCTCCTGCCGCCCGGCTGATCCGGCCGCCCTTCTTTAATTCTCCCCCTTTTTATTGCTCCCCCAGAAATAAAAACGGACCCCAAAATACAGGGCGACTCGAGAACAAAATTACCGCAAGTTTCGGACGTGTGCCCGAACCACCTTGCGAAGTTATTAACAAGTTATTCCGATTAACCGTAATCCCCTAAGTAGTAACGAAAAAGGGACAGACCATAGTATGCCCGTCCCTTGCCACCTGATGCTCTGAGAGTTAGAGATCGAGGTTCATTCCGCGCGGGTATTTCACCGTGTAGGAGAAGGTGTGGGAGCGCACCTCGCCGGCCGCCATTTCGCCCTCCCAGGTCACCACCCCGGTCTCCGGAATGTTGGCTGTCCAGGGGGTGGTGGTTTTGGTGTCGAGGGTCACGGTTATGTTGCGGTCGGTCGAGGTGGGATACTGATCCTTGAGCACCATGTTCACGGGGCGGGTCTGGTTGTTGCGCACCGTGATGTTCCATGTGAATGTCTGCTCGGTGGTGGAGCCGGTGGTGCGTGTCGAGGAGAATTCGCGCTGGAGTTCGCGGGTGACGCTCACACGTTTGTCGATACCGAGGGAGAGGGTCAGCTTCTCCTGCGTGGAGCTCGCGTCGATCCATGTGTCGCCCACCCAGGTGCCGTCGTAGGTTATGCCGGCCGGAGCCGAGAGCAGGCCCAGTTTCTCGGGTTCGGCGATCTCGGCGACGAGATAGGTGGCGCCGTCGAGCCTCGGGGCGCAGTAGTATTTATACTCGGCCGGGGCTTGGGCCGTTGCGAGGTCTATGGCCTGCTCCCTGCCGTTGCCGGGAATGGTGTAGGGCAGGTCGATGTTGTATACCATGTCAAGGGCGCCCGTGGAGGTGGTGATGTGATCGTAGATGGTGGGCGTGGGAACGGGAGCGGCCGCGGCACCCGTGAGTTCGGCTTTGCGCTGGGTACCGTATCCGACCACGACCATATCTTGAATGACCTCCTCGTCCATATCGTAGGAGACGGAGTTCTGCATTGCGGCAGCCCTCGCGACGGGCATGGGAAGCTGCTGCTCGCGCAGGAACCAGGTCGAGAACAGGGGCGCGACGCGTCCGTTGGAAGGAGTGGCGGTAGAGAGCGAGAGGCGCACGTTCTGCCAGTCGAGGCCCGTGGTCTGGCTCACCCGCGAACGCGAGGCGATGGTGACGGGGCGGTCGGAGGCGAAGGCGTTTATGTCGTAGTAGGGCGACCAACGCGCGGAGGGAGTGAAACAGGTGATGGTGGCGGTGAAGGTGCCCGCCGACGGAGCGGTGAGGCTCAGCTTGAGCACTCCCGACGTGCGGCCTCCGCGGCCCGACTCCTCGTTGTACTGGTTGCTAACCCGCGTGAGCGCTTCGTAGAGCTTTTCGCGCCGGCGTTTCAGTTCGCGCCCGGCGGTGAGTATCTCCTCCGACTTCGACTTGAAGTAGTCCATAGTTTGGCGCAGTTCGTCGATCCCGAGGCCCGCCTCGGAGCCCGAGACGTTCTTGGCTATGCCCGTGGTGAGGTAGCTCTGCATATCGCTGTTGATCTCTATGTCGGCGTCGGTCTTTTCGCACGCCGCGGTGTAGATGTCGATCGAGTCGCGCAGCATGCGCAGGCGCGGCGTGCCGTCGGGGCCGCGAACCGACGAGAGGTAGTCGATCGAAAACTCACGGGACGACACCACCACCCCGCCGCCGATGTTGATACGAATGGAGTTGACGTCGATGTCGGGACTGAGCCCCTCGATCGAGACTTCGCCCGTCCCCTTTCTGAGGGTGAGCGTGGCGGTCGACGTCAACTCGGCGCCCTGCAAAAAGACCGTCGCGGCCGTGACCTTCGACATTACGGGTCTCGCCTCCTGGGCACTTCCCGCCATTGGTGTCGCCACTGCCGCGAGTGCCAGCATTGTAAAAATCTTCACTTTATTCATAGCTGTTTCAAGTTTATGGTTTGTCCGATTGATGCTCGCAGGGTGGTTTTTCCATAAACGGGCTGCGTTCGAGCAGTGTCAAAGATACGAAATAAATATCATTTTTTGTCTTTTCCGTTTTTTTCCTTTAAATTTGGGGCTCGATTCGGCGAAGGCGATGTCGGCCGACACACCGAAACCAGAATCGGACACCCGAACAAAATAGTGATCCGCCCCGCGAAGGGGCATAACCCTCGACAATCTTTATGTTTGGTAAAATCAAATTCTTCTTTCGATCGCTCTCGGACAAGAAATTCCGGGAAAATCCCAAAGCCCCGCCACTCGCCGATGCCGACAAAAGGGCACTGCTCACAGGGCTGATCAACAGCGAACAGATCACCGCCTGGTGTAACTCCCTTGCCACGGGTCTTTCGCGCGGACATCTGCGCACTCAGCTGAACAAATGGTACGGGATCGCCTCGGCCGAAGATGCGGTTTCGACCCTCGACTGGTTTCAGACCGAAGGACACCGCGCGATATTCAACGACATTTGGCCCATAGTGAAAAGGGCTACGGATGCGAACGCACGCCAGGAGGCCATCCATGAGTTGTATGACGAGCTTTTCAATCGAGCCGCGGCACAGGCCGGCGACACCGCCGGAACCGAACGGCTCGAAGAGAGATACGAAAACCTGCTCGGCAGAGCGATAGCGTATGGGGACAACCTCAGGGAGGTTATGGACGGGACGCGCGGCAACGACCCGCTGGTGGCTTTTAACGAGAAGAATATCGACAAAGGCATTCTGGCGTGGGACATGGGGCGGCTCGTGACCGTGACCCGGAGCGCTTTCGGCGCAGGCTACATAGACGAGCAGACCGCGTGGGACTACATCAGGAAAGCCGGGCAGTCGGCGGCGGCGGAGTATTCGACGTGGGAAGAGCTGGCCGTCGCTTACCTCATCGGGCGCGGGATGTGGGGCGGCGACTCATTTACGCTCGGCGGTATGTACAACTTTACGGAGTACTGCCTAAAGGATGCAAACAGTCCGTGGAAAACCATAACACTTAAATAACCCCCTAATACCCCCCTAACAAAATGAAAAAACAAAACAAGGAGAAAAACAAAAGTCTCGAGATCAATTCCGACCTGGATTTCAATTTTGCCGTCAAACTCAATCCCGTGCTGCGGTGGATACTGGTGCTGCCCGTAGGTATCGCCGGGGTACTGATGATACAACTGGCGGGAGGATGGATGGTGAATTTCATGCTGCGCGGCATGGCGGCGGATTCGATAATCGCAATAATCGTCACCGGCCTGTTCGGCATCGTGAAATTTGCCTACTTCCTCTTCTCGATGGTGGCTATGGCTCCCGTGACGCGGCAAAACAAACTGCGCACGGGTCTCGCGCTCGCCTTCATACCCATTTCATTCCCGTTCCTAATAGAACGGTGGATAAATAATATGGGATACGAACTGGAATCCAACATGCTCGCGCTGACATTAGCAATGGTCTTAATCGGGGTGGCACTCGCCCTCTTTTGGATTCGCCAGGAGACCAATAAACCGCTGCCAGAGCCCGAGGTGGAGGCCCCGGCAGAGGAAGCCCCCACTCCGGGCGAAACGCAGTTATAGACCGGCCACGGCGTGGCGGAAACCGGAGAGACGGTTCCAGGCGCCGCGCGTGAAGTCGGGTATCTCGACAGGAGCACTGCCGTTGTCGAGCGAGGTCTCGCTCAACGGGATCACGCAACACCACTCCGCAAGGTCGTAGACGTCCATGTCGAGCGGCAGGCCGTTTTGCAGGCAATAGACGAGGCGGTAGTCCATCACGAAGTCCATTCCCCCGTGGCCGCCGACCGTGCGGGCCAACTCTTCTATGTCGTGCACGATGGGGTGTTTGTAGCGCTCCATCAACGCGGCGCGCTCCGCGTCGGAGACGAAACTGTGGCTGTCGAGCGCGAAACCCTGCACCGGATATTTGTTGGCGAAACCGCGGGTGCCGGTGAGTTGGTACATGCGGTCGTAGGGGCGGGGCGAGGTGACGTTGTGTTCGACGAGGATCGTGTGGCCAAGCTCGGTGCGGATCAGTGTCGAGGTGTGGTCGCCGTTGCGG
The DNA here is from genome assembly GCA_002293665.1 of Alistipes sp. UBA928. Taxonomy (GTDB): domain Bacteria; phylum Bacteroidota; class Bacteroidia; order Bacteroidales; family Rikenellaceae; genus UBA940. Next base: position 1,472 of record DBDQ01000110.1, on the reverse strand, counting down.
AATTCGCCTTCGGGTACGGTCTCGCCGCGCTTCTCGCGCAGGAACTCGGGATTGCCCACGGCGCGGGTGTCGACCGAAACGAGGTAGTTCATCTTGTCGCCGCGGTGGATGCCCATCGCCTGGCATACGGGCCCAAGGCCGTGCGTGGGATAGAGATCGCCACGGTGGGTGCGGTTGTATTTCATGCGCCAGTCGTTCCAGTAGCTGTCCCAGTAGGGCTGCAGTCCGTGGATGTAGGCCCCCTCACCGTGGATGATCTCGCCCAGGAGGCCCTGCTGCACCATGTTGAGAGTGGTGAGCTCAAAGAAGTCGTAGCAGCAGTTCTCAAGGGGCATACAGTGGCGGCGCGTCTGCTCGGAGGTATCGACGAGGGCCCAAATCTCCTCCATGTTCATGGCGCTCGGCACCTCGATCGCAACATGCTTGCCGTCGCGCATGGCTTGGATGCCGATCTGCGCGTGGTGAATCCAGTCGGTGGCCACGTAGACGAGATCGACGCCGGGCAGGGCAGTCACACGGCGCCACGCTTCGGTGTCGCCGCTGAACTCCTGCGCCCGCGGACGGCCGCGCTCCTCGAGCATGGCGTTGACTCGGGCGGTGTTTTGCGGGAGTACGTCGCACAGCGCCACGATCTCCACTCCGGGTATGTGGGTCATGCGCTCCACCGCGCCTGGCCCTCTCATGCCGAGGCCGATGAAGGCGACGCGAACCGTGGGCAGGGGATCAACAGCGAGCTGCAACACGTCGGCCTGTCCAGCGGCGCGTTCGGGAGTCGGAGTTGCGATCATTTGCCCTGCGATATCGTTTTTAGAGATACATCCGGTCAGGCCGGCTGCCGATAGCAACAATAAGAAAAATAAATTTTTCATTTTATCTGCAAAGAATTAATGTAATTTTCCATTTCAACCTCATGAACCTCTACACTCTCCAACATGGCCAATTGGGCCAGTGTCCGCTCGCGATTGTGGTGCAGCGAGCGGGTCTTGTAGTAGGTGTCGCCGGCGAGATAGTCAGTGAGGAATCTCACGGCCTGCATATAGGTGAGCATGAGCGCACCCAGCGGCAGCAGTTCCCGTTCGAGCGGGGTGAGGAACGCCCCCGCCGTCTCGATGTAGCCGCGGGCGAAGGAGCGAAATATCGCCATGTCGAGCCCCACGCGGGTGAGGTCGGTATCATCCTCGGCGCCGGTGTTGGCCGCCGTGCGGATGAAGTCGCCGAAGTCAGACATTACGAGTCCGGGCATAGTCGTGTCGAGGTCTATGACGCACAGCACCTCGCCCGTTGCCTCGTCGAACAGCACGTTGTCGACCTTCGTGTCGCAATGCGTCGTACGCATAGGAAGTTTTCCCTCGCGGGCCAGGCGCTGCGGGGTGCACATCGCGTCGGCGCGTGCGAGCAGCCCCTCGATCACGGGCTGCATCGACTCCACGCGCCCCACCCTGTCATCGCGGATGGCATCGTGAAGTTGGGCG
>DBDQ01000121.1 GCA_002293665.1 Alistipes sp. UBA928 | reverse complement strand
CGTTCGAGTCGCTTCGAGATCACATGAACCTCACTTGGATTGTCCGAGTGAGGTTTTTTGTATGAATTGGGATCAATGTGAAATTCAGGTGGGTTATAATTATTTTGTTTGGGAAATATAGCCCGGTAGAAAATTGGGTGGTGCGACGGGGAGGGGCTATGAGTTGATGTTTTTGGAGTTGGGGCAAAAAGCTTGTCGCAACTTCGCAAGATGCGGCCCGAAGAGCGCCCGGAGGCGGGTGTCTAAAATCGAAATAAAGATATGTCCATAATTAAAAGCGGATTCGGGAGGATTTATCTACTTTTGGTTTACTTTCAATTCCGCATGGTTTCCCGAGAGCACACCCATTAAATTACTAATATAACTGATTCTATGATTAAATTTTCCCTTACCCCGGCAAAACTGTTGATTTCGTTATGTTTTACCGGAATCGTTTCGAGTTGGCAGGTCTCCGCCAATACTTTAAATCCCGCAGAGCCGAATGGCCTCACCGCGCAAATTACCGATAAGCCGCAAACTTACGTAAACCCGCTCAATGTTGTCGTGGGTTCGGAACGCGCCCGCCGCGGAGGCGAACCCGTCGTACTTATCTACAACGACGAATATTATCTTTTTGTTACCGGAAGCAGGGGATACTGGTATTCGGGAAATTTCAGGGACTGGACTTATGTCGATGCTCCGACCTTTCCGGGCGGCGTGGTGTCGGTCATAGTTATGAACAACATAATGTATGCGTGTTCGATGAACTCGTTCGATGTTTACTCGTGCGCCAACCCCAAGAGCGGGGTGTGGGAAAAAGCCGGTACCTTCGACAGCAACAGGTATGGCGACGCCAACATGTATCTCGACGACGACGGCCGTCTGTACATGTATTCCGGTTGGTCGCAGCTCATGCCGTTCAAAGTAGTCGAACTCGATCCGAAGACTTTCAAACAAAAGGGTGAGCAGGTGGTTCTGTTCTTCGGCGACCACGAAAATCATGGCTTCGAACACAAAACGACGGAAGACCTGATATTCAACTACTTCGACCACCGCGACTATAATCCCGAAGAGTACCCGTGGATCGAAGGCCCGTGGATCACCAAATACAACGGCAAATACTATCTGCAGTATGCGGCGAACGGTCTCGAATTTTTGTCGTACGGTCACGGTATTTACGTTTCCGACAGCCCGATGGGCCCGTTCGAGTATTCGCAACACAACCCCCTTACCTTTAAAACCACGGGTTACGTGAACGGAGCGGGCCACGGCAGCACGTTCTTCGACAAGAACGGACAGTTGTGGACGATCTGTATGAGTCCTGCCTGGTACGGAGGCAGGGGCGGCCAGGAGATCGTCATGTTCCCGTCGGCCATCGACGCCCAGGGTGTGATGTACTCCAACACCGCTTTCGGCGACTACCCGACCTATTATCCGGGCGTGGTGGAAAACGCGGTCGAAAACGCTTTCGCGGGATGGATGCTGCTGTCGAACAAAAAGCGGGTCGAAGTTTCGTCCACATTCGAAAGGAACAGGGCTGGGAATGCCTCCGATGAAAACTTCATGACGGCATGGTGTGCCGAAACCGGCAATCCGGGCGAATACATGACGATGGACCTCGGGAAAGTGTGCGACATTCGCGCCCTTCAGCTCAACTTCGACCGGTTCGGAGCAACCGTGGCCGTGGGCCGTGGAGCCGCCGCCGCCGCAAGCCTCGATCGCTACCAGTGCTACACTGTGGAAATATCGAGCGACAACAGAACGTGGAGAATGCTCATCGACCGGAGCAACAATGCACAGGATTTGAGGCACGACTATTTCGAGCTTGCCGAGCCTGTCAGGGCGAGGTATGTGAAAGTGACCAACGTGTTTACGCACGACGAAGGGAAGTTCGCCATTAAGGATTTGCGTATCTTCGGCAATCCCAACGAGGCCGTGTTTACGAAAGTCAGCGATGTGAAGGTGGTGCGCAACCAGGAAGACCGCCGCGAAGCTTCTCTTTTGTGGACGCCCGTTGCCGGAGCCGACGGTTATGTGATACGCTACGGTATCGAGCCGGGTAAGCTCTACAACAACTACATGGTGTATGACGCCAACAGCCTGAACATTCACAGCCTGAACACCCAGCCCGAATACTGGTTCGAAGTCGAAGCGTTCGACAGCGGAACCGATTACTACCGCGAACCGATCGGTGCGACCAGAGGCCGTGGCGCCGAGATCGAACTTGCCCGGGGCTCATCGGGCCGCGGCGGCGAACTGGTCGAACGGAAGATGACCTACGAAGGTGTGAACGAATATGTGTTCGAAGGCATCACCCCCGGTGTGTACACTTTCCGCCACACGTTCGGCCCCGTGCTTTGGAACGGCGAACTGACCGCTGCACAACTGATCGGATCGGGCAGCCGGCCGACACTGGAAGTTAAAAACCTGACTGAACTCGGAAAGGGTACGCAGATTCTCGGCTCGATGGAGATGAAGGTTATTCCCGGTGCGAACAGCGGAAAAATCGTGGTGACATTTAACTACAACAGATAATGAGAACCGCAGCGGTTACCGCTCTGATCTTAATTCTCAACATTACAAGTTCCTTTTCGCAGGCCGGAAAGGAACTTGTAATAGGTGAGCAGCCCGTGTACAGGGCGGCGAAGGCAACAGGGCCCATCGTCGCCGACGGGGTGATGGATGAAGAGGCGTGGAAAAATGCCGAAATCGTGACGTTCGACTATTTTTTCAGGCGTGACGAACCCCTCGAAAAGCAACGAACCGAGTTCAGAATGCTTTGGGACGAACAGAATATTTATCTCTTTTACGAGTGTGAAGACAAGTCGATAACGGCACGCGAGACGGGTTTCGACGGCCGTCCATATTTGGACGACTGCGCGGAGTTTTTCTGCCTGCCGGTTCCCGACAGCCTTTACATGCACTATGGCTTCGAGGTGAATGTTGTCAAAGCGAGGTATGATTACGTTGTGCTTTGGCAGTTTTACAACAACAGAACCGTGTTCATTCCCGATTACAATCCCGCATACGAAGTGGGGGTAACTATGGACGGAACGTTGAACGACGATACCGACACCGATAAAGGGTGGACGATGGAGTATGTCATACCGCTGAGAGCTTTCCGTGGATTTAACACACGCAACCTGGCCGGAACACGATGGGCCTTTCAGGCGGTAAGGCAGGACAGGAACGCGGTCGACGATCGTTTTCGTTCGACTTCGACCCTTTTCCCAACTTACGACGTGGCTCTGGATGTTCATCCGCCGTACCGGTTCGGATTGATGGAATTTATTGATAATTAACCTAAAACATTATCATTATGAAAAACACTACACTTGTTTCATCGCTGTTTGCGGCATTGCTGTTTGCCGCCTGCACCACCAAAACCGATCCGAATCCTGTTTTGACCGTCGAAGGCGGACAGATTCAGGGTGTGGAGACTCCGACCGCCGGAATAGTCTCCTACAAGGGTATTCCGTTTGCAGCACCGCCGGTCGGCGATCTGCGCTGGAGAGAACCCCAGCCCGTTATTACGTGGGAAGGCGTGAAGAGCGCCGACCAGTATGGAGCGGCAGCCATGCAGACGACGTGGGATCCGAACAGTTTTTACGGACGCGAGTGGCGTGCCAGCGGTTCGGTGCCGTTCAGCGAAGACTGTTTGTATCTGAATATCTGGACGCCGGCAGCAGGTAAACCTGACAGTAAACTTCCCGTGGCCATGTGGATTCACGGAGGAGGATACCGTGAGGGATTCGCCTTCGAGCCCGAGATGGACGGCGGTGAAGATTGGGCTTCACGCGGGGTTATATTCGTGTCGGTGACCTACCGTTTGGGGGTATTCGGATTTTTCACTCATCCGCTTTTGTCGGCCGAAAGTCCCAACGGTGTGTCTGGTAACTACGGACTGATGGATCAGGCTGCGGCCCTGAAATGGCTCCGTAACAACATTGCGCAGTTTGGCGGCGATCCAAACAACATTACCATTTACGGACAGAGCGCGGGAGCAGGCAGCGTACAGTCGCTGAGCGCTTCTCCGCAGTCGCGGGGCCTTATTGCCAAAGCGATAAGCATGAGCGGCGGCGGATTGAACCCCAACCCCGGCACACCGTTGGCCGAGGCTCAGGCGGCAACCAAGGCCATGATGGATTCTTATGAAAAGACCTCGCTCGAACAGATGCGCGCGCTCAGTTTCGACGAACTGACCAAAATGACGAGCGATTATGCCACCGCCAGCGGACAGCGTGTCGGTTGGAGGCCCGTGATAGACAACTACTTTTTGACCGGAACGTTCGGCGAAACGGCCCTGAAAGGTGAGATTGCCAATGTGCCTTACATGTTCGGTTTCACGGCCAACGATTCGTCGGACGCGTCGAAAGCCATCGGCGATTTCGGCGCTCTTCGCCAGCGACAGGGTAAGCCCATCTATGCGTACATGTTCACACGACAGCTTCCGGGCGACAGCAGCGGAGCGTTCCACTCGTCCGATCTGTGGTATATATTCCATTCGCTCAGGCACAGTTGGAGGCCCTTTACCGCGGGCGACGACAAGTTGAGTTTACAGATGGTCGATTACTGGACTAATTTTGCAAAATATGGCAATCCCAACGGTCAGAGTGCCGGCCGGTGGGTTCCGTATACCGCAGCCACACCCGGTTTTATGGTGCTCGATGCCAACGAAACGGATGCCGTACTTACAATGACAGATTCGCCCAAGTATTTGGGGCCGTCTTTGCGGCGGTAAGAGAGAGATAACCTGAAAAAAGCCTGAAATTACTTTCAGGCTTTTTTTTGTTTATGCGTTGCGCGGAGATTTTAGATCGAGGCGATGAACTCTTTGAGGCGGGGGGAGGCGGGGGGTATGGGGCTGGAGATTTTTGGGCGGTCGAGCAGTCGGGCGAGGCGTTCGGGGATCGACGGGGCGATTCCGAGTACCGGTTCGATCACCTCGCCGAACTTTGCCGGTGAGGCCGTCGAGAGCCAGAAGCCGCGCACGCCGTGGTGCTTTGCCGCGAGGTAGCCCGCCGTGCTGTGGGGATCGGAGATGTAGCCCCAACGGTCGTAGAGTTCGCGGATGCCGGTGCGTATCTCATCGTCCGACGAGGCCCAGCCAACTATCTCCCTGCGGATCGCCTCGATATTGCCGCCCGTCATGCTCATCATGCGTTCGTAGTTGCTCGGCGCGCCCACGTCCATTGCGTTGGCGACGGTGAGCACCGAGGGGCGCGGACGGTAGTCGCCGGTGCGTAGCCACTCGGGTATCACGTCGTTGGCGTTGGAGGCCGCCACAAATCTCTTTATAGGAAGTCCCATGCGCCGTGCCAGCATGCCCGCCGACAGATTGCCGTAGTTGCCGCTCGGCACGACGATCTCAGGAGCCTCGTCGCCGCCTGCCGCCTGCCACAGCGTCCAGCCATAAAAATAGTAGAACGACTGGGGAATCCAGCGCAGGAGGTTTATAGAGTTGGCGGAGGTTACATTATGTTCGGCGCGGAAGGCGGTGTCGGCAAAAACCTCCTTCACCATGCGCTGGCAGTCGTCGAAGGTGCCGTCGACCCGCAGGGCGTGGATGTTCCCGCCGAGTGTGGTCATCTGGCTCTCCTGGAGGTCGGATATTTTTCCGTCGGGGTAGAGGATCACCACGTCGATCCCCTCGGTGTCGTGGAAGCCGTGGGCGACGGCGCTACCCGTGTCGCCGCTCGTGGCGGTGAGTATCGTGAGACGCTGCGAGTCGCTACGCAGGAGACCGAGCGTGCGTCCCATGAATCCCGCGCCAAAGTCTTTGAATGCGGCGGTGGGGCCGTGGAACAGTTCGAGGGTGTAGAGATCGCCGCCGATGTGTTTGAGCGGTACGGGGAAATCGAATGCCGTCCGGGTGACGTCGCGCAGTTGCTCTTTCGAGAGGTCGCCCTCGAAGAAGAGTCCGGCGAGGTATTCGGCCATGTCGGCGAACGAACTTGCGGCGCGCTCGCGAACTTCGTCGAGATCGGCGGCAGGTATGACGGCGGGCATAAAGAGCCCCCCGTCGGGAGCAAGTCCCGCGAATGCCGCTTCGCGCAGCGAATAGCTCTTGTCGTTGGATCGGGTAGTAATGTATCTCATTGCAATTCGTGATTTCTAATTCGTGATTATCCTTGTTCCCCGGTTGGAGATTTTCGACGAGTAAACATCGGCGGGTATGTTGCGCGAGGCGAAGTGGTCGGCCATCACGCTACATATCCGTTCGGCTCCGGCGGCGGTGTCGCACACGGCGAAGACCGCGGGGCCCGATCCTGCGATGTTGGCACCGGCGGCACCGGCGGCAAAGAGGTTCGCTTTGAGTTGGTCGTAACCGGGGATGAATCGTTTGCGCACCGGTTCGGCCACGGCGTCGCACATCGACCTTCCCACGAGGTCGATGTCGCCCAGGGCGAGTCCGGCGACGAGTCCTCCGACGTTACCCCACTGGGTAACGGCGGTTTTGAGAGGTATCTCGCGGGGCAGAACTCCCCTGCCCTCTTTCGTCGTGACTGTTATGTGGGGCCTGACGACCGAGGCGTAGAAATTTCCCGGGACGGGCAGCTGCACTATGTCGAGCGGTTCGTAGCTGCGGATGAGCACCACTCCGCCGAGTATGGCGGGGGCGACGTTGTCGGCGTGGTGGGCTCCGCCTCCTATGAGGCTTTCGCCCTCCATGGCAAACTCCACGAGGCGCTCGGGGGTGAAGGGGCGGCCCAGCAGTTCGTTGAGTCCGTAGACCGCCGCGGCCGACGATGCTGCCGACGAACCAATGCCGCTGCCGGGGAGTATCTTTTTCTCGATCGTGATGTGCACTCTCCGGTCGCTACCGCCCTTTTCGCCGATGTAGGCGGCGAGCAGCGCGCGCACTGCGGGGGTCGTGACGTTGTCTTCGATTTCTGTGGGGAGTTCCACCCCGCTCGCGTTTTCGATCAAGAGTCCGGAGCCGGGTTCGGCTGTCACTTCGAGCACATCGCCCGTGGAGTCGATGGCCATCCCGGCGATGTCGAATCCGCATCCGAGGTTTGCGATGGTCGCCGGGGCAAATATTCTTACAGTTTTCATTGAGTCGTTTTTCGGGTTTTTCCCGGAGCCAAAAATAATTCAATTTTTTTAATGTGTCGCATTATTAACGATTATATAAAGGTGAGGCCGGGCTAAAGGGCGGCGATCGGGCATTAAGCGATCCGGCTGCTGAAGCCGGTGACAATAGTCGATTAATTGTTGAAAACGTTCATAAAACCACAGGTTTGGGGGATGTAGTCAACATATGCTGTTGATAAGCGATTTCAAAACTGTTGATAAAATGTTGTTTATTCTCCGGCGCTTTTGGTTTTAAGGGCTGTTAAATGGCATAATTTTGTGGACGATGAACAGACTTCTGAAGATACTACTGATGGCGACAGTGGTGCTGTGCTGGGGAACTGCAAAGGGTCAGATAGCGGGTCTCAAGACCAACGTATTGAATTGGGCCACAGGCACCGTAAACTTCGCAGGCGAGATTGCCGTCACGCCTAAAATGACCCTCAACGTGGCGGCTGCCAGCAACATTCCCGGACTTATTTATTTCGGCGACAAGGCTAAAAACCGCAAACTGTGGAACTGGACGGTACAGCCCGAAGTGAGATTTTGGCACAACGAGGCTTTTAACCGCGGTTTCATGGGTGTGCATCTCGTGACGGGGGCGTACGACGCGGGAGGGATAAAACTCCCTCTGGGTTTATTCCCCGATCTGGCCAACAATCGCTTCGAAGGGTGGATGGCCGGAGTGGGCGTAAGCTACGGCTGGCAGTGGTACCTCACCCCCCACTTCAACCTGGAGGCGACACTCGGGTTCGGATACCTCTATTTACAGTACAACCGTTTCGGCGGCCCGGAGGGATCGGCCAGCCAGGTCATGAACCAGAAAGACGCCACCCACCACTATTTCGGCCCCACGAAGCTCGGCGTGTCGATCTCCTACCTGTTCGGTTCTAAAAAATGACGCCCATGAGAAGAGATATAATCATAGCAGCGATCTTCGTCCTGGCGGCGGCGATCGGAACGGCGACCACGGCGATGGCGCAGGAGCAACAGCCCGGCATCACCGTCACCAACGTCAACATGACCAGCACCGCCGAAGGCCCCCGACTTGAGATGAGCGTGGCTATATCGCCCGGCGCGGTCACAAATCTTCAGGGCATAGCGGTGGTTCCCACCCTGGCCGACGCGGCGGGCAACCGTGCGGTGTTTCCGCCGGTGCTAGTCAACGGCAAGAATAGGGGGCTGATATATGAGCGCCACGAAAAGCTGGGGTTCCCCGAGATGGAGGAGAATCCGCCCTATCTGACGATGAACATCGACCCCGATCATCCCGGCGGTAACGTTGCCTACTCGGCCCCTATCGCGGGCGAGTCGTGGATGGCTAATGCCTCGCTCAACCTCGCTTTCGTGTTGGTGTCGCCCGCGGGTGAGCGCCACTCCTACTCCACGTCGGTCACGGGCACCTCGGTGGTGACGATTCCCGAGGGAGGTTTGGCCACCACTCCTCCGAGGGTGATCGACACTACTCCTCCCGTTGCTTATACTCCGCCACCCGTGGTGCAAACACCTCCCGTGGTGATTCAAACTCCGCCCGTGCAGGTTCCGCCGCCCGTGGTTCAGACACCTCCGGTCGAGCAGACTCCGCCGCCGGTTGCCTATACTCCGCCTCCGGTCGTTCAAACTCCTCCCGTGGTGGTTCAGACCCCGCCTGTGGTACAAGTCCAACCACCCGTGGTGCAGCAGCCTCAGCCGATGCCCGTCGGGCCGGTGCAGACAGTGTCGGGAATTGCCAATCTCGATTTCACCGCCGCATCCTCGGCGCTCGTCCCCTCGATGGGACGCAACGTGCAGGAGTTGGCCGCGATCGACGGACTCATCGGGCAGATCGTCGCACTACCCTCAACAGGCATAGTGGCGATCACAATTACAGGTTACTCGTCGCCCGAGGGACGCTACGACGGCAATGCCTCACTGGCGTGGGATCGTGCACTCGCCCTTTCACACTACCTGCAACAGCGTCACGGCATTCCCGCCGGAACGATAAAGATACGCGCCGTGGGTGAGGATTGGCGGGGACTGAGGGACGCCGTGATGGAACGCCAGGATACATGGCCCTCGGGTGTGCTCGAAATTATCGACAGCACCGACGCCCCCGACGCCAAAGAGTCGCGCCTGCGCCGCATGTCGGGAGGAGAGGTTTGGCGACGGATGGACGGCGAGATATTCCCCTCACTGCGCAAAGTGGCATACAGCATAGATTATCAATCGGTTCAATAAAAAGTTTGTTTTAATATGTTTGGAACCGGAGAGTGTTATATTTACACTCTCCGGTTCGTTATAATAATGTGGGTTTTGCGAACCCCCTAAATCCCCCTTGATAAGGGGGACTTAGCCAAACCCGGTGGGTTTGGCAGAATTCGTCCGGACAACGTTTCGTAGAGAATGGCGCAGAGAGATTTCAACGACATATATCTTGCGATGCAGGAGAAGCTCTACCGTTTGGCGGCGGGTATCGTCGGCGACCGCGACGAGGCCGGAGATGTGGTGTAGGATACATACGAGAAGCTGTGGCGCAAACGAGTCAGGGTGATGGAGCAGCGCAACCCCGAGGGGTACATCATGGCGAGCGTGCGCAATCTGTGTCTCGACCGACTAAGGAGCCGGCGGCCCAGAATACAGTTTCCGGCGGCAATAGAGGCGACGGGACGGCGGGCGGACGAGGACGAGATGGTGGCGATAGTGGAGAGTCTCGTGGCGGCGCTTCCCGAGAAGCAGGCCACGGTGATGAGGCTACGTGACGTAGAGTGCATGGAGATTGTGGAGATAGCCGGTGTGATGGGCATCAGGGAGACGGCGGTGAGAATGGCGCTGTCGCGGGCACGGAGCACGGTGAGAGAAAAACTTGTGAAAATCGTGGAGTATGGAACATGACGAAGTGAGCGCGCTCATGGAGCGCTGGGCAGCGAAAGCGGCGGCCGAGAGATCGGGCCGTAAACTCGTTCTACACACCGAGGCAGCCGGAACGCCGGCGGCGGACTTAGCTACGCGAAATATCAACCCCCTGCGGGTGACGCGCCGGAGGAGGATGGCGAGATGGTCTATTGCGGCAAGCATAGCCGCGGCGATGATGGTAGGGATTACGGTTTTCGTCACCCCCGAGACCGGGGCATCGGCACCCGTGGTCTGCATGGTGAATGGTAAGCGGGTCACCGATCCCGCCCGCATAGAGCAGTACACCCTTGAGGCGCTGCAACTGGTCGAAGAAAACCTGCGACGGCCCGGTGTGATCCTCTCGTCGAACCTCGGCGAGGATCCCGCGATGACGCGCGTAGGAGAAATGTTGAACGAACTTACAAATAATCAATAATCATGAAAAATACACTACTCACATTAGCCTTTATTGCGATCCTCGCGGCGACAACTGTCGAGCGAGCCACCGCCCAGAATAACGAAAACCAGATGTCGATCCGTGTGGCGGGGTACGAGGTGCAACTCAGTGGCAAAAAACAGCATCGCACGAGTACTACATGGAGGCAATGGCCATACCATGGCCGGATAGGCGTGTTCGAAGTCGGTTTTAACGATTTTCGCATTTGGGACAACTCCTACGCCGCCTACCAGCCCGGAGAGAGAGGATTCATGAGTCTCGATGTCGCCCGCTCGGTGAACCTGACGTTCAACCTGTCGACTTTTTCGTCGTCGCTGTTACCCGGCAACGGGCTCGGCATCAGCATGGCGCTCGGTGTGGCATACAACCAGTACACGCTCGACACTCCGGTGGCGTTCACGAAAACGGAAGGTATGCTGCATCCCATAGTTACCGACCTCGAACTCAAACGATCGAAACTTCGCACTCTGGCGCTTCACGTGCCGATGGTGTTGGAGATCAATCCTTCGCGCAACTTTTTCATCTCGGCCGGCGGTTACGCAGATGTCATACTCTGGTCAGATGCGAAATGGAAATATCCGAAACATAAGATGCGGGGGCCATATGTCGATTTTTTACACTTGGGTCTTACAGCCAGGATCGGTTTCGATGACTTCTACATTTTCGGGAACTACGCGGTCAGCGAACTCTTCAAGCAGGGTCGCGGCCCGGTGTTTAACCCCTACACCGTAGGACTGGGTTTTGGTTTTTAAGTTAATGTAAAAAACTTCCGCCATGAGACAATTCGTAATACTATTGCTGGCCCTCATCCCACTCGGGGCGGCGGCGCAAAACAGGGCGATCGAGGAGCTTGCCGGGCGATACGCCGACCGCGACGGGTTTTCGACCACAGTGGTGAAGGGTGACCTGTCGCGCGGGTTCGCGGGGTCGCTCAATTTGGAGAACGTCGACATATCGAATATCCTGAAAGACATCTCGTCGATAGTGGTGGTGCGCGCCTCGCGGCCCGACGAGGAGTTCACGCGCGAGATAGACCGTGCAGTGGGCAGCGGATACTCCACCGTGATGTCGTCGACCGACGGCGGAGACCGCGTGAGGTTCCTGCTGTCGCAAAACGGCAACAACGGCAACCGCAAAGAGTTCGTCATAGTCATCACGGGCCGAACCACAAACCTCGTGGTGAGCATCGTGGGCGACTACACCCTCGGCAAAGTAACGAAACCCGAATAAACAGGAAACCGGAATGAAAAAAGCAATTTTCACGGTGCTGGCGACAATGTTCGCCATCGCCTCCCAGGCGCAGAACAGAGCCATCGATGCCCTGGCCGACAAATATGCAGACAGCGACGGAGTAACCGTGGTCAACATGGAGGGCGACGCGCTCAAAAGCTTCAGCCGCAATGTCGCCGGCGGCGGCATGATCACCCTCGATAACGGTGAGAAGCACAACCTCTCCGAACTTTTGGAGGAGATAGTGTCGGTCACGGCAATCGTCATGCGCAGGGCCAGTGAGAGCTTCTCGGCCGAGGTTCGCGGCGCGCTCGACGCCGTGCGCTACTCCCCCATCGTGTCGCACAACGAGGGCGGAAAACGCGTGCGGGTGATGAGCGCCGACATTCGCCGGGGCAAACTGCGCGGCAACAAAGAGATCGTCGCGATGGTCGACGGCGACGGCGAAATGGTACTCGTGCGCCTGATCGGCCGCGTCGACACCGATCTGCTGGCCCGACTCGCCGCGGATGCTGTGAAGTGACGCAAAGAACATCACCGCCTCTTTTTTCGCGTAGCCAAATCCGCCGCCGGCGTTCCGGCCATTTCGGTCATCAGGGGCCAGAAGCGGCGGGGCATGTGCTGGCGCTGGAGGCGGGCGTTTAGGCGCTCCTTGATCGCCATCGAGGAGATGTAGCCGCGCCACATCTGTGCGAACATCTCCTCATCCGCGGCCAGCAGTGCCGGGTCGAGCTCGCCGGAGGTGAGGCGAGCGTCGTCGGGGAGGGTTATTTCGGTCACCTCGTGCAGGTCGTAGTAGTAGCCGTAGTGCCTCGTGATGTCGTAGATTAGCCAGCGCTGGTCGCGAAAACGGTCGCGAAAGTAGGGGATGGCGAGCGGCAGGGCGTTGTAGCGCGGCGACACGGGGGCGAAGTAGGTGGGTTGGCCCGATGGATTGGCGGGATCGTCGCCGGGAGCGCTCGAGTCGGCGCCCTTTTGGAAGCGCGTGAATTGCATCAGGTGTTCGCGCTCGTGGGAGACTTTCAGGGCGAGTTGCTTGATGCGCAGTATGTCGGGATCGGAGAAGTCGGTCGTCACTCCCCCACCCTCGTCGATGATGCGGCGCATGTATCGGGCGAGCATGGTGTCGACTCCCGGCTCCTCGCTCAGCCATCCCATCGTCAGCATGTTGAGTATGTCTTTGGGGATTTTTTTGCCGAGTGCGCGCCACACGCGGCCCGCCTTTTCGGAGTCGGTGACCACGGTGTACTCCTCTGTCGTGAACATGGGTGCGAGCTCGCCTACGGCCAGCAGCGCGTCGGGCCACATACGCCGCGCGTAGGCGTCGAACACCGCCGTCAGCAGCCCTTCGAAACTTTTATCGTATCTGAAAACCGTCACCTCTGTGCGATATTTTCTCCTGTCCGTTCGTTGAAACGGCTGTATCGTTCGGTGCGCACCGTGCGCCCCTGCTCGTCGTAAAAATCCCACTTGCCGATCCGCAGCCGGCCGTCTTCGCCGTAATGACTCGTCCTGCCGACCGAAACATTCACGGCGGCCACGAGCCCTTGGTATCCCGTTGTTTTTATCCGGCCACCGAGGTAATACTCTTCATTATAAAAGACTATGGGGCTGTGTTCGCCGGACGCATCGGTCACCCCGTCTCCTTCCTGATTAAAGCTACGGAAGATTACCGCACCGCTCTCCCGGTCAAAAGATTCCGACTGTACTCTGCCGGACATCAGCCACCAACGGTAATATACATAGCATTTCTTACCCTCGATGAACGAGATATTACGTATCGGAGAGAGTGAATCGAGATAATGTTTCTCCATCACCAAATTGTCGGATCGGCGGAGTACCCACACCGAATCTGCGCCGAATCTGCGGATGATGTTTCCCCAACTGTATATGTTGCCTGCATGGTCGAGTGTGTCCCTTACGTAGGGCGGCGGGGACAGATCTTCTGCCGGAAAAGATTCGGCCTGCCGACCGTATATGTACGAGCCAAACTGCCTGACGACGAATCCGCCGGCTGCCGCGAGCAGGATCGAGAGTATTATTTTTAGGTTCAAGACCAGTTAAGT
>DBDQ01000086.1 GCA_002293665.1 Alistipes sp. UBA928 | reverse complement strand
TAAACTTAACTGGTCTTGAACCTTGCGATTTAATTTGTTCCCCAATACAATTCCGCCCGTTCCTCGTCGATGACGATCTCCCCGCCCGGGCCGAAGCGGCTCACGATGGACGACCGCAGACCCTGGACGTGGAAGATGACCTTTGCGATCTTGCTGGCCATCCGCGCCACCGCCGGGTAAGGCAGGCCCCGTTCTTCGTGGCCGATCAGCACTATGAGCCGCCCCGGCAGCGCGTCGATGAGCGTCTTTTTTAACTCCTTGGGCGTGATCTCGTCCTGGTACACCGTGAGATTGTCGATGAAGATTATTCGCGGCCCTTTCGGCCTGGAGTAGCACTCCACGATATCGGTGATGCTCATGTAATCCTCCCACACTATTTTGTCCTCGACGGTGATCCCCGCCCGACGGCAGGCATCCGTGAAACTCTTATCCAGCCCCTCTTCACCCGAGATGTAGGCGACCCGCTGCTCATCCGAGGAGAGTGTTTGCGCCAGCATCAGCGCGAGGGTCGTCTTACCGTTCTTTTCGGGGCCGTAGACAAACCAGCACCCCGTCTGCTCGGCCTCGCCGATAGCCTCCCCCAGTATGGGGTTGGCGACGCTCACGATCTTCGAGGGCTTGCGGTCGTACAGGTTCCGGGTCGTCCGGCCCCGGCGTGCAGGTTTTTTATCTTCAGCCACGAGAGGTTACGAATTGAGAATTAGCAGACTCTCGGCGCGGCGCAGGCCCCCGATGTGCCCCGTGTCCTTATCGACCTTGAGGCATTTGTTGAGAATGAGTTTCAGTTGCTCTTTGTCGGCCATGTTGACCGACAGCACATCGGTGATCAGCTTACGGTAAAACGTCAGCTTTTCGGCACGGTCGGTCGGCACGGCGCTACTGTAATTCTCGCCCAGGCGCGAAAACATCTCTGCGAAGCCGACCCGTTTGTTCTCACGACCCCGGTCTATTCTGGCCCTCAGTCCCTGGGCGCCCATCAGATACCACCCGCACCCGGGCGTGGCGTTCCAAAACTCCTTGAGGTCGAGCCATGCCTCTTGGCTCAGATCACCCGCCTCGTCGCACACCACCACCGGCGCCGGCAGGTAGTTGAGACAGTATTTCACGTCGGCCTTGACGGCAGCCATCTTGCCCGTCGAATCGACGCCGATCGTCCGGGCCAACGCCCGGATGAACTCTCGGGCATTCTTGCTCTGGGAGCAGTCGATATAAAAGCAGTTTTGCAGGCTTTGGCTCAGATATTTCGCCGTAAACGTTTTACCGATGCCGCAGTCGTCGACGAAGATCATGCTCTTGGAGTGCTCTTTGCAAAACAGTATCTCCTCCTCGATCTGCTCGAACACCTCGGTACGGGCCGCGTTCCACACTCGCCCGGAGGTCGGGATCGAGAGCTGGCGGGCGAGATTGAGCCACTTGGCCGCCGTGAGTAGGCCCTCGCGCTTGCCGTTCTTGAGGGTGCTGTAAACCGATTTGTTGATGCCCAGCGAAGTGGCATAGGCGGCGTCCGATCCGCTGAAATTGTCGCGCCCGGCGAACATCGCGGCGGCGATCCGTTCTTTCAATTCGTCTGTAATTTCAAACATATTTGCGATTTTTCGTATTAGAATCTGTCGGAAAGCGATCGTTTACGCGGCGTTTGAACATCGTTTAATTCGGGATTGAACGACATTTCAAACTCGCCGGCGGGGGGTAGCATATCGACGGGTTCCGTCGAGGGGTTGTAGCGGCCCAGCCCGGCGATGCTGAATTTGTTGTTGAGCGTTTTGGGCCGATTGTCGATGATGGTCAGGTCTTCGAGTTCGCCCTTGCGCTTACGCCCGTAGCTCTCTATCGTGGCGACGTATTTGTTCATCAGTTCGCAGTTGGCTTCGTCCTGGGGCGTTCGCTCGATGTGAGGACGGGCGTAGGTCGGCTTTTCGATCGCCTCGCAAATGTATTCGTCGCCGATGTAGACATACGCCTTGAGCACCCGGCCCCGGTTGTCGTCGAGCCAGTAGACGTCGATGTCCTGCCACTCGACCCGGCTCATAAGGTTTACCAGTTGGCCGCCCACCGCCAGCAGCCCGCCCGTGCCGAGCAGGAACTCCCCGCCGTCCAGTTTGATGATGCCGGTTTTGCAACTCGTTTCGGTTTTGTAGCCGATGTAGGGGATGATCCCCCGGTAGTTGGTGGGCTTGATGTCCGGGTGCTGGCGCTCCATGAAAACCTCCCAGCGCGTTTTGCCCTTGATTTTCGAGTGCTCGGTGTTGTTCCAGTCCTCGATGTCGCGCAAGCAGCCCTCGACGATTGCCTCGTAGGTCACGGTCGGCACCTTAGCCAAATCGGCGCGGTTATTCTCGCTCCTGGCGTGGGGACGCGCCAGCCACCCCTCGCGTTGTTTTTCGGAACCGTAGCGCAGGTCTCTGAAGTAGCGCTCGATGCGCTTGGCGCGGGCGTTGTTCGGCTCGATGTGGACGTACTGAAACATATTGCCCTCCTTGAGCAACCCCGTGCGGAACGATGAGTTGAGCGCCGCCTCGGCCTCCAGTTCGGCGGGGATGTTGATGCCCCACTCGTGGCAGTTGCGCACCATTTGGCGGTAGAAGTCGAGGATGATCCCCTCTTTGGAATTGCCGTAGACCCAGCACATCCACGCCTCGCTACCCAGGTCGATGCCGTTGTAGAACCACACCTCGCGTCCGTTGGGCGTTTTGAACGGCGGCTGCCGGTCGTCCACCGAGATGATAGACCCGGCGAACTTGGCTTGCTCCATGCTGTGGTAGGGCTTGAATTTACCCATCAGCTTTTGGCGGTCGTCACCCCGCAGCGGCTCGGTCGCGATGGCATTGTGCCACTTGGCCAGGTAGGCGTAGATCGTCGAACGGCTGAGGGCGGGGAACGCTTTGGGCGAATAGACCTCGCCCGTCTCGTTGTTGATCACCTCGACGTAACCGCTCAAAAAACCATCGTAGCGCCGCGAAATTTCATCCTTGCTCGGCTTCTCGATGCAATCGGCGAACAGGCTGTTGATGAATATTTCGACCTCGGGCGTCACCAGTCGACGGTTGTCGTTGCCGTGCTTGCCCGAGATGAGCGAGGCGTAGCCCTGCTGGCGGTAACGGTTGTAGGTCTTGCGGAGCTGGTCGGGGCTGATGGGCAGCGAGTGATTAACCACATCCTTAAATCGGACTGCTTCGCCGACCGTGGCCTCCCATGCGCTGAGCAACTTGGGTGTCTTTGGCTCTTTGAGCATCTTTCGGAAAGGCTTACGTTTATTGTAGACCGCCGCCATCGTGTTGAGCACCGAGGCGTTGACGGTGTACTCTTCGATTTTGTCGTCGTTGAGCGGACTGTCATCCTGGAATCGGTGTAGCGAGTAGAAATCGAAAGCCCCCATATCGCGCTGGTAGTGACGCTCGAAGATGCTTTTACGCACCACCTCCGGCGGGTTGCCGAACGACTTGACCAACAACTCTCGCCAACGCTCCGGCAGGGTGTCCCAGCGCAACAGTTGCGGATAGTTGGTGCACCCCGTGCGCAATCGCACGATCTGACCGCGCTCGACCCGTAACCTCAAACCACGGTCGCCTATCAAACACAGGCTGTCCGGGTGGGTCTCCCTGTCCTTGCCGCCCTCGAAAAGAAACCGGGCCTGCACGCCGAGAACACCGTCGTGGTATTCGTATGGGTTGCTTTTGCTCATTTCGTCGCTGTTTTGTTTTTTTGGCTCCCGGGAGGGGGTTCAGTCCCGCCCGGGATAAATGCTTATCTTTGTGTCGTCAAACCTCTAAAAACAAGCATTGTTATGAAGAATCCGTTGTCGCAAGATGTCGAGGATTTGAAAGTAGTTCTCGACCAAACCATCATTGACACTGCCCTTAACTCTGTGCATGTACGCGTGTTGCAGTCGGCCTTTCTCGGTGTCTGCGAGGAACTTTTGTCGCCCGAGGCATATAAAAACCTATGCACAAACTACCTATCCGAATTGAAACAAAGAACGGACGAGGCGCTGGAGGGATTGGAAGATGTGTTGTTTGAACCCGGGACAAAGGTTCTGAAGTTAAAGGCGGACAATCACTTTCAGATCGGAGCCATGAAACGCGATTTGGGCGTCCATAACGAAGTTCTCTGAAATACCGTTCGACCTTTTTGGCGCGGCTGGTGTAGGATTCGTGTCTCATAATTTTTGATTTTTAGTTAAATTCGTGTTCCCGGGCGGAGGGTCAGCCCCACCCGGGATGGGTGCTACTGTTTCGGTTCGGCGAACGCTTCGTCAAGTGCGCCGAGAAATGCGGTCTTGATCATGTCGCGAACCTCTTCCCGGGTAAGTTGGTCGCCGGTGGGTTCGGCTTCCGCCGACGCCTCGGCGGGAGCCGCTTCGGGTTCCTCCGCCGGCGCGGAGGTCGATTCCTCATCCAAGTTCTCGACGAGCAGAGACTTAGGTGGCTTAGGGCCATCCTGATAAGCCTTTACGGCCATCTTAACCGTTTGCGCGAAATCCGGTGCTTGGTGCATCAGTAGCGCGAGGTCGGCGGCGAGAGCGAAACCGTCACCGCTGATTGCGCTGAAGGTGCCTCTTGTTTCCTTTTTTTTGCCCTTTTCGGACACCATCATAAGGATGGATGCCTCGGGGTTTTGCTGGCGCATCTCTCTGAAGATCGCCGACAGTTGATCACATTTTTCTTTCAGCATTTTTTTAGGTATTAAGTGATTATTTGGTTATCAGTCCGGATTGGTCGGGCGCCGCGAACCTCGGCCAAAAGCAATCCTTGAGTTCAAGGGTCTCCCGGTCGAGTTTGTACTCTATCCCGGTAATGTCGTGGGCGAAATTGAAGTTATCCGACGCCAGCAGATCGGCGAGCCGGAGTCGGCAGGCGTGGTTGTGTGTGGCGACCACATCCATCGCGATGTCCGTCCTCTCGCGCTCGGGGAACATCTCGTGGGCGCGTTCCACGATCCGGTCGATGATGGGTTTCTCTTCAGGTGTAACTTCCCAGTTCGGTTGCATAGCGTATTAGATTTGATTGAGATTTCTGTCCAGTCCGGCGAGCGCGGCGGCCTCGGCAAAGGTGCCTCGGCGCAATTCGCTCAGTTCGATGAGGTTGTGTGTAAGGTGCATCCAAATGGCGAACACCCGATCGCCGAAAGTGGCCCCCAACGTGTATTCTTGTAACCCGTCCTCGGCGTAGGAGAACTTGAGCGTATCCGGCTCCGCGCCGATTTTGTCCTTGAAGTAGCACCCGGCCACCATCTTTAATTTTTCTCTGTCCATGATTTTTAAGCATTTAGCTGGTTATAAATCTGCTGGAGCGAGTAGAGCATGTCGCCCCAGACGCTCGTTGTCATTTCCTCGAATATGGCCACCAGTTCGCCGTCGATGAAGACGGTCGCCGTGTCGGTGTCTTTGCTGATCCGCACCTCCATGCGGTCGCCGAACCATTGGTACGTCGTTCTGCCCACGTGGTCGTGGAGGGTATCCACGTCCGGCATGAACCCCTTGGGCTTGCGCTCGCCGGTGAAGAGCAGCCCTCCGCGCTCTGTCGCGGCGGCGCGGAGCATTTTGTCGCGCCTCGAGTTGCGCTCGAACTTGAGTGCCCGGCCCAACGTACAGCGATCGACCTTGAAAGTAGCCTCCATCTCTCGCTTAACCGCGCCCGGCAACAGGATTTGCTTTTCCATTATTTCCAAATTTTGATTATGCTGTCTTGAACGGGCACTTCCGAAAGGCGGCCACGTAATAGAATTGAACTCGGGGCAGTTCGTAAATGGGTAGCCCCTGGTTCACCGCATCGGTGTAGCTGATGTGCCGGGTGCAGGTTTTGCGGCACGGGCAATCTTCGACCGTGCTCCGGTTCCAAATGTAGAAGGTTCCCTCGCATAGCGCGAGGGGGTTGTTGTTTTGATACTGCCACTCGGCCTCTCTCTCGGCCCGTTTCTGTTTGTCGACTCTCATGATCGTGTGATTTACGGATTTATATTTACCGCGTCAGAATGCTGATTACCTCGCGGATGCGGTTGGGGTGATAGGCGTTCACCTCCCGCTCTTTGTTGGCCAGTGCCAGCCGCTGACACTCCTGCATCACGGCGTTGCCCTGACGGCGGCCACCGATGACCGCATTGACTTCGAAGCGATCGATGCCGAATTTTTTGGCGATTTTACGCCTGTCCTCGTCGGTCAGGTACCGGCTCAGCGTTTCGAACAGTTGCTTGCGCTCGCGGAGTTCATCCTTGCGGCTCATCAAATTGGGGTGGATGTAGTAACCTTGCTTGCGAATCGACGGCAACACCTCGCTCGTCACCCACTTGCGAAACTGCCGGGCCGCCGGAACCCGGCTGCGGAGAATCAGCGAGTAGAGACCGGATTCATTCACGTGGAGAACTTTTTGCTCTCCGCCGGGGGTTCGCCTACTAAGCAACCCCTTTTCATCATCGTCGAGGTGTTTTACCGAATCGTGATGTCTGGTCAAGCCTAAAACAGCACATAAATCATCTGCCGCAAACCACGGCTCCCCCTTGCGGATTTCCGTCCTAATTTCCCCAAATTCGGGATGTTTAATCAATTCTGTCATAATTTTCGTACCTTTGGCGCGGTGGCTACACTGTAACCACGGTGCAAATATAGATATTTATCTTGATAAACAAGATAAATATCATAATTTTTATGACCGAAAAGGAAAAAATTCGTAAATACCTTGATTATAAGGGAGTTAGCAAGAATAAATTTTATCTTGCTACCGGGCTTTCTATGGGTTTTCTTGACAGCGGAAAGTCTCTCGGAGTGGATAAACTAAAGATAATTATCAGTATTTACCCCGATTTGAGTCTCGATTGGCTTATTTTGGATAGGGGGCCGATGATTCGCGAGGTGACGCCGACGGAACCCGCCGCCAACCAGCGCGATCAACGCGACATCATAATCGCGTCGTTGGAAAAAACCATCGCCGCGCACGAGAAGACGATTGCACGGGACGACCAGCTGATCGCGGCGCTCCAACAGCAAATTAGTGACCTCGGGGGAGGTCACATTTCACACACCAAGAAGTCCGGTTCTGTCCCCTCTGTGGATGTTTTGTTGTCTGCGTCCAGGGAGAAAAATCCCCGCTAAAAATGGTCGTGAATTAACACGAAATAACCGCAAAATCCCGCGCACACACGTTTTTGAGAATCGGAAGCCCCTAAAAATGGACGTTTTTGTGCTGATTATCAGCGAATTAACCACTAAAAATCACTTGCACGAAAATGGTAATAACGGGGGGTCTATCGGTGGTTTTTGTGGTATTAACGGGGGGGGGTATCGGTACTTTTGAATCCCGATTTTGTTCCCCCTCTGTTCCCCCTCTTGCTCCCGCAGTCGATTTTCGAGGGCGTTTTTGGCCCGATTTCGAGAGCGCACACGCCATGCGGAACCGCCCATTTTCGGGGCGATCGTGGGCGCAAAACGGAGCGTTTTTTAGGCGTTGTTTGGTGGTTTCGATAGAATGACTACCTTTGTGGTGTCGGCGGGTCGAAATGGGCCTTAAAATGCGCGTCGCGCCGATTTTCTCGCTCGATGTGGGGCGTATGGGCATAAAAAAAAGGCGTCGCCGCCCGATTTTGCCCGCTGATGCAAGCCCGATTAAAGCATGATTAAAATGATCGCCCCCGGTGATTAAAGCAGAATTAAAGCAAATTCAAACACAGGGACGTTTGGAAATAACCGAACACCTCTCGCAAATCCCTATTAAATACCTGAATATCAGCACTTATTACAAGGTTTCTACCTCTTAAGAATTAAGACGCTTGGAACTGTGCCCCATACTCGTCAGTTGGCCCCGCAGCATCGCCCCGTCCATCACCCAGCCCGCGAACACCACGATCAGCAGTGCGCCGAGGGGCATGAGCACCGTCGAAGAAGTTTTGTCGAACAGGTCGAAGATGTCCATGCCCAAGACCCTGAGCCGCGAGCCCTCGACCTGCGAGACGGCGCACAGAGTGCCCAATGCGAAAACAGTGCCTGTGGCCATGGCAAGTGCGCGGCGGCGCGACATGCGGAACTCCTCCATGAGCCAGGCAACTATGGCCTCCATCAGCGACACCGACGAGGTGATGGCGGCCATGAAAAGTATCGAGAAGAAAGCTATGGAGACCCAATATCCGCCCGGCATCTGTTGGAATATTCCGGGCAGGGTCATGAAGACGAGTTCGGGGCCCGAGGTGGGGTTTATGTCGAAGGTGAAGACCGCCGGGAAGATGGCGATGCCCGAGAGTATGGCGATGCAGACGTCGGAGATGGCCACGGTGCCAGCTATGCGCGGCAGGCTCTCGTCGCGTTTCACATACGAGCCGTAGACCGTCATCGCTCCCATGCCGATGCTCAGCGAGAAGAATGCCTGGCCCAGCGCCTGGAACACCACCGCGCCGTCGATCTTCGAGAAGTCGGGTTTGAGTACGAAAGCCATCCCCTCGCGGAAACCCTCCATGAAGAGCGAGTTGACCCCGAGCCCCACGAGCATCAGCACCAGTAGTGGCATCAGTATTTTGTTGAACCGCTCGATGCCTTTCTCGACGCCGAACCACACTATGCCCGCCGTGAGACCCAGAAAGACCGACATCCACAGCACGGGTTTCCACCCGCTGTCGATGAATGCGCGCAGGCCACCGGTGATCTCGCCGATCGAGCGACCCGCGAAGTCGTCGACCACCGACCGTCCCAGAAAATTGAGGGCCCAGCCAGCCACAACGCAGTAGAACGATACGATGACCAATGCCGTCACCACTCCGAGCGTACCCGTGAACTTCCACGGACGGCCCGGAGAAAGACGCGCCATTGCGCCGTGGAGCGAGCGCCGCGCCTCACGGCCGATCGAGAGCTCGGAGAGCATGATGGGTACCGCCACCAGAAAGCTCATCAGAATGTAGACCACGATGAAAGCCGCACCGCCGTTCTCGCCCGCCACGTAGGGGAAGCGCCAGATATTGCCCAATCCGACCACCGAGCCGCCTACCGCGACCGTGGCGCCGAAACGGCTTGTGAATGAACCCCTCGGTGAGTGCATTGTGTTGTGACTAAGAATCTTTACAGTGGGTGAAGTCGCAAAGGTAGCATATTTTCGCGATTTGCAAAACTGCGCAAAAAGAACAGCGCAGGACGTTGTGCCCTGCGCTGTGTGCATTCCGTCGGTCAGTCCCTATTGCCAGAATGCTACGATGTAGAATGTTTTGTCCTCTTCGGGGTTGACTTGCGTATTGAAATCGGAATAGGTGAGGTAGAACGTGACCCAACCTCCGGTAGAGTCTTCGACATAGAAGTCGAAATCGTAGGTCTCGGTCCACAGTATGTCCTCACCGTTTTTCCCCACGTCGCCGCGATGATACACGAACGGCATGCCGTTCTTCTTACCGTCCAAATTCTCGATGTAGGCCACCACCGATCCGGTGTTGTAGATGTGCTGCGTGAGTTGGGGTACCCGCACCTTGCAATAGTAGTAACTGTTCAGATCGCCCGCATTGCCGTCCAATTGCCAATCTCTTGTCCTGATGGTGATCGGATTCGTTTTGAACCAGTTGGTGCCCTCTCCGTCGCGGCCGTTCTGTCCATTCTGTCCGTCGCGGCCATCCTGACCATCCTGGCCGTTTTGGCCGGGCATGCCCTGCGGCCCCGGAGGGCCCATCGGGCCTTCGCATGAGGTGAGGGCGAGGGTTGCTGCTGCGAATAGAAATATCAACTTTTTCATGGCTTTTTGTTTTTATTGGGTCAATTATGCGATTTGCTAATTTCTGGAACGTGAAGCTGTGTTTTTCAATCGAACGTGAGGGAGAATCCGAGGGTGAAACTGCCGAGGAAGTCGTCGACGCTGAATGGCGAGTTGACCTTGGCGTTCCAACTCAGAGTTTCGTTCGCTGCGCCGTATGACGAGGTTCTGTGGGCCGAGTAACCCGCGGTGAAGATGTTGGTGCGGGCTGTCATTGCGAGGTGGCGAGAGATGCGCACCGAGAATCCGGGGTCGACGAAGAGGCCTATGCGGCGCTGCTCGACGGTCGAGTAGTTTCCGTCATTGTGCCCTTCGTCGTCGGACGACGAGTAGATCAGGCCGCCGTCGGCAAAGAAGGTGACCCCTCTCCATCTTGCGAAACTGTAACGGGCGAACGGAGCAACGCTGAAACCGCGCGTATCTTCTTCGATACCGTCGCCGTGTCTTTCGGAGTCGAATGTGTAGACCCCGAGCCGGAGACCGGCCCCCCAACGGTCGGAGAAATTGTAGACCACCTCGGGTGCGATGGAGAATGAGTTGCTTTCGGAGTTGATGTTGCCGGATGCCTCGCTCGAGTTGAACCCGATGCTTCCGCCTGCCCACCAGCGGGGATTTTTCTGCTGTGCGAGGGTTTGCGTAGTGGCGGCCGTGGCGGCGAGGAGTGCGAGGGTCAGGATAATCTTTTTCATTGCGTTAGTTTTTTGAAGGTTAATTAGTGACGGGGACGACGGGGTGGAACGGGATTGGAGTGGCGCGGAGGCACGGGAGCGCCGGGACGCATGCCATAGTTGCGGTAGTCGCGGCGATGGCTGCGTGCGTGGCGCGGGTATTTGCGGTATCTCCTCGCGTGCTTCCCGGCTTGGGGATGGTGGCCGACGTGGACGTCGACGCGGGCGATGTGGCGCGGAGGAACGGGGTGGCGATGCGAGGCGTGGAACGTGGCGCTGCAACTTTGCATGGCCAGTGCTGCGAACACTGCGGAGAGGATCAAAATGAGCTTTTTCATGGTCTTCAGTTTTTTTGAGGTTGTCTCTACCCTCTCTATACCAAACTG
This sequence comes from Alistipes sp. UBA928, assembly GCA_002293665.1. Taxonomy (GTDB): domain Bacteria; phylum Bacteroidota; class Bacteroidia; order Bacteroidales; family Rikenellaceae; genus UBA940. The sequence continues at coordinate 3,638 of DBDQ01000086.1, read as the reverse complement.
CGGGCCATGATTTTCACTTCACTGGCATACAGCACATTGCCAAATGGGCAACGTGAAAAGACTGTGAAATCACAGTGTGAAATCACAACTATTGCCGGATTTTTGCTCCCTATTTTCCGGTGGATTTGATCAGGGTGGCGAGTTGCTCTATGGTGAGGCCGAGGAGTTGGGCGGTGGCTTTTTTGTTGCCGCCGGTGGCCTCCATCACCATGCGCGGGAGGAGACGGCGGTAGGCGTCGAAGTCGACGAACACCCCCCTATCTTTAGGGTTTTTAGAGTTGATGATATCGCGGTTTTGGTCGGCGTAGCGGTCGATCAGTGCGGCGAGGTCGGTCATAAAGTCGCCTCCCCCACCCTCACCTCCGGTGCCTTCGCGACCCGTTTCTGTGTAGCCAAAGCCGCCGTGGGCATTTCCACCACCGAGGCGCAGGTCGGCCTCGGTGATCTCGAATCCGCGGCTGTGGAGCACGGCCCTCTCGACCACGTTCTTGAGCTGGCGCACGTTGCCGGGCCAGTCGTAGTCCTCCATGCGGGCAACGGCCGAGGCCGAGATCGAGACGTATTTGTGGAGGCGGCGATTGCTCTCTTGAAGGAAGCGGTTGATGAAGGCGGGGATGTCCTCGCGGCGGCGGCGTAGAGGAGGCACCTTCAGCACGTCGAGTATGCGGAAGTAGAAGTCTTCGCGTATCGCCCCGCCGCGCACCAACTCTTCGATGTTGCGGTTGCCGGCCAACAGGAAGTTGACGTTGCAGCGGCGCGTCTCCTCCGACCCGAGCGAGCGGTACTCGCGGCTCTCGATCACCTTGATGAGCATGGCCTGCACGTCGGCACTCACATTCTGGAACTCGTCGAGAAAGAGCGTCCCTCCCTCGGCCTGGGCTATGAGCCCTTCGTTGCCGCGGTGGTCGGCGGCGAGAAAGCCTTTGCGCGAGCCGAAGAGGATGCTTTTGAGGATATTTTCGTCAGCGCCAACGGGCGACGAGCAGTTGTAGTCGATGAAGGGGCCGCCGTGGCCCGCGAGGTTGTGGAAGTACTCGGCGATGAGGGTTTTGCCCGTTCCCGTCTCGCCGTCGATGTAGATTACGGGGTGCTCGGTGCGGCTGCAATTTTCGACCTGTTCGTAGAGTCTTTGCATGGCGGGGCACACGCCCATCAGTCGTTCTACGTCGTCGCGCAGGCGGGCCTGCTCGCCGCGGCGGGCTATGCGGTGCTGGGCTACGATGGAGCGCACGCGTTCCACCACGTCGACGTCGTCGGACTTGTCGATGTAGCCGTGGATCAGGTGCTCGCGTTCTATGCGCTGCTCGGAGTACTCGCCCGGCTGGCCCGTGATCACCACTATGGGCGACGAGCGGAAACGTTCCTTACGGCGAATGTACTCAATGAGGGTGATGCCGGCATGGTCGCTCTCCATGCGTATGTCGACAAGGAAAGCGTCGATGGGGCCGTCCCACGCCGAGATTTTCTCTATCGCTTCGGCGGCACTGGCCGCGGTTATGGTGCGATAGGGGGTTTGCGGATCGAAGCGGTTGCGCGCAAAGCGCCTCTCGAGCGTCTCGCGGAAGGCGTCGCTGTCGTCGACGATCATTATGGTTACGCTGGGGTTCTCTTTCATTTTCTGATAACGCAGCCGGGGATCGTCACCGTCACCGTGAGGCCGCGGTCGGAGGAGAAGACGATCGTTCCGTTCATATACTGTTCGACTATGTTTTTGACCAACGACAGCCCGAGGCCGAGGTTGGTTCGTTTCTTCGATACGAAGGGTTGGCACAGGCGCTCCAACTCGTCGGGCGGGATGCCGATGCCGTTGTCGACGCACCTCACCACAAGATCGGTGTCGGAGGCGCGGCACACCACACGGATGCGGTCGCGCGGCGAGTCGCTGTCGGGGAAGGCGTGCTGGCCGGCGTTGGAAACGAGATTTGTCACCACCTGGCTGAACAGCAGCGGGTAGGTGCGCACCGCCAGGCCGGACGGGCAGTCGACCTCGAGGGTGATGTTGCTCTTGATGCCGGGGCGGATCACCTTCACTATGTCGTCGAGCCGGGCGGCGAGATTGAACTCAGCCTCGGGGTCGACCACATTCTCGCGGATCGTGTTGCGGAACGAGGTCACCAGATCGGAGATCGCCTCCTTGCCGCGCGCTATCACTTCGAGGTCGGTGGCAATGCCTGCCACGAGTTGGTCGTAGTGCTCGGGGGATAGTTTTTCGCGTCCTTCGGCGAGGGTGGCCACGTCGCGCCGGGTGTCGTAGAGAGTCTGCGTGATGCTGCCCAACGGCTGCGACAGCTCGTGCGATATGCCCCTCACAACGTGGGTGAGGAGTTCCATTCGTTTCTGCTCTATAAGCCGGCGCTGCATCTGCCGCAACTGCCGGTTGCGCTTCCACAGATAGTGGAGCAGCACGCTCACAACGGCGCACACCACGAGGATGAAAGCCGCCACGAGCAACGCCCGGCGAGCGAACGCCTCAGCCTCGGCCCTCTCGCGCTGGGTGTTGTAGTCGCGCTCGGTGTTGACGTCTATAACCGCCTTCTCGTGGGTGTATATCCCGTACCACCGTTTGAGTGTTTCGGCCCGGATAGAGTCGGGGGCGTTTTGGATCAGGGTGTTGTAGAGACGCGACGTCCAGATGGGTGCGCTGCCTCCGCGGGTCGCCATGAGCGAGTTGTTGGTTATGCCGTCGCGGTAGAATGCGGCGGCGGAGAGAGAATCACCCCGGGCGAGGTAGTAGTCGCCGATCTGGAGCGCCGAGGCGAGATTCTGGTAGGGGTCGTCGAAGGTGCGGAACAGAGAGTCGCTGCGCAGCAGGAGCAGCAGCGGCAACTCGGGCGAGGCGGTCTCGCGCGGGCTCCACCCCAGCCGGTCTTCGAGCCAGTCGCGCCGGAAACTCTCGAAACGGCTGCGTATCGCCGTGGAGTCGGGGCCGGCGAGCCAGTGCGCCGTGCCGGTTCCCGACATCAGCGTGCCGGCGATCTGGTAGAAATTGGCGAGGCTGTGGTCGTTCCTCGATGCGGGGTCTATCATCAGGGCAAGGCCGGTCTCCACATTGTCGAGCGCCGAGAAGATGTTCTCAACACCCTCGGCTATCGCCACCTCGTAGGAGCCGGCGTAGGTGTAGTAGAGTATGGATAGCTGAGTGATGTCGATGTGCAGCCGCTCGCGCCGTTTCACCTCGTCGAGCGAACGGAGAATAACCGGGAGGCGCGTCTGGCGATAGTAGTAGTCGAGCACTGCGTTGCCGATCAGGTATTCACTGCGGGCCCAGTCGTAACGCCGGGCGCTGTGGGGGGTGTCGGCAGTACGGAAGAGACGGCGTACGGGGTTGTTGAAGATCGTTATAGTGGAGTCGTAGATGATGAACGTCTGGTCGTAGCGGCACTCGCGCAGGTAGAGCCGCGCCTCGGTGATGAGGGTGATCGCCTCCTCCACGTCGCGGCCGGGATAGTCGGCGGCGATGGAGCGCACACTGTCGATGTAGAGGCGCGTCGAGTCAAAATGGGATGTGAGGAAGTTGGCATAGGCGAGGTGGTTCCACGCTTCGGCGCGGCCGTCGTGGTAGTCGTGCGCCGCCCCGCGGTCGATCGAGGCGAGGGCGCGAAAGGCGAGCTGTTTCGACAGCGGCACGTTGCGATACC
>DBDQ01000041.1 GCA_002293665.1 Alistipes sp. UBA928 | reverse complement strand
GTGGGAGCGTCTGGCCGACGCCACTTTCCACCGTGACGCGAAAAGCGAGGAGCGCGGCGAGTGGAAGTTGAAACCCGGCGCCCCCGAGCGCTGGACAATGGGCTATGAGCACGGCGCAATGAAGCTGCGCATGAGGCTGGCACTTACCGGGTTCAAGCACGTGGGGGTCTTTCCCGAGCAGGCGGCGAACTGGGATTTTATCTACGATACTCTGAGGGAAACAGCGGCACAGACTCCGGCACCGGCTCCGAAAGTTTTAAACCTGTTTGCCTACACCGGCNNCACCGGCGGGGCGACGCTTGCCGCGCGCAGTGCCGGGGCCGAGGTGACCCACGTCGATTCCGTGAAGCAAACGGTTTCGTGGGCGCGCGACAATGCCGTGCTGAGCGGGCTTGAGGATGCACCGGGCCAAGGATCGGTACGCTGGATAGTCGACGACGCGCTGAAGTTCGCTCGTCGCGAGGTGCGTCGCGGAAATCTCTACGACGGAATAGTGCTCGACCCGCCCGCCTATGGACGCGGGCCCGACGGCGAGAAGTGGGTGCTGGCCGAGGGGCTCGACGAGATGCTGTCGCTGTGCGCGCAGTTGCTGCGACCACGCGGATTTCTCGTGCTCAACCTCTACTCGATGGGGCTGTCGGCGATCGTGGCGCGCACCGCCGTGCATGTCCGGTTAGGCATCCCGCCCCACGAAGAGCTGGGCGAACTCACTTTCACCGACCGCGGCGGAAAACAACTTCCTCTGGGGGTGTTCTACCGTTTCAGACGGTAGTTCGCGACGATCACGATGATCGCCTGCGGAACGAACAGCCAGAATCCCGACGCGGGAAAAACCATGCAGCCTACCGCCGCGAAAACGAATAGCCAGATACCGAACCACATCGGCGCAGGTTTCTGCGTTGCGCGCAGATAGTGTTGCAACAGCGGCCCGAACATTAGCAGCACCGGCCCCAGCAGCAGGAACCAGAACTCCGGGCCTTCCTCTCCCGTGTTTACAAGCCCTTTTTTCAGCATCGACCAATAGATGTCGCCGAACACGAACAGCGCGAAAGCCGTGTGGATCGCGCCCGTTATGGTCAAATAGGTGCCGCTGTACTTCCAAAGATTTTTCATGGTTGTGAATTTTGAAGGGGTTTCTATGCGGCAAAGATATTACTGTTATTCAAATAACACAAGGGTATTTATACCCATTTCGGCTATGATCCCGCCTCTGCGGGGCTTTTCAGGGTGATCTGCCACAGTTTGTTCGCCGCGCGGGTAAAGGCTATGCGGGTGGTGCCTCCCTCGCGGATGCCTAATTGGCGGGCGATGTCGGCGGCGGAGAGGGGAAAATCGCGCTTCAGAATGTCGATGTTTTTTATGCCGCTGGTGCGCAGGCGGCGCTTGAGCTCTTTCGGGTCGAAGGGCTCCATTGTCTCGATCTCGAGCACTTTGCCCATGATGCCTTCGGGCTTTTCGGTCGCGAAACCGTAGCCGTTGTCGGAGTCGATGCGGATGCCTCGTTCGGTGAGCCGGCGTCGGGCGAGACGCGCTTTTTGGAGTGCCACGTCGGGGACGACGAGCCAGCGATAAAAGGTGGATATTTCCTCGCAGTTCGGCTCGTTCGGTTCGTTCGCGACAATGTCGAGAGCGTATTCAGCTTCGCCCAAACCGATTGCCACAGCACGGATCATCGGCTTGGATTCTGATGCGGCGGCGGGAGGCGGGCCGAGGCGCACGTCGGCGATCACTTCCTTGCATTCGCCGTCGAGCGAAACTACTTCGGCACTCGCTGCGGGGCCGAAGATGCGGAACACCTCGTCGACGTCGAACAACGGCGAGAGTTTCACCACCAGACGCGGCGCGATCTTCTCGATGTCTGGCAGCAGTGCGAGAATGTCGGGCGAGCAATCCTCCAACCGCACCATCTTTTTGCCTCCGGGATCGCGGCGGTCGGGATCAGCATAGACGAGGTCAGCACGAAGATTGCCAAGCGACAGAAACTCCTCGGCGGAGGTATCGACGACCTCGATGTTCGTGGCTCCGAGCCGCAGGAAATTCTCTCGCGCAATGGCCGCAAGGGCCGCGTCGCGCTCAAGGGCGATTACCCGACCGAAACGTTTCGACAGCCAGAAAGCGTCCACCCCCAAACCGCAGGTCAGGTCGATCGCCAGCTCGCCCGAATACTCCTTGCGCGCAGCCGTGGCCTCGCTCGACGCCTGCTCGAAAGCCAGCGGCGGGATTACGCAGTGCGCCGCGTACCACGACGGCAACTTACTTTCGGCGCGCCGGAGATACTTCACCTGCGATGCCACGAGGGCGGCATGGGGCAGGTTCCGGTCGAGCGCAATCCGTATCGGGTCGCGCCGGAGATTGGCCGCCACCGAGCGACGGAACCTGTCGCTCAAGAGTATGTCGAGATCGTCTGTCATCATCATCGCGGTAGAATGAAAATGTCTTCCCTGGTATGTTTATCAGCTGTGGCCATTGCCATCCAGGCTGTAAAGATAATCATTGCGGCGTAAACGGCGAAAACCATCCACAGCGGCATGCGCCACTCGATGGCCGCACCCGGAACCGCGCTCACCATCTCCACGACCCGGTTTTGGAGCCATGCCGGGCCGCCCACGAGCCATCTGAAAAGGGGTTGCAGAAATGGTACGGGCGCCGCGATCCAAAGCAGCGAACAGCCGACCGTGAGATACGCTGTGCAGATCACCAGCGGGTTGAGTACCACGCCGGCGGGCGAGAAAACCCCGAACGTGTGCGACACGAGCGGCATGGTGGCGACCGACGCCACGAAACCCACGAGCAGCGTTGCCCAAAGCGCGTTGAGCATCCGCCAACGGCTCACGACAAGGTTGTAAAGCGGTGCGAACCATGCCATTATGGCTACGACGGCAACGAATGACAACTGGAAACTTATGTCGAACAGCAGGCCCGGCCTCACCGCGAGCATAACCACCGCCGTGCCACACATTATGTTGGCCGGGCCGCGGGTCTGCGATGCGGCCAGCGCCAGTTGTGCGCCCGTGAACATGAAAGCCGCCCGAACCGCCGACGGCGAGCCGCCTGTTAGCGCGGCGTAGAACCAGATCACCGCCACGGCAAGTATGTTTTTTGCGATGTGACCGCCCCGGATGAACGGCAGCAGGTAGAGCAATGCGTTTATGATCAGGAACACTATGCCTACGTGGAGACCCGAGACGGCCAGCAGGTGCGACGCCCCCGTGCGGGAGTAATTCCGGCGCAGGGCAGGTGTGATTCCCGACCTGTCGCCAGTTGTCATTGCCGCCGCCACGGCGATTGCGTCGGAGCTCCCACCACCGAGGCGGCGGAGGCGTTCGGTGGCGGCAGATTGCAGGTTTCGGGCCAACATGGCGGGACTTTTGGCGCGTTGCGGTGACTTTTCGGGACGGCTGTATTGCGTGATGTAGGTTCGGCCGCTGTATCCGCGCGCCCTCATCAGGCGGCTGTAACCTGTCGAACTGTCGCCGACAGGGTTGACGTAACCGCGGAAAGTGACACGGTCGCCCGCCTCGAGGCGCCACATCGTGTCGATCGACACCAGCAGGTGTTCGCGTACTGTGCGCCACCCGTCGGCAGCAGGAGATGTCGCGTCGGGTTGCCAGCGCGTTACAGCGCCGTAGGAGGATGCGCCGCGGCGTCCCTCGCGCGCAACGGGCGGGTCGGTCAGCACTATCTCCATCCACACCCTTTCACCATGAGGCACAACGGGTCGCGGTGTGTGTGCCCGTGCGAGTGCCGCTCCGAAGAAGAGAACCGTCAGCCCGACATAAAAGTATGAAAAAAAGGCGCGGCCACGACGCATTGCAAACCACCCCGTGAGGGCGCAAACCACCGCTACCACCACCCAAACGTAGAGAGGAACATCCACCATCGACCCGGCCACGATTCCCGCCGCCATAGGCACCAGCGCCACCATGAGCGGCACCGCGCGCAGTTTCTCCGGCAGGGTCAGTTTGTTTGGCATCGGCCTTTTTTGAAAAAAAAAGGCCCCCGGCTATTGGGTCTCAAACCAATAGGGCATAAAAAATGTCCAGGACCGGGGGCCTAAAGCTCTCTTTCCTGAACATTTTTCATACCGAAATCAAATGGTTTGAGACCAGTGCAAAGATAGCAAAAAATCGAATCGGAATCGTCTTACCGGACAAAAGTCACAGCCACCCGGCCTGCCTTGCCGCCGATCGGCGGAGCGAGTTTGGCAAGGGTGACCTCGATGCGGCGAACCTGCGGAAACCGTGCCGCGACGGTATCCAGGATGCGCTGAGCCGTGTTTTCAATGATGCGCGATGGCACCGACATTTCCCGGCGAACGGTCTCGTAGACTTCGACATAGTTCACGGTGCGCGTCATATCGTCGGCTGCTGCTGCGCCACCGTCTTCCACTTCGAGCGCGAGATCGACCGTGAAATTACCGCCCACCTGCTGTTCGACGTCGTAGCAGCCGTGGGCCGCCCGAAACTCCATCCCCTCGATCCTCAGTTCGTAGGTCATAAAATGTCGCCGACATTAAATTCGTAGCCTAACATCTTGCCCGTTCGCATTTTGGAGTTTTCGACGCGGGTGCTGAACACTTCGGCCGTCACCACCTTTTGGCTCTCGTAGGGCGGCACGAGCAGGTCGAAGTGCAGCGCGTAGTCGATCGCCGCCTCGACCACGTCGGCCAGCCCCTCCTTGTCGACCGACCGGCGTCCGAACTCTGCCCGGCCGAAAGCCGTCTGGCCCTTGCCTTCGACCATGAAACGCATCTCGCGGTTGACGAAGATTCGCGCCACGAGATAGCCCTCGTCGCCAAGGCGTTTGTGCTCGAAAGAGTCTTTCAGAAAGTTCCACACGTTTATGATTCCGCAGAATGCATTATCGGCTCCGCCGTCGGCCACGTAGGGGTTTTGCCACACCGCGTCGCCCGCATCGAAGCGGAAAATGTCGGTGTGCATCGAGAAGATCAGCAGGTTCTCGCCGAAGATGAAGTGGGCCTCGTATTTGCCCCTGTCGCGGTACTCGATGCGCACCCGTTCGTCGAGCCGCTCCTCGAGCTCTTCGTCGAGTTCCGATGCCAACTCGTGGAGTATCTCCTTGAGTTTGGTCATCACGGCGTAGGTGTTGTCGTAGACCCTTTGCGAGAGGTTGCTCCTCTCGATAATTGCCTGAAGCAGATGGGGTTTCAACCCCGTTGAACTATCCATAAAAGTTATCGTTTTTTTCTTTGCATCACGATCACGAACCGGTCGGGATCGACCAACCCGCCGGTCGTGCTCCCGGAGCTTCCGGCTCCTTCGGCCGAAGCGAGTATGGTTCCGCCGAGTTCGCTGCCGGCGTTCCGGCCACTGCCACTGCCGCCACCGTCGAGCATCCAAAGCCGGTTGTCCTCTATCACCCGCACAAGCTTCTCCGCATACAGCGGATCGGTGGCATAACCTGCATTTTTCAGGCCACGTGCCCAAGAGCGGTAGTCGGTTGCCGAGTATCTGAACAGCGAGTCGTAACGTTGCTGAGTGTCAAGGTATTCCGAGTGGTCGATCCACGAATCCTCCGGCGTGTCGTATGCCCGGAAAGCCTCGTTCGGAGCGTCGTCGTCGTGGTACACCACCCCGCCCCTCCAGTTGTCCGACGCCTTCACCTTGATATTGAAGTGCGTGTTTCCCTTCCGGGCCAACTCACCGTTGCCGTATCCGCTCTCAAGTATTCCCTGAGCCATCTTTATACTTGCCGGGATTCCATATTTCTCGGCATGTTCCACCGCGATCCCCCGGTACCGCTCTATGTACTCCCCGCGCGACAGGTTCTGACCCGCCGCCGGCAACGCCGCCAAAAGGCATGCCGCCACCCCTAATGCTTTGAGACTATTCATCGTAAATCACAGCTTTCTTCTGCAAAAGTAATTATTTTTGTACATTTGCCACTCGTTATTCACCACATCGGTCTCCGAAAGGCCCAAAAACACGTTGCGGCAAAGAAAAATAGTTGAAAAAACTACCCCGAACGCTTTTTTGTAAAAAAATGTTTGTATATTTGCAGAGCGTAATAACAGCCCCCCAACCCGTATCCACGGGGGATGTTGTGTTGAGAGGTGGCATATATATAAAATAGGTATGCCCGGAGTGAATGGAGAGGCCGAGCGCAAGATGAAGAGATCGAACGTGAGAGAGTGAAGAGACCGGCGTGAGAGAGAATGAGGGGAAGGCCGAAAATCAATTTTTTACAAAAACACACGCAAGATTCCCGTATTGCCGGGAATTCTAAGTGTGAGAAACGAACGGCCCGGCCAGTGAGTGAGACCCGGCGGAGAGCATGGTGCCGGCATGACGACTTAACTTAAATGATTAAAGATCAACTGATACAACCCGACAACGACAACAAATTATTAATCCATAAAAAAACTAATTATCCCAATTTCAAATTTCTAATTCAAAACCAAGTATGAAGAAGACAAATTTCTTTAAGCTTTTAATGGTCGGAGCGGCAGCTTTGGCGCTCGGTTTCACGAGTTGCCAGAATGGTCCGTCGCAAGGCGATTTTGACAAGCTATGCGAAAGGGTCGACGCTTTGGAAGAAGGCCTGCAGGCCCTTCAAAAAAAGGTCGATGGCCTGGAGTATGTTAAATCCGTTACTAAGACCGAAACTAACGATGCAACGGTGTATACCGTTACCCACGGTAACCCTGCCGGTACTTTGGAGATCGTTGTTCCTAAAGGTGGTAATGTTGGAGTGCCTAACAGTGCATGGCTCAAGATCGGCGAAAACGGCAACTGGTTCATCAACGATGTAGACACCGGTGAAGCTGCCATCGCCACGATGCCTCGCATCAAAGTCGATGGCGACCAGCGTTACTGGGAATTCCCCGTTATCGAAGGTAACGACATCGCTTGGAAAAGAGGCGAGAGCGCTCCCGCTTATTCCTATGCAGTCGAAGGTGCCGGTGGTTGGACCATCTGGATGCCCACCAAAGAGGATCCCAAGACCCTCGTTGCCATCACCATCTCCAAATCGAGCGGTGGTCTCGGCAAGATCGATATCCTCGGTTGGGTTCAGGGCTACGACAACGCCTCGTCGACCATCTCGAGGAACAACGAGCTCGAAGAGCCGGATCACGAAAATGATGCCGATGCGAACTCTGCACAGGAAACTCCGCTGTACTTCTCTCAGAACCAGACTTTCGTAGTTTACTACAACTGGATCGAAGAGTTCGAAGGCGAAAGCAACGGTGCTTCGTTCTCGGACTGGGCTCCTGTTACTTACGCTCCCAATGATACTCAGGACACCGATCTTCCTTTCTGGGCTAATGGTTATGAAGTTTCGCCGGCTAATCTGTTGCCGTTCGATGCTGATGGCGATGGCAGTAAAGACAGTCAGTATCTGTACTGGAACTACAACCAAATTACCGAAGGCAATGGTACCGGGCCCGTCGGAGCTTATGATTATAGTTTCGGCACACTCAATGTAAGCAAGACTGCATGGGATGGTGGCCGCTACCAGATCAAAGCTAAGAATGTGCTCAACATCCTCGACTCGCAGGACAAGGGTTTCATCGTTCAGGTTCATCCTATCACTGTTCCCTTCGCGGAGTACAAGAACCTCACTCTGCAGGATTCTAAGGGCAATGTATTGCCCGTCGGTCTCAAACAGCCTGTTCTCATCACCGGTCTTTTGACCAGGGCTGCTGCCAACAGTGCTCTCTACTTCGTTGAAGGCTCCAACTTCCCCAAAGGCGAGTTTGCCACCAGGGAAGCTTATGCTGAAAAATTCACAGCCAACGCTCAGTACTCACTGGTTACCGAGGATGGTATTCGTTCGGAATACACTCCGTTCACCATCACTCCCACCTACCTCGCTTCGATCGAGGCTCAGGTCATCAAGGTGGATGATAAGGGAATTCATGCTCCGAAAAACAACGTTCTGGCCTCTTTCTATGTAGAGAAAGACAAGTGGAACAAGCTTGAGTTCGACCAGGATTATATCATTCATCCGTTGAATGCTTCTCCGAAAGCGTTTGTTACCCATGCAGAAGAAATTACTCCGATTTGGGACGGTGATGAGATTATCCTCCATGGTTCTACCTCCGCTCTCTCTGCTACTGGTTCCGGTGTTGCTCATGACAGCTCTTACTTCCACCCGTTGCGTCCCGTCGGCAATGGTTTCCTTGACTATACTACCCGTGCAGCTCTTCAGGATAACGAAGACTATCTCTCGACCAACGCTGTTGTCGACTGGTACATTAAGGTCGGTAGTAACGACCAGGACGAAACTTATGTTACGAACGTGTTCGGTATCCAGTTCAATGCTGAAAAAACCGAATTCAGGGCTACCAAAATTCCCGACGGCCTGACCGAAGCCATGTTCAACATGAGAGTCTTCAAACTGGGTGTAGACGGTAAGATCTATCTCCAGTATGTCAAGATCAACGTGACTCGTCAGTCTATCGTTACTCCTATTCCGATCTCGCCTTACATCGTTCAGGACGAATTCCCCGATGCAGTTCAATATCAGGCACCGTACGCTAATGGTATGGTAAATAACTTCTACGACGTTATCAGCTCGCCGCTCAATGTAGACCTCGCAGTGATGTTCAACGACCTGCGCGGCATAGCCGATGTCGAAGAAGAAAACCTGGCAAACCGCTGGATGGATGACGAATGGGGTGCTAAGACCTATGAAATCGTCAGCGTCATGAATGTGACGAAAAATCAGAATCAGACAGATCGTTTCGACCCGGAAGTTACAACTAATGTTGTTGCCGGTAATTATGGTCTTCAGCCTGCTACTTTTGTAGAAACCGCCGCCGGAAACGGTACTCGTATGTTCCCGGCAGATCAGCAGCCTACCGCAGGTAAATCGGTTCTCAAATGGATCGGCAGAGACAACACTACTTCTGTTGTGGCATTGGAAAGAGGCAGCGGCCTCAACCTCAGCCTCTCGACTCTGTACGATGCTCGTAAACTCGATCTCTTCCCGAACTACGCTTATAGTGTCCCCGTGGACGGTGACGTTCGTACATTCGACATCGGTGACGACTATGTGATTACCGTTGACTTCTTCGACAAGAACGACAGAAAGTTGAACTCTATCGAAATCAAGTTCACTCCGCAGAGACCGGTACTCGACAGACTGTTCCAGAAACAGCCGCGTCGTTGGAACGAAGATCAGAGCGTCCTCATGGCTTACTATGACCTTCCGGGTATCTTCCCGCAGGACGCTTGGAGAGAAACCAAGTTCTACGGTACCGACGTGAAAGCTAATGACGACTGGCATACTCTCTCGAGCGCGCCTCTGACGACTCCGCTCAACGCTGCTAACAGTATTATCGGCCGGGTTGCATGGAATTGGCTGGGTGGTACTGCTGCCGACGAAGTAATTTCTCGTACCTCGACCTATTACAACGTGTTCAACCCCGGTGGTGTTACCGACCTGAAACATACCAGCTGGCGTCCTCTCGACGGTGGTTATCTCAAGGTAGGTCAGAGAGGTGACGAAGAGAATCCCAAACAGTGGGTAGCTTACACTCAGGTTCAGTTGAAGAATCCTACAGGAGCTTTCGAAGGTGGTCATTACAGTGACTTTATCGGCACTCCGGGCGGTGACAACATTGCCGCTAACTATCCGAGACTCCCGGGAACCGCGTACATGACTGCCGGTAACGGTGTTCAGAATCCGGGCTTCACCGCAGGTACTGTCGTACAGTTGTACAACCAGACCAACCAGAACGGCAACCTTGCAGGTTTCGCTAACGCTGCTACCGCCGCTGGTCAAGAGACACCCAACTACACCAATATTCCTTTCGCTGACGACGCTACTAACCCCAACGGTGGTAACGCCTACGGTGACGAGATTCCGATGAGGTGGGAAATTGGTCCGTACATCGGCTTCTATCACTACACTGCCGACGAAGTTGCTAACAACGACTTCAAGATCAAGGTTATGAGTGCATTGGCCGAAGGTCGTATCGAAGCTACCGATAAAGCTATCGAGAACATGGGTGGTAACTACACGCCGATCAACGACGACCACATCAAGATGTATGACTATGCCGGTAACCCGCGTAGCATCTTCAAGGAAAATGTTCCCAATGGTAGCGGTGCAAGCAACTTGGTAGGGTATACCTACACTTACATTGCCAAGGTATTGTTCTATCGTCCTTACCAGATTGATGACTACGATATCATCGACGAAAACGACGGTGTAAACAACAACGGACAGGAAGCTCGTCTTGCAACCGGTACTGGTGCCAACTTCGTGAAGGCTCACCTGCCGATCCTGACCAAGCTTACCAACTTTGCCGGCCCGACCAAGATTCACGTCAAGGTTTACGACCGCTTCGGTAGGACTCTTGAACAGGATGTTGATATCAACATCGTGGATGAACTCCGCCAATAATCGTTAAACATTCAATAATCGGAACGCCCTCGAAAGAGGGCGTTCCTTTTTTATAACCGATCAGACCATAATGGCTCCCGGTTACGATCCCACTCCTGAGTCTGGCGAAGACCTGTTCCCACATATGTCAATTTGATTTTTTTTGCTATCTTCGCACTATTATGTCTGCGATAGTGAAGCCACTGCCGAAACATATTCTTATAATTCGCATGTCGTTGATGGGCGATGTGGCGATACTTGTGCCTGTCATCCGCGCGTTGCGAAAGAAATATCCCGAGGTCAAGATCACCGTCCTGACCCGGCCTTTTTTTGCCCCCTTCTTTCGCGGCATCCACAACATGCGGTTCTTTCACCTCAATCCCAACTTCCGGCACAAGGGACTCTTCGGTCTGTTCCGTCTGGCGGGCGATGCCAAACGCGACGGTGTAGACGCCGTCGCCGACATGCACGATAACACAGGTAGCCGACTTATCCGAAACCTGCTGAATCTCAAAGGGTGTCGCACCGCACACATAGACAAAGGCCGCGGATCGAAACGCCGGCTATGCCGAAAAGGCTACCTCAATTTTCACCAACTCAAAACCACCACCGAACGTTATGTCGACGTGCTGCGCGACCTCGGGTTCGAGCTCACGCCCCAGCCCGACATCGACATGACCCTGCCCGTGCCCCTCGCCATCAATTACCTGCACGGAAAAAAGACCGGCCCCTGGATCGGCATCGCACCATTCGCAAAGTACGACACGAAGGTCTACCCGATCGAACAGATGGAGCAGGTGGCAATGAGCATAGCCGGCCGCGCCCAGAAAGTGTTCATCTTTGGTGGCGGAAAAGAGGAGCAGCGCCTGGCCGCCGAACTCGCCGAGAAACACGACAACATAGTGTCGGTCATAGGTACGATGAACCTTGGCGACGAACTGAACCTGATCGCCAACCTCGACGTGATGCTGACGATGGACTCCGTGGCGATGCAGATGGGGTCGCTTGTGGGCACCCCTGTGGTGTCGGTGTGGGGGGCGACCCATCCCTACGCCGGTTTCTACGGACTGGGTCAAGATCCTGCCAATGCCGTGCAACTGCCCCTCGAGTGCCGCCCCTGCTCGGTGGTTGGCAACAAACCGTGTGAGTTCGGCGACTATCGCTGTTTGGCCGGCATACCTCCGGAAACGATCATCGACCGTGTGTGGGAAGTGTACAAAAAAGTCGCGGAATAGTAGGCGAATTATAATTTAATGTATAACTTTGCCTGACAAAAAATCCGGATAAAATGAAAATTCCTTTCGAATTGAAGTACACAAAAGACCACGAGTGGGTGCGGGTCGAGGGCGACACCGCCGTTGTGGGCATTACCGATTTCGCGCAGTCGCAGCTTGGCGACATTGTCTACCTCGACGTGACGACGGTAGGCGAGTCCGTGGAACAGGACAGCGTGTTCGGAACCATCGAGGCGGTCAAAACCGTCTCCGACCTCTTCTGTCCCGTGAGCGGCGAGGTGACCGAATTCAACGGCGCACTCGATGACGCTCCCGAGACTGTCAACCGCGATCCATACGGCGAGGGATGGATCATCCGCGTTGCGATGTCCGACCCCGGGCAGGTCGCCGGACTGCTCAGCGCCGAAGAGTACAAAGCGCTGGTGGGCTGAACCCGATTTAGCAGGGATATTCGTTTAACATAATTAACTCAAAATAGCAATGGGAAAAGTAACAGTTATCGGCGCCGGTAATGTAGGCGCGACATGTGCAAATGCTTTGGCGCTGCGAAAAGTGGCGTCGGAAGTGGTGCTGATCGACATAAAGGAGGGGTTGTCGGAGGGCAAGATGCTCGACATCTACCAGACATCGGCCCTTATGGATTTCGACACCCGAGTGATCGGTGTGACAAACGACTACGCCGCAACGGCCGGATCGGACGTAGTGGTGATCACCTCGGGCGTGCCGCGCAAACCCGGTATGACCCGCGAGGAACTGATCGGCGTCAACGCCGGCATCGTGAAGGCCGTGATGGGCGAGGCGATGAAACACTCTCCGAAGGCGATTTTCCTGATTGTTTCCAACCCGATGGACACGATGACCTATCTGGCCCTCAAGTCGAGCGGTCTGCCGTCGTCGCAGGTGTTCGGCATGGGCGGACAACTCGACTCGTCGCGTTTCCGTTGCTACCTCGCCAAAGCGTTGGGTGCCAGCATGTCCGACATCGACGGAATGGTGATCGGCGGACACGGCGACACAACCATGATCCCGCTCATCGACAAGGCCGCATGGCGCGGGGTGCCCGTTTCGAAGTTCGCTTCGGCCGAAGTTCTGGGCAAGGTAGCTGCCGACACCATGGTGGGCGGTGCGACTCTGACCGGTCTGTTGGGAACTTCGGCATGGTATGCACCGGGTGCTGCCGCGGCAAGCGTTGTCGAAGCTATCATGTTCGACCAGAAGAAGGTGATTCCGTCGTGCGTTGCGCTCAGCGGCGAGTACGGACAGAAGGACATTTGCATTGGCGTGCCGACAGTGATCGGTCGCGGCGGTGCAGAACGCATCGTCGAGATCGAACTCACCGCCGACGAGTCTGCGAAGTTCGCCGCTTCGGCCGATGCCGTTCGCAAAACTAACGCGGTGCTCAGCGAGATCGGCGCCTTGTAGTGGTTTTGCAGCCATAGCGGCGATTCTGCTGCCGCTAACCCCAAAAATATCCCAGGGATTTACGTTCAGTAAACCCCCGGGATATTTTTTGTGCCGAGCGTTGCATAATCACCACTTTGGCCACAAAATCTGTGGAACCGGATCAATTCTTGAAGGTCAGACCCTCTTTGCCGGCGCTTACTTCGATGGGGCGGGTGCGGTCTATGTGAGCGGCGAGAATCTCTTTAGACAGTTGATTGACAACGTTTTGCTGAATCGCACGTTTGACGGGCCGGGCACCGTATACGGGGTCAAACCCTTCGTCGGCGAGCCATTTGCGTGCTTTGGCGTCGACTCTCAGTTCGATTCCGTTGTGGGCGAGCATGCGTTCGATCGTGCCGATCTGGATGTCGACGATCTTCAGCGTGTCGCTCCGGGTGAGCGGGGTGAACATCACTATTTCGTCGATGCGGTTCAGAAACTCGGGCTTGAGTACCTGTTTCATCAGTTCTACAACCTCGTCGCGTGTGCGTTCCACAAGTTCTTCTGAGGGTTCACCATCGGAATTAAATCCGCCGTGGGCGTTCCCACCGCCGTTGGCGCCCGTTGCTCCTTCAAAACGTTCGCGGATCACGGAGGATCCCATGTTGGAGGTCATGATGATGATCGTGTTGCGGAAGTCGACGGTGCGGCCCTTGTTGTCGGTAAGTCGCCCGTCGTCAAGTACTTGCAGCAGGATGTTGAAGACGTCGGGGTGAGCTTTTTCGATCTCGTCGAGCAGCACCACCGAGTAGGGTTTGCGCCTGACGGCCTCGGTGAGTTGCCCGCCCTCGTCGTAGCCCACATATCCCGGAGGGGCGCCGATGAGGCGCGACACGCTGTGGCGCTCCTGATACTCGCTCATGTCGATGCGCGTCATCATGCCGTCGTCGTTGAACAGAAACTCGGCGAGGGCCTTTGCGAGTTCGGTTTTGCCGACGCCGGTGGTGCCGAGGAACAGGAACGAACCGATAGGGCGGCGGGCGTCACTGAGACCTGCGCGGCTGCGGCGCACGGCGTCGGAGATGGCGCGGATGGCAGCCTCCTGACCCACCACGCGGCGGTGCAACTCGGCCTCCATATGGAGTAGTTTTTCGCGTTCGCCCTCCAGCATCTTGCTGACGGGGATGCCGGTCCATCGCGACACCACCTCGGCAATGTCTTGAGCATCAACTACTTCTTTGATCATCGACCCGCGCGAGGCGTTGGCTGTTTCGAGTTCGGCGGTGAGGTTTGCGATTTCGGTCTCGGCCTCGCGAATCTTGCCGTAGCGCAGTTCGGCCACGAGGCCGTAGTCGCCTCGGCGTTCGGCCTCGGCGGCCTCGACCTTGAAACGTTCTATGTGCTCCTTACCGCTCTGAATCTTTTCTAACATCTTGCGTTCGCTCTCCCACTTGGCGCGCATGGCGTTGCGTTCGGCGCCGAGCTCCTCGATCTCGCGGGTGAGGGTTTCGAGGCGGGCGGTGTCGTTCTCGCGGCGGATGGCTTCGCGCTCGATTTCGAGCTGGCGCATGCGGCGGTCGAGCGTGTCGATCTCCTCAGGAACGGAATTCATTTCGAGACGCAACTTGGAAGCCGCTTCGTCGACGAGATCTATGGCCTTGTCGGGCAGGAATCGCTGGGTGATGTAGCGATGGCTGAGCTCGACGGCGGCTATGATGGCCTCGTCGCGTATCTGCACTTTGTGGTGGTTTTCGTAGCGCTCCTTGAGTCCGCGCAGGATCGAGATCGAGTCCTCGGTGGTGGGTTCGTCGACCATCACCATTTGGAAACGGCGCTCGAGGGCTTTGTCTTTTTCAAAAAATTTCTGATATTCGTCGAGCGTCGTGGCGCCTATCGTGCGCAGGTCGCCGCGCGCGAGTGCGGGTTTGAGGATGTTGGCGGCGTCCATAGCTCCTTCGCCTTTGCCCGCGCCGACCAACGTGTGTATCTCGTCGATGAAGAGCAGGATTTCGCCCTCGGCGCCGATCACCTCTTTCACCACCGCCTTGAGCCGCTCCTCGAACTCGCCCTTGTACTTGGCACCGGCGACGAGAGCTCCCATGTCGAGCGAAAAGACCTGCTTGGAGCGCAGGTTGTCGGGAATGTCGCCCGCCACGATGCGGTGGGCGATCCCCTCGGCGATGGCGGTTTTACCCACGCCGGGTTCGCCCACGAGAATGGGGTTGTTCTTGGTGCGGCGCGACAGGATTTGCAACACGCGGCGTATCTCCTCGTCGCGGCCGATCACGGGGTCGAGTTTTCCTGCGCGCGCCAACTCATTTAGATTGAGTGCATATTTACCGAGCGCGTCGAAAGTCTGGTCGCTGGTTTGCGAGTCTATCGAGGCGCCTTTTCTGAATTCTTTGATGGCGGCGACGAGCTCTTTTTCGTTCGCTCCGGCGCTTTTGAGGATGCGCGCCGCCTCGCCACCCTCCTTCGAAAGGAGCCCCAGCAGCAGGTGTTCGACCGAGGCGAACCGGTCGCCGAACTGCGCCGTGAAGTCGGTGGCGCGCTGGATCACGCGCGACGAATCGCCCGAGAAGAACTGCTCGCCTCCCGATCCCGAAACCCGGGGCAGGGCGCCGATGGCGGTTTCTACGGCAGTGCGCACCGCCGCCGCGCCGACCCCCATGCGCTGGAGAAGAAACACGGCGAGTGCGTCGTCGTCGGCTGTCAGTGCCGACAGTATGTGCAGCGGTTCGACAGCTTGGTTGCCAGCCGAGGAGGCGCGCGACATTGCTGCCTGAAGTGCCTCCTGTGCTTTGATTGTCAGAGTGTTGATGTTCATGTCAAATGGTTTTTTGACACAAATATCTGCAAATTGTTTGCCACGCCGAAATGACTGTCATTTTGGCAGGCCGGAACGCTGGCGAGCGGGCTTCGATTTGCTTCTATTGGCGATTCGATAGGCACAAGTTGGTAAGCTTGCGCCATATTTTGGGACACAGCGAGCGGTCTACTTTCGGG
>DBDQ01000017.1 GCA_002293665.1 Alistipes sp. UBA928 | reverse complement strand
GGTCTTTTGCCGTGAGCGGCTTGCCGTGCTTGGATGTGAAGCAGTTTTTGTGAAAAGCCACCATCTGCCATTTCGGGGTTATCAGTCCCTCAATGCTCAACTGTTCGAGCAACAGGGCGATCATCTTGTTGTGGGTAGTCTGCAATGGCTCTGTATGTTCGCACAGCAACAGGCGGGTAATCTCCGCCGGGGTTACGTCGCGCCTGAACACTCCGCTCTCGTTCATGCGTTCGGCCAGCAGAGCGATCTGCGCGTCGGACAGCTTGGGGCTGAAATCTTCGGGGTGAGGCTCGAAACCAGTCCACGACTTATGCCGCTCCCTGCGTTTCTCAGCGGCGGCGAGTGCGTCGGTTTCTTTCTGTTGTCGCTCGGTATCTTCCCGATCCTTGCGGTCGGTGTAGCCTGCGACGCTATTCATCACTGTTTTAACTTCAGCTATGCCGCCCATAACCTGCGTATGACGCTCTACATTTTCGCGGTTTTTGCGGTCATTCCCGGTTGCGACGCTCTCCACGATTGCGGCCTTGGCCTCGGTGATGGTCTCGATCATCTGCGTATGACGCTGTGCCGCCGGGTCTGGCGCGGGTTCTTCGGCAGGTGGAGCCGGGGCGGGATATTTCTTGAAAAGATACGCGAATGTATTGTCGATGCGTTTCTGCTCCTTCACCGGAACCGAGCCATACGACAGGCGGCGGGCATATTCTTGTTGCCTGCCAAGCAGATACCCGTGAGCCTCCTCCGGCGACTTGTCGCCGATCTCGCACTCCATGAAGTGCAGGGTATATCGCACATCCCGGAACAGAGCATCGACGAACGCTAACCCGCCAAACAGACGCACAACCCCGTAAATCACCCATGCCGCCACTCTCCACAGCCAGCCCAACACTCGGCTCTTTTCGTTGAGCCGCCCCTGTACCCCATCGAGACAGACCCGTATCTTACGGTTGGCCTCCCGGTGCGATGCGCGGATGTATTCGAGTTTTGTCATGAAAATTTGGGCGAAAAATAATCTCAAAAGCAAAGTTAATCAAAAGATTAAGAACCCGCGCTTCCAACGGTGCGTTTACTCCGTTTTACATCGTTTGGCCTTACAATTCCGGTATTTTATTTACCGCCTCGCGTTTTTTATCATCCATGATTTGAGCATAGATTTGGGTGGTTTTCAATTCGCGGTGGCCGAGCAGTTTTGAGACTGTATATATTTCTGTGCCGAGCGAAAGTTGCAACACGGCGAACGAGTGTCGCGCAACATGAAATGTGATGTGCTTCTTAATTTCGGCCTCCAGACACCACTCGCGCAGTGCAAGATTGTGCCATGCCGAGTATTTCNNCAACCCCTCGAACACCCGTTCGTCCTGCCTCCGGCGCTTACCGAGATAGCGAACCGCCTGATCGGATATGTCAAGATATTCAAACCCTTTGGTTTTCTTCTGACGGAAAACGATGCGGGTCGTGCCGTCATATTCCTGCACCTCGCCCCAGGTCAGCTTGTTTATGTCGCTCCAACGCATACCCGTCAGGCATGAGAACAGAAACGCCTCCTTCAAAACAGGATATTTACAGGGTGCTTTCACAAGGCGTTGCAACTCCTCGAACGTCAGATATTCACGGTGAACCTCCTCAATTTTTGCGGGTTTGACCGCCGATGCGGGTGAGTGGGGGATGATGCCGTCCTCAACGGCCTGATTAAGCGCGGCCTTGAGTTTTAGGAAATAGCTGCTCTGACTGCTGGCCGAAAGCGGGGTGTTGCTTTTCGTCCGCGCCTCCTTCGCCAAATAGCGTTTGAAACCCTCGACGAACGACTTGTCCACCATCTCGAAAGAGGTGTCGGTTCCGGCGTAGGCAACAAGGTGCTTCAGCGCGCTATCCCAGTTACCCCAATTCCCCGGAGATGCCTTGCGTTCATCAATGAGGCGTTCGATATATTCTATGAGATTGGTGCGGATTTTATACTCCACCGAAAACCCGTATTGCTTGTTCTGATGGGCGAGCAGACGTTTGGCCTTTACCTTTTCTGCCATTTCGAGATTCACCTTGTTGTGATCCCGCTCTGCCCTGTCTTTGGGAGAGGTGTAGAGGTAGTATTCGAGCGTCTCGTACTTGCGTTTGGCGCGGGTAGTGCCGTTCTCGCCCAACGAGTAGCCGGAATAATATTCCAGCACGAGCGAAGTGCGTCCCGTCTTCAATTTCCGTTTAATCAGCTTGATTTCCATAGTAGTCTGTCGTTTTGTCGTGTCGCAAATATAGGGTTAATTTTTGCGACATACAAATTCGTCAACCACAAATATGCGGCAAATTTTGCAGCACAAACGGAAAATCAAAGGCTAATTATCATCGACAGAACTATGCCTAAATCATTGTTTGACAGGATATTTTACACCTATTTGCGCTACTTTGCTTTCGTGGGTTACTTTCCGATGCAGAATTTCGAGAAGATAGTGCCAAGAAGTTCATCGGTAGTAATGACACCGGTGATGGTGCCCAAATGGTACACCACTTCGCGAACCTCTTCGGCGAGCAGGTCGGCGGATACCTCGGCGGCGAGCCCATCTTCGACTCGGCCAATCGCTTCGCGTGCACGGATCAGAGCCTCGTAGTGACGTGCTCCGGAGACCACCGCGGCTCCTGCTTCGAGTGCACTTGTGTCGACAGCCGCCGCAAGCCATTCCCGCAGGGCATCGAGATTTTGGCCGGTTTTGGCCGAGACCGGGATCACGACCTGGATCATGGCTGGACTAAAGCCCCCGGGCCGGAGACTCTTATCTATTTTATTGACCACCACACACAAGCGCTGGTCGGAGCGCAACCCGAGGTCGGCGATCTGCGCGGCGACGTCGGCCTCGTCGAAATCTTCAGAGTCGATCAGCAGCAGCACCAAAAACGCCTTCGCCACCGCCTCGCGCGCGCGTTCGATCCCCATCCGTTCGAGCAGATCGCCCGTGGCACGCAACCCCGCCGTGTCGATAAAACGAAAATCGACGCCACCGATCACCGCCCTCTCTTCGATCCTGTCGCGCGTCGTGCCGGCAATCTCCGACACCATCGCCCGATCGTCGCCCACGAGCGCATTGAGCAGAGTCGATTTCCCGGCGTTGGGCCGTCCCACGATCGCCACCGGCACCCCTTCGCGAATCGCGTTGCCGAGTGCAAACGATCCCGCCAGAGTGTCGAGCTCACCGCCAATCCGTGCCGCAAGCTCTCTCAACCGCTCCCGCGAGGCAAATTCAACCTCCTCCTCGCCGAAATCGAGCTCCAACTCCAACAGCGCCGCAAGCTCCGTCAACTCGCCCCTCAACGCCGCAAGCGCCGACGACACTCCACCCCTCAACTGCCCCATCGCAAGGGTGTGTTGCGCGCGTCCTCCTGCAGCGATCAGGTCGGCCACCGCCTCGGCCTGCGCCAGGTCGAGCTTCCCGGCAAGGAAGGCCCGCACGGTGAACTCCCCCGCAGTAGCCGCCCGACCGCCCGACGCAATCAGCAACTGAACGATCCTGTTCTCGATATACGGCGACGCATGACACGAAATCTCTGCGGAATCTTCGCCTGTGTAGGAGTGGGGAGCCCGGAAAACAGTGACCAGTACCTCGTCGACGATCTCGTCACCGTCGCGAACCTCGCCCAGATGTACGGTGTAGCCGCCAGACTCAGAGAGCGCACGTCCGCTGCGGGCGGCAAACACCCGGTCGACCACGGCAATGGCCTCCCCGCCGCTCACCCTTATGACGGCGATCGCTCCGCCCCGGCCCGTAGCCAAAGCGACTATCGTATCGTTCACGCTATTCATCAAAAAAATTCACTTCCTGGCATTCCGGCCCTAACATTCCGGCCCCCGCGTTCCGGCCTATTTCTTTATCTCGAGCCGCTGTCCGATCGAAAGCCGGTGGGAGTTCCTAAGATTGTTCCACCTCATGATCTGTGCCACGGTGACGCCGTATTTGATGGCTATGTGTCCGAGGGTTTCGCCGCTTTTCACGCGGTGCACGGTTGCGGTTGCGGTTGTGGTGAGTATCGTGCGAGTGGTGTCGATATTCGCGGGATTGAGGTATTCCGCGAGATAGAGCGAATCCTTACCGTGCATCTCTTCGGCGCGCGCCACGAAGTCGGTGGTGTGTCCCAGCGGCAGCACTATGGAGTAGGTCTTGTCGAGCGCCGGCACAACATCCTTGAGGTACTGCGGATTGAGCGCCCTGACGGTTTCGATGGGAATGTCAAGCGTCGACGCCACCTGTTCGAGGTGCACCAGCCGCCTCACGGCCACGGTGTCGACGACCAGCGGCAACGTCGGCTCGGTGATCTCTATGCCGTGTTGCTTGTGATAGGCGTAGGCGTAAGTCGCGGCAATGAACGACGGAACGTAACCGCGTGTTTCGGTGGGCAGATAGTAGTACAAATCCCAGAAATTGGAGGCTCCATCGCCGGCTCTTTTCAGCGCGCGGTTCACATTGCCCGGCCCGCAGTTATAGGCGGCCAGCGCAAGAGTCCAGTCGCCGTATGTTCTGTACAGGAAAGCCAAATAGCGGCACGCGGCGCGGGTCGACGCCACGGGATCGTTCCGCTCGTCGACGAATGTGGTGATCTCCAACCCGTACTGCCTTGCCGTTGGATACATGAACTGCCACAATCCCACCGCTCCTGCCCGCGAGCGCGCACTCGGCACAAGCGCCGACTCGATGGCGGCCAACATTCTCAGCTCCTGCGGCAGCCCGGCATTGGCAAGTTCGGCCTCTATCAGCGGAAAGTAGTACTGCGATCTGCTGAGTATGTTTCCGAGCGTGGTTCGCCGTGCAGTGGTGTACATCACTATGTACTGTTTTACGATATCGTTCCACGGCATGCCTATGGGGGAGAGTATCGAGCGCAGGCGCCGCTGATATACCGAGTCGGGAGTATCGCTGGTAAGCACCACTGTTGTGTCGAACCTGATGAAGTCTTCGAAATATCTGTCGTATGCGGCCACGGTACTCTCGCGGGCGGCAATGGTCACCAGCGAGTCGAGCGTTTCGGGAGCAGGAGCCCATGATGCATGGGCAGCAACGGGCATGACGGATGTCGTATCTGCCGGCTCCGGAAATATTGGTGCCGCCTTTCTCTCCCCGGCGGCGGGCAGAGCGAGGACGAGCGCGAGTGCGAGTGTAAAAAAATTCTTCATATCTAAAATCTCATCGAGAATGAAAGACCGTAAGTGTTGAACCCTCCGCCTGCCCGATGGGAGTAGAGTCTCTCCGTAGATGGCGTGAGATCGAATTTGACCCTGGTCAGGTCGTCCGACACGTCGTAGGCCTTCATGTGGGCGCTTGCATGGGCATCCACCACCTGAATTATGTAGAACAGTCCGAGGAAAATGATGCTCAGGTCGCGGCTCCGGCGATAGGAGTTTCGCCACTGCAGCAGGTCGGGGTCCGACATAGTTCCCAGAAACTCGTCGACCGTTTCGTCTATTCCGTCCATACGCTGTTCGTAAGCGAGCTTGAATCGCTGGTATCCGCGGTTATTCCAGTTGACAACGTAGGTCAGTATCGAGAATCCCCCCATCACGATGGGCACTTTCCAATATGTACGGTTATATATCTGCCCCGCGCCGGGAAAGACGGTTGCGAGTGTCGTGGCTTTTTTAACGTCGGTGGCCGCACCGGCGTAGTTAAGCGCCCCGTCGACCAAAAAATACATGTACGAGGCGGCGGCAAACCCTATCGCCAACTGCCTGTTGGTGTTGTGGCGTATCATGTTGCTCTGGAGCTCCGACATAGTGGTCTTGTATCGTTCGTACTCCGGTGTGTTCCTGGAGAGCAGTCCGAAGCGGCCCACCATGCTGTTGTATTGATCCCTGTACGGTTTGTAGAGTTTCGTCTGCCATGCGTAGACGCCCACTCCCGCCGCAACGGTGCCGTAAAGCACGGGCAGTTTCCAGTACTGTTTGTTGTAGAGTTGCGAGAATCCCGGCAGTGGTATCGAGTAGAGCGTCATTCGCGACAGCCGGATCGTGTCGCGGAAAATTGCGCTGTGCCGCACCGCGGTGGTGTCGTGACGCGCCAGACGCCGTTTTTCGCGTTTCGAAAGGGTATCTATGCGGGCAAACCTCGGGATCAGCGTATCGGCCCCTCCGTCGATGTATCGCCCGATGAACGCCGGGTCGTCCATAAACCGCCGCACGGTGGCCGAGTTCAGGGTGAGCGCCTTACGCCGTGTCAGCAGTTCGGCCATACCCTGCTGGTCGAGGCTGTCGCCATCGGGAGGTGTTTTGTCGAGCAGCGCCATCACTATGGAGTCGGTGCGTGCGCGGTCGAAACGTATTCCGTCGGCCCTCACCGAGTCGAGCGCCGCCATGAACCGGTAGAGCGAGTCGGGAGTCATGGCGGCAAGGCTCACCCGTGCGCGGTTCTCGGCCGACACCTCGGCGATGCCGCCTCTGACGAAGATACGCTCTCCCGGTCTCGGGTTCACACTTTGAGCCCGTAGTGTCCCCGCCAGCAACAGAGCGGCCATGACAAATATATATTTAGCACGCACTCGCAATTTTTTCGATGAATCGCTCGACATCGCTGTCGTCGTCGAACTCGATGACAATTTTGTTGCGTCCCTTGGGTGTCGATTTCAAACTGATGTTCGAGCCGAACACTCCTTCGAGAAGTTCCACCAACCGTGAGTAACTTTCCGGCAGTTCGCGTTCGAGGTCGTGCGCTCCGCCAACGGACTTCGGCGCAACCCTGTCTGCTTCTTCCGTCGCCGCCGCAGCAAGCTCTTCGGCCTGGCGCACCGACAGTCCCTTTTTGACCGTCTTTTTGAGCAATGCCACCCGGGCCTCCTCCGGAGCCGAGGCTATGGCCTTTGCGTGCCCCATCGAGATGAATCCCTCCTTCACCGCGAGCTGCACCTCGTCGGGCAGTCTCAGCAGGCGCAGGTAGTTGGCTATCGTCGAGCGTTTTTTGCCCACCCGTTCGCTGAGCCCGTCCTGCGTCAGATCACACTCCTCCATGAGTCGCTGCAGCGAGAAAGCAACTTCCATCGCGTTGAGGTCCTGGCGCTGAATATTCTCCACGAGCGCCATCTCGTGCAGGGTCTGGTCGTCTGCCTCACGCACATACACGGGTATCGTCTCCAGCCCCGCCAGACGTGCGGCCCTCCACCGGCGTTCACCGCTGATGATGGTGTACCGGCCGTCGGCCCCGTGTTTCACAGTCACGGGTTGGATCACCCCCAACACCCTGATGCTGTCGGCGAGCTCACCCAACGCCTCCTCGTCGAACAGGGTTCGCGGCTGTTTCGGATTGGGCGAGATCATATCCACGGAAATCTCCCCCGCGGCAGCCATCGGTTTCGCCGCCTTGTGCCCCGCCAGCTCTTCGCTCTCGAAAATGGCGTCGAGACCGCGCCCCAGACCTTTTTGCTTTATCATTGCGTATTCCTTTTAATAAACTCCCTGGCCAGATTAAGGTAGTTGACACTTCCGGTGGCCGAGGCGTCGTAGAGCATCACGGGCATTCCGAAACCGGGTGCTTCACTCAAACGTATGTTTCGCGTAACTATTGTGTCGAACACGAGCTCCTCAAAGTGTTTGCGCACCTCGCCTACCACCTGGTTGGATAGTCTGTTGTGACCGTACATGGTGAGCACGAAACCCTCTATGGCAAGCGCCGGGTTGAGTTTTTCGCGCGTTTTTTTGATCGTGGCAAGCAGTTTGCCGAGCCCCTCGAGCGCGAAGTACTCGCACTGCACGGGTATCATCACACTGTCGGCCGCCACAAGTATGTTGACGGTGGTGAACCCCAGCGAGGGCGAGCAGTCTATGAATATGTAGTCGAAATCGCCGCGCACCGGCTCAAGGATATTTTTCATCACACGGTGTCCGCCCTCCATCTGCGGCAGTTCGGTGTCGGCCGCCACAAGGTCTATGCTCGAAGGGAGTAGCCACAGATTTGCCACGGCCTCGCTTTTAAGTATAACCTCTGCGGCGGTTTTCCGTCCCGCGATGCAGTCGTAAAGGTTTGCACCGTGTATGTCGAAACCGAGTCCCGAGGTTGCGTTCGCCTGCGGATCGGCGTCCACGAGCAGCACTTTTTTACCCAACACGGCACACGACGCCGCAAGATTTATCGCGGTCGTGGTCTTCCCCACCCCGCCTTTTTGATTCGCCAAAGCTACGATTTTACCCATAGAGTTACCTGTATCTAACCCGCAAAGATAACCGATTTTTCGGGATTTTTTGTATTTTTGCCGGGTATGGAATCAAAACATCGTTCCGCATGGGCCGATCTCGGTGTGTTGGCGGCCATTTTATTGGGGGCTGCGCTCGCTTCGGGGGCGATAGCAATGGCCGCCTCATCCCGCCTCGACAAGGGGCCGCTTATGCTGCTGACCTACATGCTGCCGTTCCTTCTCGCCATCCCCGGCGGAATCCTGTGGCTGCGCTACGGCAACGGCGGCGGAAGCACGTTCCGGCTACATCTGGGCGTGCGTTGGTTCGACGCTCTGCTGATCCTCGCGGCGACACTGCTTGTGAACGCGGCGGGTATCGTGATCGAGCCGCTGCTGAGCGCCATGCCCGCGCACTATCTCGAAAAGTTGAACGAGATGATCGGCAGCGGCGGCTGGGCGATCGTAACGACCGTGGTGGCGGCCCCGATACTCGAAGAAATTTTTTTCCGGGGTCTGGTGCTCGAAAGTCTCGCGCGGCGGTGGAACGCACGGTGGGCGGTGTTGGGATCGGCGGCGGTCTTCGGATTGATGCACCTTCCGATCCTGCCCCAGATGGTCAACGCGTTCGTCATGGCCATCGTGATGGGCTACATCTACCTCATCTCCCGTTCGCTTATCCCCGTGATCGTCATCCACGCCATCAACAACGGCCTGGCCTACATTGCACTCGAACTCTGGGGCACCCAAAATACCGACACGCGCGAATGGATCGGCAACGACACCCTCTACTCGATCGTCTACGCGGCGAGCGCCGTGGTTTTGGTCGCCTCGCTGATCGTCATGGATGCCAAAGTGCGTACTAAAAAGGTCGAAAATACGTTAAACGAGAAAACAGCCGATGAATAAGTCCGTGCGCATAGCCGCGCTTTGTATCGCCGCGGCCCTTGTTTTTGTGGGTTGCAAGCGCCTTCCCAACCCCTTTGCGGGCGAGAGGGTGTTGGCCCGTGCCGGCAAGGAGACCCTGCGCCTGATGGACCTCGAAGCCGTGCTGCCCGTCGCCATCACGGGCGCCGACAGCGTCAAGTGGGTCGAGAACTACGTCGATCGCTGGGTGAGGGACAACCTCAAACTGCAGGAGGCTACGATGATCTTCGGCGACGACGCGGCCGACGAAGAGTTGGTGACGGTCTATCGCAACAGCCTGATAACCCGGCGGCTCGACGAACACTTCATCCGTCAGATGGCGGGCGACTCGCTCTACACCGAACAGGATTTGATCGACTACTACAACGCCAACCGGGGCGACTTCGTGCTCGACCGCGCCATAGTGAAGGGGCGGGTGGTGGCCTTCCCCTCCAACTTCCGCCAGAAGGCGAGGCTGCGCGAACTTTTCGGGTCGTGGAGCACGACCGCGCGCGACGAGGTGCTGGCAATGGTGCAAAAGAACAACTTCACGGCCCGCGAGGTAAACGACTGGACGGAGTACTCGCAGTTCCTGGCCCTGCTGCCCACGCGGCGCAACGAAACCTACGAGAAAGAGCTCACCCGCACCGGGGTGCAGGAGATGACCGACGGCGAGGTGACATACCTGTTCGTGGTGGCCGAAAGGCGCACCGCCGGTGAAACGTCGCCCTACGAACGGGTATCGGAGATAGTACGCCAAAGCGTGGCCACGCGCCGCCGGGCCGAGATAATCAAGGCGTGCGAGGACAGCCTCTACAGGATCGCGCTTGTCGAAAACAAGGCGGTGATCAATTTATAACGATTTAATGATTAATTTTGCGGCTCGTATGATAAGGAAGATGTCAATATTAACAATGGCGTTGGGGATGGTCATGGCGGTTCACGCCCAGCAGCAGTTCATCGCCGACAAGGTGGTGGCCGTGGTGGGCGGATCGCCCGTGCTCTACTCCGAGGTGGCCGAACAGGCAGACGCCGTCACCCGCCAGTACCGCGAGCAGAACTACACCTCGCCGCGCCCGGCCATGTCGGAGGCGCTCGAAATGCTGCTCGAACAGAAACTCCTGTACCAAAGGGCCCAGATCGACTCTATCGGTCTCGACGCGCTGGCCCCCCAGATAGCCTCGGCCGTGGATGCCAACGTCGACGAGATGATAACCGCCGCGGGTTCGATCCGCGCGCTCGAGGACGAACAGCACAAACCCCTCTACACGATAAAGGAGGACATGAGGATGCTGCTCGAAGAGGTCTACGGTGCGCAGGAGATGCGCCGCTGGGTGGTGTCGGGCGAGAGGGTGAAGGTCACTCCCGGTGAGGTCGACCGTTTCTTCCGCCGCATCGACCCCGACAGCCTCCCCATCATTCCCGAACAGTACGTCTACGCCCAGATAACGCGCCTGCCGCGCTCCACCGAACTGGCCAAGCAGCGCACGCGCGAACGCCTGCTCGAATTACGCCAGAGGATCATCGACGGCGAAAGGTTCGACCGCCTCGCGGCGATCTACTCCGTCGACCCGGGATCGGCGATACGCGGCGGCGAGATGGATCCCCAACCCAAGGAGGGATGGGTGGAGCCGTTCGCCGAAGCGGTAGCCAAATTACAGCCGGGGCAAACCTCGGGAGTGGTCGAGAGCGAATTCGGGTTCCACATCATTCAGTTGATCGACAAACCCGCCGACAACCTCTACCACGTGCGCCACATCCTGATGAAACCGGCATACTCCGACGACGAACTCAGAGAGACGACCACCTTCCTCGACTCGCTCGCCGGAGCCATCCGCCGCGAGGAGATCACCTTCGCCAACGCCGCGCTCCGACACTCCGACGACAAAGCGTCGAAGATGAACGGCGGCATAGTCTCCAACCAGCAGATGCTGTTCCGCTACACGGGTGACAGCAACCCTAGGTCGACGAAGACAAAGTTCGTACGCGACGCCATCGACCAGTACGACGCCACCCATCTGATCCGCCTCAAGGAGGGCGAGATAACGGCCCCCTACATCGGCCAGGACCTCAACATGAACCAGATGGGCAAAATGCTCAAACTCGTGCAGATCATCCCCGCCCACAAGGCCAACCTCGCCGAAGACTGGCTCGACATAGAGCAGATGGCCCTCACGCGCAAACAGGATGCGGAGTACAAAACATGGCTCGACGCCAAGATCGACGAGATGTACATACGCATCGACCCGATGTTCTCACCCGACGACTTCATTAACAAACGATGGTTTAAGTGAGCCTGAGGGGCTATATGCTGCTGGCAGCGGGTCTCGTTTTCGGCGGGGCCCTCTTTTCGCAGGCCCTCTCCGAAAGTGTGGGCAGGCAGGAGACGCCGCAGCAGAACAGCGGGCAGCAACAGGGCGAGGGCGAGAAAAAGCCTGTCGACATCATGGCCTCGCGAATGTACTCCAATCAGGAACTGATGCGCTCGCTGGGCATCGACGAAAGGGCTCAGATACTCGTGGGCAACGTCGCTTTTCACCACAACGGAGCCGTGATCGCATGCGACAGCGCCGTGCGCTACTACTCGGCCAACCGGCTCGACTGCTACGGCAACGTTATCATTAACAAAGACTCGACATTCGTCTACGGCGACAGGGCCGAGTACGACGGCGACGGCAACATGGCGCGGGTCTTCTCGCCCGTTGTGAAGGTTATCGACGGCAGCGCCACGCTCTACACGACCCAAATGTTCTCGTTCAACACACGCGACAACATCGGCATCTGGACGGGCGGCGGCGTGGTCTACCACGAAGACAACACTATGGAGTCCGAAAGGGGATACTTCTACTCCGACCTGCACGAGATGGTGGGTGTGCAGGGCGTGCAGATGCGCAACGACACCCACGAACTAACCTCCGACTCGGTGCGCTACAACACCGAGACCAAGGTGGCGACATTCTACACCCGCACCTACATCTGGACAAGTGAAGGCGAGATGATCTCGGCCATTCAGGGCCGCTACAACAGCCGCGACAGCACCTACTTCTTTCACGACAACGCCTACGTACTCGACGAATTCCGCGAGTCGTGGGCCGACACCATCGACTACAACGCCCGGCGGCGCGACGGCGTATTCTACGGCAACGTGCAGATCGACGACCGCGAACACTCCAGCTCGGCTTTCGGCGACCTGGCCCACTATTGGGGCGAGAGGGGCGAAACAAGGCTCACGCGGCGTCCCGCGCTGCTTAACTACGACGCCGATCAGGGTAACGCCGACACGCTCTACATGAGAGCCGACACGGTGTTCATGTACGTCCGCTATCCGTCGGACAATGCAAGGCGCGACTCTCTCGGATCGGGTGTCGCCGGTGAGGAAGGCCCCGACCCGTTAGCGCACCTCAAATGGGTCGACTCGCTGAGCGACTCGGTGCGCGTGGTGATGGCCGACAGCCTCGCCGCGGTGATAGACCCTATGCGCGTCTCGATCGCACAGATGCGCCGGCAGGCTGACTCTATCATGACTGTGCTCTATCCGCCCGCGCCGGAACCCGTCGCACCCGGGCCCATCCCCGACATCTCTCCGATTCTCGACAGCCTGCTGGTTCTCGACAGTTTGACAATTTTCGACAACCTGCCGCGCATCGACAGCCTGCCGGCCCCGATCGCGCCTGAACCCCTGCCCGAGCCCAAGCCTGAAATAGAGAAGATCGAGCCGCCCAAGGTGGTGGAACTGCGCGCACGGGCCACCGAGCTCGCCGCCACAGCCGACAGCCTCTCTACGGCCGAGAACTACATCCGCCCGCGCGCCAAAACCCCCGCCACGGGAAAGAGCGCCGCCGATTCGCTCGCCCGGCTGAAGCTCGACAGCATAGCCAGGGCCGACAGCCTCGTGCGCATCGACAGCATCCGTACCGCCGACCCCAAAGCCTACCGCGTGCTCCAAAAAGCCGAAGCACGGCGCCTGAAAGCCCAAAGAGCACGCCTCGCCGCCGAACGCCGCGAGACCAAATTCGCCGCGAAAGCCGCAACCCGACTCGAAAAAGAGCGCCTGAGAGAAGAAAAACGGGCCGCCAGGGCCGCCGAAAGAGCGGCACGCCTCGCCGCGAGACGTCGCTCGGTAAGGCGCGACGACGATGCCGCCCTACTCGACTCGCTCGCCCGAACCGACTCCACCCTCGTGCGCGACTCGCTGCTGAGGCTCGATTCACTGCTCACGCTCGACTCACTCGCACTCCTCGACTCGCTGCCCCCCGCCGACAGTACCGCCGCCGACACCACGTTCCGCATCTTCCGCGGATGGCGCAACGTCAAAATATGGCGCAAAGACATGCAGGCCGTCGCCGACTCGATGGTCGGATTCTCGGTCGACTCCACCGTCCATCTCTACCGCAGCCCCATACTGTGGCACAACGAGAACCAGATCACATCGGACTCGATGACTATCTTCACGGTCAATCAACAGATCGAGCACGCCGAGTTCTACGGCGATCCCGTGATGGGGTCGCAGATCGGCGAAGCGACATCGCGACAGTTCAACCAGATCAAAGGCCGCAACATGTCGTCATGGTTCCGCGACGGCGAGATATACCTCCACGACGCCAACGAAAACGCACAGGCATACTACTACATTCAGGAAGAAGAGCCCCAGGACGACGGCTCGATAATAATGTCGGAAGTCCTCGCATTCCTCGTGAGCACCGCCAACAACATCAGTTTCATCTTCGAGGCCGACTCTCTGCGCGACATCGTCATGCGCCAAAACGTCGACTACACCGTCTACCCCATGCACCAGATTCCCGCCACCCAGCCGACGGTCATGCAGGGCTTCGTGTGGCGCATCGAACGGCGCCCTGGGTTGCCCGACGTTTTCGACCGCCGCGTGAGACCCTCCGAACGCGCCTGGCACGACAGCCTGCCCCACCCCGAATTCCCCATCGCCGCACGCATCGACCGCCGGCGCGAATACCTGATGCAAAACCGCATGTGGGCCGACCGCTCCGACCCCCTGCCCCCCTACGCCATCGACTTCCGCCGACAATACTATCGCGAACCGGCACAATAAAAAGATCGGGCGTCCTCAAGATGGGGACGCCCGATTCGTTCATAACCATGGGAGTTACAAACCGTGGCGCGCTTTAAGCGTGTTCTTCATCAGGGAGACGATCGTCATGGGGCCCACGCCGCCGGGAACGGGTGTTATGTAAGAACAACGCGGGGCCACCTCGTCGAACTTCACATCACCAAGCAGTTTCCAACCGCTTTTCGTCGTTTCGCTCGGCACCCGGGTTATACCCACGTCGATCACCACGGCGCCGGGCTTTATCATGTCGGCAGTGACAAATTCGGCACGGCCGAGGGCGGCGATCACTATGTCGCCCTGTCTCACGACTTCCGGCAGGTTAGCCGTTCGGCTATGGCATATCGTCACCGTGCAGTCCCAACCTTTTTGCGAGAGGAGGTTGGCTATGGGCCGGCCGACTATGTTGGAGCGGCCTATGACAACGCAGTGTTTGCCGGCGGTGGGAATATCGTAGTAGCGTAGCAGCGAGAGTATCCCGTCGGGGGTCGCCGACACAAAAGCCGGAAGCCCCATCGCCATCCGTCCCACGTTCTCGGGATGAAATCCGTCGACATCTTTCCTGGGGTCTATCGCTTCTATCACGCGTTGTTCGTCTATGTGACGCGGCAGGGGCAGTTGGACTATGAACCCGTCCACCTCGGGATCGGCGTTGAGCCGTGCCACTTCGGCGAGCAGAGCCTCCTGAGTGGTTTCGGCAGGCAATCGCAGCACCTGCGAGCGAAAACCCACCTCGGCCGACATCTTCTCTTTGTTTCCCACGTATGTTTGCGAGGCCCCGTCGTCGCCCACGAGCACGGCCACCAGGTATGGCGGACGCTCGCCCTTGGCAACCATCGTTTCGACCTCGGCAGCTATCTCTTTGCGCAGCGCAGCCGCGACTTCTTTTCCATCAATTAAATTCATATCTCAATATTTTAGCCTAATTCGCCGCCGGGGCTTCGACAGCTCCGGTTGCTACTGCCAGGGTGTATTCTATTCTCGGCACCGACATTTCGTCCTTCAGCATCACCCGTTTGTCGGCGTCGAGCAGATATACGGTCGGTATAGCCTTTATGTCGTAAAGTTCTTCGTTTTTGATCTTTTCACCGGCGTCGTAGGCGAGTATCCATTTTTCGGGCATCTCGGGGTTGTACTCTCTCCATGCGTCGAGATCGGAATCGGTATAGATAGCCAGCACGGCGAGCGTACCCTTACCTATCATGTCGACGAGCAATGGCGAGGCCATTATCTGGTCTATGGTCGTGCGGCATGCAGGGCAGCCGGGATTGTTAAAGAAGACAAGGGTGTACGGAGACCTCAGAGTGCGCAGCATTCCGGTGGCGCCGCTCTCAAGTGTGTATCTGAAATCGGTGGCAAGTTCGCCTATGCGGTTCTTGAGTGCCAGACGCAACTGTTCCTGCGGGCGGATGCGCTCCCACTCGTCGAGGGCGGGATTTTCGAGCACGCTTCTCAGCACCACGATGTATAGCTCCTCGTTGCGGAGCGGGTAGTTGGGGTCGAACAGATACTTCTCGGCCACCTCGGCAAATTTCATGAATGCCGCCTTGTTGATCGACGCCTTGCGGAAAAGAGAGGAGATGACAGCCGATGCGGTCTCGAAGGGCACGTTATTGTTTGCCATGGCGTAGTTGACGTCGACGAATGCCTGCTCGGCATAGTCGCTCCAACGCGGCACGGCGAGCGTGTCGGCAAACTCAAAGTTGTCCCAGTAGTGTTCCGTCGTCCACTGCATCTGGGCCTGTGGATCGGTAATCATCGCGGGTGGGCGGGGTGAACGGTAAATCGTCACCGAGTCGGCTGTGGTGTTCGCACCAACGGCTCCTGCGTCCCCGGTCGATTTTTTGGCATTTTGGCCGCCACATGCTGCGCAGAGCATCAGGGCCGTAACGAAAAGCAGGTTCATTTTCATGGCTTATGGTTCGGTTTGTTAAGAAATTCCACCAGACGCTCGACCGCCCTGGCGCGGTGGCTTATGGCGTTTTTCTCGGCAGGCGACATCTCGGCAAATGTGGTGTCGGCCCCCTTGGGAATGAATATCGGATCATAACCGAATCCCTCCGTGCCGCGATACTCATCTATGATACGCCCCTCGACGCGCCCTTCGAACAGATGATCGCGGCCCCTTTCGATCAGTGCTATCACGGTACGGAACCTCGCCGAGCGGTCGGCCGCACCCTCCAGATTGTGTAGCAGCAGACGGTTATTGTCATCAAAGTCGTGATGATCGCCCGCGTAACGCGCCGAACGCACCCCCGGAGCGCCACCCAAAGCCGTCACCTCCAACCCCGTGTCATCGGCAAAGCAATCGAGACCCGTGCGCTCATAAATATAGCGCGCCTTTTGCAGTGCGTTGCCCTCAAGCGTGGATTGCGTCTCGGGAATATCCTCGGTAATGCCCAACGAAGCGGGGGTCACAAGTTCCCATTCGGGGCCCAGGATCGCCGCCACCTCCGCCAGCTTGTGGCCGTTATTGGTCGCAAAAACTATCTTCATAATCTCGAAAGTTCCACCTCGGCAGCGATCTTGTCAATTATCGTGTGTACAATGGCGTCGAGCCGTCCGCCGGGACCGTAATCGGCCGGGGTAACGAAATCGACCCTGTTCTCGCCCAACAGCTTCTCAGCCGCCGGACGCTGTGCCTGCTCCTCCGCGGGATTATAGACGGCTATCGAATATCCACCCGACGACTTCACGAGCCTCATACAGGGAATATCGGTAGTGCCGTCGCCGAAGTATATCATGCGCCGGAAAGGCACGACACGCATCTTTTCGGGGATGTATTCGTTCACCGCCTTGCCGTCCCACACCTCGTCGACGCCCTTGTTGATCTTAAATATAAACTGCGTTTTGTTGGTGAAGTTGATCGCCACACCGGGCCAGTACGCCTCGCCCGCGTCGTCGTATAGAAAAGAACAGGCATATATCTTTCGGAACTCACCGGCGATCGACGTCCCCTCGATCATCTCGCGAATGCCCGACGAGTTGATGTAGTGCACTATGTTGAGCCCCTTTTCGACGCCGTAGCGGTTGATTCGGCCGAACCACTCCTCGACCCCCGGAAAAAGTTTCACACTGCGGCCGAACTCACGGAAACGCTCCCTGGTGATGGGCACGTTGCTTGCCTTCGCCTCGGCGATCATGCGCGCCATGTAGGTGAGTATTGGATCGGCGTCGGCATCGCGCGCCAACTGCGAAGACTCTCTCCAGAAATCGTAGTTACTCTTGCCCACGGCCGGGATAAAGTCATACTCCTGCATGTTTCCCGCCGACAGCGTCCCGTCGAAATCGTATATCAGTGCAACTGTTGGTCTGTGTTGTGTCATGACGGTACAAAAGTAGCAATAAAATAGCTACTTTTGTACAATGAAATCTGGTTTTGTTAATATCATAGGCAACCCCAACGTGGGAAAGTCCACGCTGATGAACCGTCTCGTGGGCGAGCGCATCTCCATCATCACCTCCAAGGCGCAGACCACGCGCCACCGCATAATGGGGATCGTCAACGGCGACGACTTCCAGATCGTCTACTCCGACACGCCGGGGATTCTGCGGCCGGGCTACCGGTTACAGGAGTCTATGATGCGCTTCGTAAAGGGCGCGGTGCAGGACGCCGACGTAATCCTCTATGTTACCGACACTGTGGAAGGCGCCGCCGCCGCGGGCAACCACCCTTCGGAGCGCAACGCCGAAGTCGTCGAAAGCATCCGCGCGAGCGGCATCCCCACAATCGTCATAATCAACAAAATAGACCTGTCTAACCCCGAGGCGGTAGGCGCAATGATACAGCGGTGGGAGGCACTGTTGCCCGGAGCGCAGACCGTCGCCACATCGGCCCTCACGGGGTTCAACACCGACGGCCTGCTGGGCCGCATACTCCACCTGCTGCCCGAAGGCGACCCCTATTACGACCGCGACACGCTCACCGACCGCTCGCTCAGGTTCTTCGCCAGCGAGATCATCCGCGAAAAAATACTGCTCACCTACTCCAAAGAGGTGCCATACAGCGTCGAGGTGGCGATCGAGGAGTACCGCGAGGAGCCGGTGATCGACCGCATCCGCGCCGTGATCCACGTCGCGCGCGCCTCGCAAAAGGGTATCATCATCGGCCACAAGGGTGCGGCCTTGAAGAAAGTGGGCACCGCCGCGCGAAAAGACCTCGAAGAATTCCTCGGCAAAAAAGTCTTCCTCGAACTCTTCGTCAAAGTAGCCGACGGCTGGCGCGACTCCGACGCCGCCCTCCGCCGCTTCGGCTACGAAGAATAACCAGAAACCGCAAACGCTCCCCACACCCCCCACTACCCGCGCGTCAAACCCAATATTGCCGTTGGCT
>DBDQ01000004.1:2779-16452 GCA_002293665.1 Alistipes sp. UBA928 | reverse complement strand
GAAGTCGTCGGGGCCCACGACGGTTTTGATATTGAAATGGCGATACTCCCGCCGCGAGGGGCGTCCGTCGCGAAACACCACACATGAGGCGACGGGGTGTGTCCCCTGAAGGTTCGAGTTGTCGAAACACTCTATGTGGCGCGGTTCGTGCGGCAGGTGCAACTCGCGCTGCATGGCGGCCATGACGCGGTTGGTGGCCTTTTCGGGCTCTTTGATCTCGAGGTTTTTCTGATGTTCGGCTCGGGCAAGGCGGGCGTTCTTCTCGGCGAACTCAAGCAGGCCCTGTTTTTCGCCGCGTTTGGGTACGGTGAACTTTTTTCCGGGGAAAAGCTCCTCTTCCGGAACGAAAGGCACAATCACCTCGCGGGCAAGTTCGCCACCTACTCTTTCTGAAATTTGTGTGATGGCCGCGCTCAGAACCACACGCGGGTCTTCTTCGGCTCCCGGCATCATCTGCACGGTGAGCGACCCGGTGACGGTTCCACGCACGATGCGGACGAATGAGCACCACGCCGTGTCGTCGTCGACCACGAGCGCGAAGACGTCGAGGTCGCCCAACGACGGGGAGACTATCACCGACCGCGCCGAGTAGCCCTCTAACAGATCGAGGCGGTGTTTGAAAACGGCGGCAGCCTCGAACCGCAACTCAGCGGCGGCCTCGCGCATGGCGGCGGTGAGCGAGCGGCGGATAGGCCCCAACTCGCCCCGAAGCATTGCTCGCGCCATTTCGACGCTCTCGTCGTAATCTTCTGCGGATTGCCGCCCGGCACAAGGGGCTTTGCAGTTGCCCAAATGGAACTCAAGGCAGGGCCGGTAGCGCCCCCGAGCGATCTCCTCCGGGGCGAGGTTCAGCGAACAGGTGCGGAACGAAAACAGTGCGTGGAGTATCTCCAACAGATTTTTCTGCATACCGATCGAGGCATAGGGCCCGAAGTAGGCCGACCCGTCGCGCACCATCTGCCGCGTGGATCGGATACGCGGAAAGGGCTCGTTGCGGACTACGATCCACGGATAGGTCTTGTCGTCCTTCAGCATGGCGTTGTAGCGCGGCTGGAGGGTTTTGATGAGCGAGTTTTCGAGCAGCAGGGCGTCGGTTTCGCTGTCGGTGACTATGTGGCGCAGTTCGACGGCGCGCCGCACCATCAGGCGTATCTTCGAGGGGAGGCGCGACTCGACGAAATAGTTGGCCACCCGTCGGCGCAAACTCTTGGCCTTGCCCACGTAAAGCACGGTTCCCTCGGCGTCGACAAACTGGTAAATTCCGGGCACCAAAGGCAGTGCCGCTGCCTGTTCGCGTAACAGAATATGTTTTTCTGATCTCATTCCAACGCAAAGCTAAATAAAATTTGTAATTTTGTATTTGGAAGAGATATGTTTTCAGAATTATGACAGAAAGGATCAACGAACTGATTGCCGAAGTGGAGGCGTTCTCGAGCCGCGCGGCCGGGGAGATAGAGGATTTCCGCATCAGAATGCTCGGCAGAAAAGGGCGGGTGACGGAGCTCATGGAGGAGTTCAAAACGGTGGCTCCCGAGATGAAACGCACCCTGGGACAAAAGCTCAACGAGCTTAAAACCAAAGCCCAGCAACGAATCAACGACCTGAAGGCCACGGCAGGTACGTCGACAGCCAAGATACCCGCGGCGGGCGACATGACTCGTCCGGGCAAGGGTGCAGCCGAGCCCACGGGCAGCCGTCATCCCATCTCGCTCGTGAGGAACGAGATTGTGGGCATCTTCGACCGCATGGGTTACACCGTGGCCGAGGGACCCGAGATAGAAGACGACCGGCACGTGTTTACCGCACTGAACTTCGCTCCCGAGCATCCCGCGCGCGACATGCAGGACACATTCTTCATTGAGAAAAACCCCGACGTGCTGCTGAGAACCCACACAAGCTCCATTCAGGTGCGCGTGATGGAGACGCAGGAGCCGCCCATTCGCGTGATCTGCCCCGGCCGGGTGTTCCGCAACGAGGCGATCTCGTATCGCGCCCACTGCATTTTCCACCAGGTGGAGGGACTCTACATCGACGAGGGGGTGTCGTTCGCCGACCTCAAGCAGACGCTGCTGCACTTTGCGCGCGAAATGTTCGGCGCCGAGACGAAGATCCGCCTGCGCCCGAGCTACTTCCCCTTCACCGAGCCGAGCGCCGAGATGGATGTGTCGTGCGCGCTGTGCGGAGGCAAGGGGTGCCCCGTGTGCAAGGGTACGGGATGGCTCGAGATTATGGGGTGCGGCATGGTCGACCCAAATGTACTGGAGGCTTGCGGCATAGACAACAAAAAATACACCGGATTTGCATTCGGAATGGGCATAGAGCGCATAGCCATGCTCAAATACGGAGTGGGCGATTTGAGGCTTTACTTCGAGAACGACGTGAGGTTCCTGCATCAATTCGCCGCCGCGTTATGAGGCCCGTGCGCATACTGATCGCTCTGGCGCTGTCGATTTCGACGGCAGGGCTCACGTATGCGCAGCAGGATGGTGCGGCGCGCGATTCGCTCGTAGTGTACTACACCGACGGAGTGAGATTGGCGGCCGAGGAGCGTTACGACGAGGCGGTCGCCGCGCTCGAACGGGCATTGGCCATTGATCCCGACCATGCTCCATCGCTCTTTCAGATGGCCGGTGCGTTGACCGCGAAGGGCTCGGCGGCGCGCGCCCTGAGTTTCAGCACCCGCGCAGTGGAACTCGACCCGGCCAACAACTGGTACCGCAGCAGGCAGGGGAGGTTGTTGGTCGGGTTGGAACGTTACGACGAGGCGCTCGAACTTTTCGAGGAGAGTGTGGCCGCCGGGGGGACGTTCGACCCCGAGAACTACCAGATGCTGGCCATACTCTACTACCGGAAGGGACGTACCGACGATGCTCTGGCAACGCTCGACAACGCCGAGGTGAGAATGGGCACGACACCGGGAATAGTGGAGATGAGACGCGGACTGCTCCTCGAAGCGGGCAGAATAGACGAGGCCGTGGCCGTCACCGAAGAGTTTGTCGCCGCCTCGCCATACGACGAGGAGAACCGTCTTGCCCTGGCGCAGATATACGCCTACCAGAGGCGCGACTCGCTTCAGGCCGAGACGCTCAAACAGGTCATAGAGATCAATCCCGACAATGCCGAGGCGCTCGGCGCGCTTGCCGACCTCTACTTCTCGCGGGGGCAGTCGACGCTCTACATGGCTACCCTGAGACAACTTTTCACCCTGCCGGGCGTGACACTCGATACGAAGATAGACCGTTTCGAGACGCTGGCCCTCAACACCGGGTTCTATCGCAACCACTTTTTCGAGATGGGGCAGTTGTCCCTCTCGCTGATGACCGGCTATCCGGGCGACCCGCGGGTGGTGGAGCTGTACGCCGACCACACCGTGCGCGGGGGTGACCCCGAGGGAGCTCTCACTACAATCAAGAACCGGCTCGACCGACCCGACCCCACCCTCGGCCTCTACATGAAGGCGATAGAGATCGAGGCATGGCTCGACCGGAGCGATTCGGTGGCGCTGTGGAGCGACCGCGCTCTGGCGCACTATCCGGGCGAGATTCAGATATACCTGCTGCGTTCGAGCGCTCTGCAATACATGGATCGGCCGCGGGAGGCGCAGAAGACCCTGACGCAGGCCCTACGGGTCGCTGCAACAGACTCGCTGCGCAGCGAGATACACGGCGCCATAGGTACCCTGTGGCACGAGGAGGGGAATCTGCGCAAAACTTTTGCGGCATATGAAAAGGCGTTGCAATACAACTCCTCGAACGCGCTGGTGCTGAACAACTACGCATATTTCCTCGCGCTCGAGGGCCGTGAGCTCGACCGTGCCCTCGGCATGGCGCAGCGGGCGGTGAGGCTCCAGGAGGGCAACTCGTCGTACCTCGACACCTACGCCTGGGTGCTCTATAAATTGGGCGACTACGCCGAGGCCCGGCGCGTGATGCAGCAGGCGCTGCCACTCGACCGTGAACAGAACGCGGAGCTGATGATCCACTACGGTGACATATTGTGGGCACTGGGCGAAAAGTTCATGGCCTCGGTATACTGGAAAAGGGCGCGCGAGGCGGGTTGGGAGCCCGACAGCGATATAGAAGAACGACTCGCACGGATTGAGTGATGAGAACGGGAGACAAAATACTTCTCGTGGCGGCCGTGGCAATGATGGCGGCGGTGGCGGTGTATGCACAGCAGGGCGACATCGAGGCCCAGAATGCGGTGAAGCGGCGTTCGGTGGAGCGTTTGGCCGAGATCGAGAGGATGGACAGAGCTCTCAGAGGTGACATAGTGCGCTCGGAGCGCGATCTGAGGGTGGCACGCAGTTCGATAGAGGCGAAACGGCGTGTGGCCGACGATCTCGAACGCGAAATGCGCCGCATAACGGCTCAGATCAATGCCGACACCCGCACGACGAGAAGGCTCGACAGTGCTCTCAACGCTCTTAAAAGCGACTATGGAAGGATGGTGTACGCGGCGTGGAAGAGCCATAAGACCAACAATGCCACACTGTTCCTACTGTCGGCCAGGGATTTCAACGACGCTTCGAGGCGCATTGCCTTTATTCGCCGCTACAACCGCGCACGACAACACCACGGAGAGCGGATCGACTCGATGAACCGTTCGCTCCTCGCAAACATTGAGCAGTTGGGGGTGAAGAAGAATGAGATTGCGGGGCTGAAAACCGAGAGCGACCGGCTGCTGGCCGATTTGGCGCAGGAGGAGGCGCGGTACAAACAGGCGCTCGAAACACTCGGTGCCGACCGTCAAAAGCTCAATGCAGAAGCTCAAAAAGAGCGCGCAAAGATAGCCGCAGCGCAAAGAGAAATCGACCGAATCATGGCGCGCCAGGCACGCGCTGCCAGCGAGACCACCATGAGCGAGGCCGACATGGCCCTCACGGGACAGTTCGGCGACAACAAAGGTAAACTGCCCTGGCCCACGGGTTCGCCCGCCGGAGGAGGGATCATACTCCATCACTTCGGTAAGGAGAAGAGCGCCGACGGGATAGAGAGCGACTTCAAGGGGTTGATAGTCGCCGCTCAGGCCGGGGCCGACGTCAGGTCGGTGTTCGATGGGACGGTGACATGGATCTCCGACCTCGGGCAGTACGACAAGTGCGTGATGGTGCGCTCGGGAGAGTATGTGGTGGGTTACGGCAACATATCGACCCCTGCCGTGGCCACCGGTGACAGAGTGATCACCGGGCAGCCGCTGGGGCGATTGGGCACATCCGACAACCCTGACCGCCATCTGGTGATGGTATGGATGCAGAGGGGCAACACCGTGCTCGACCCCGAGGAGTGGCTTCGGTGAGGTGGTGGGAACGACCACGGGTGGGAACGCCCACGGCGGGTTCGGCTACGCAGAAGTGGGAATGCCAACGGGGGGTTGGCTACGCAGAATATATAGAGAATGGCTATACGATTCTATAATGAAGGGACGGATTTCCGGCTGACGGCGAAAGGGCGTGCAGCGGAGTGGATACGGCGTGCGGTCGAGAACGAGGGATTTTGTTTGGGAGCGGTCGTATTTATCTTTTGCGACAGGGCGCATCACCTCGGAATAAACCGAACCTATTTGGGACACGACTGGCCGACAGATGTCATTACATTCGACTACTCTGTCGACAAATATATTAGCGGGGACATATTTATCGACCCGCAAACGGTGGAAGAGAACGCCCGCGAGCTGTGTGTGGCTCCGGAGGTGGAAATGCGGCGGGTGATGGTTCACGGCGTGCTGCATCTGTGCGGCATGAACGACAAAAACGCGCGTGAACAGAAAGCTATGAGAATAAAGGAAGATCATTATCTGGCTAAATATTATGGAGAGAACGTTTGACATTACGGCCGTAAGGGCCGATTTCCCCATCCTGGAGCGAAAGGTCTACGGCCGGCCGCTGGTTTACCTCGACAGCGCGGCCACGGCCCAAAAACCGCGCAGAGTTCTTGAAGCGATGGATGCAATGTATCTGGGCAGCAACGCCAACGTCCACCGTGGCGCACACCTGATGGCCGATGAAAGCACGGCCCAGTATGAAGCCGCGCGCGAAACCGTGCGCGAATTTATCGGCGCCGCCGACCGCGAGGAGATTGTCTTCACCCCCGGAGCAACCGCCTCGCTCAACATTGCCGCAAGGAGTCTGTGCGATTTGCTTGTGGAAGAGGGGGACAACGTGATCGTCAGCACGATGGAACACCACTCCAATATCATTCCCTGGCAACTGTCATGCCGGGGGACGATCAGGCCGCTGCCATTCACAGACGAGGGGCTACCCGACCTCGAGGTGCTCGAAAGTCTGATCGACGACCGCACGAGGGTACTCGCCATAACCCAGTGCTCGAACGTGCTGGGTACGCGGCCCGACATTGCGCGAATCGCGGAGATCGCCCACAGCCACGGAGTGGTGGTCGTAGTAGACGGCTGCCAGGGGGTGGTGCACGGGAAGACCGATGTGCAGGCGCTGGGGTGCGACATATACGCATTTTCGGGCCACAAACTTTATGGCCCCACCGGAATAGGGGCGCTGTATGGGAAAAGGGAGATTTT
Source organism: Alistipes sp. UBA928 (assembly GCA_002293665.1). Lineage (GTDB taxonomy): Bacteria > Bacteroidota > Bacteroidia > Bacteroidales > Rikenellaceae > UBA940. The sequence continues at coordinate 9,918 of DBDQ01000004.1, read as the reverse complement.
GGAGCGCATGTCCCCCGTTTTAGGGGGGGGGAACATGATCGCGATGGTGTCGTTCGAGGGGTCGAAGTGGACCGAACTGCCCTACAAGTTCGAGCCGGGGACGGCTAACTTCATCGGCGCCGTGGGGATGGCCGAGGGGATAAGATACCTTTGGGAATTCGAAGCCGGAGCAATAGACCGGCACGAGGAGATGCTACTGGAAGCTGCCACCGAACGGCTGAGCGCCATAGAAGGATTGCGCATCTACGGCACCGCGCCCGGCAAGGCGCCCATCATATCGTTCACTGTGGAGGGTGTGCACGGTTACGACATGGGAGCACTGCTCGACAAACAGGGTATTGCGGTGAGAACAGGCACCCATTGCGCCCAGCCACTCGTGGAGCACTATAACGCCGGTTCGATATGCCGCGCCTCGTTTGCCATGTACAACACAATGGAGGAGGTGGATGCTTTGGTGGCCGGTGTCGTGAAGGCCGTGAGCATGTTAAGAAGATAATTTTTAAGAAAATGCCGCTGATAGTACTCGAAGGGCTCGACGGAGCCGGAAAATCGACCCAACTGCGCATGATGCGCGAACGTGCCGCCGAGAGTGGTCACGCGATCGGGTTTTTGCACTTCCCGAGGGTCGAAACGCCGCTCTACGGCGAAACCATCGCGCGTTTTCTGCGCGGTGAGTTCGGCGACATCGACGCGGTCGACCCATACACGGTGGCGCTGCTGTTCGCCGGCGACAGGGCCGCCGCCGCACCGACGATACGCCGGTGGCTCGGGGAGGGAAAGTGGGTCTTCCTCGACCGTTACGTCTACTCCAATGTGGGGTACCAGTGCGCCAAAGTGAACGACGAGGCCGGCCGGCGACGGCTACGCGACTGGATACTCGAAATCGAGTTCGGGATTTACGGCATCCCGCGGCCCGACGTGTCGCTGTTCCTCGATGTTCCGTCGCGTTTCACCGAGGCGAAGCTGTCGGAGGGGAGGTCGGGAGCCGACCGCGAGTACCTGCAAGGCGGGCGCGACGTGCACGAGGCGTCGACGGAGTTCCAACGGCGCGTTCGTGGGATGTACCTCGACGCGGCACGCGAAGACCCCGCCCTGAGAGTGATCGACTGCTCCGACGGCGAGGGGCGGATGCTGCCTCCTGAGGCGATCTTTGAGAAGATAATTGAGGAGATCGGTGATTTGTGGTGAGTGTTGGCACAAGTTGATAAACTTGCGCCAACATATGAAGAATAGAATGCTATGAAGAAAAGAGTAACGATAGCGGACGTGTGTCGCGTGGTGTTGGGGTTGACCTTTATCTTTTCGGGGTTTGTGAAGACAGTCGATCCGTGGGGGACGGCGCTCAAGATCACGGAGTATCTCAACGTCTACGGATTCGGGGGGCTGAACAACTACCGGTTCGGGTTTGCAATCTGGTTTTGCGCGGCGGAGCTGATGATGGGGCTCATGTTGACATTCAGGATCAAGACGCGGTTGATCTCGATCTTTGCGATGCTCGTCATGACGTTCTTTCTGGTCGTGACATTCCTTTCGGCCACGATTTTGCCCGTGGAGGATTGCGGGTGTTTCGGCGACGCACTGAAACTTTCGCCCTGGGCGTCGTTCTGGAAGAATGTGGTGCTGTGGGGGTTGGCGCTCGTGGTGTGGCTGGATGCACGCAGGAAGCTGACTTTTTTACCGGTTACGGCAAGGGAGTGGGTGTGCACCCTGCTTTTTGCGGGACTGGCTGGAGGGTTGGGCACGTATTGTTACCGCCATCTGCCGTTGATAGACTTTTTGCCCTATAAAAAGGGGGTGAACCTGCGGGAGGCGATACGAGGCGGGGATGAGAATGGCACGGAGGATGCAAGGATGATTTACCGGCGGTTAGACGACGGTTCGCTGCACGAGTTCTCGGTGGCCGACACGACCTGGTGGGACACCACGCGGTGGGAGTTCGTGGAACTGGTCGAGAACGGCGAGTTCGAGCCCGGAATGGCGCTGCGGGAGTTTGCGGCGTTCGATCCTGCGGGCGATGTGACGGACGAGATAGTCGACTTTCCGGGCCGGGTGTACATGCTGTGCGCGGTGAAGCTCGATCTGATAAAGCCGCGCTACGCCGCGAAGTTCGAAAAAATCGCGCGCCGGGCAGACGAAGAGGAGGCAAAAGTCGTTTTACTGACAGCGACGCCTCTCGGCGGAGAGCAGCAGACGATGATCTTCGGCGAGGCACCCCCGGTGAGGGTATGCAATGTCGACGCGACGACGATGATAACGATGCTGCGCGCCTCGGTGGGGATGGTGGTGTTGGAGGACGGGGTGATCGTCGACAAAAGAAATTGCAGGGATATTGAGTGAATGGAGAATTGAAAATGGGAAATTGAAAATTTGATATGGGCTTTTTGAAGTTTTTGGTTATTCTTTTGGCTGTGGTATGGTTCGTGGGGCTGATAATTCGCGCCACCTTCAGCCGTTTTCTGCGTAAGCAGACCGAGGCGTATCAACGCGCTACGAAAGAGGCTCAGCGTCAGGCCCGGACACGCGGCCGACGTGAAGGGGATGTGACGGTAGAGGCCACACGATCGCACGCGGAGAAAAAAGTGAACCGAGGAGTCGGCGAATATGTCGAGTTCGAAGAGATAACCGTTGAAAGAGACTAAGAAGCCACCTGTAAAATGATCCGCAGATTCCTCTCCGACATTGGCAACTACTTCATCCTGATGGGAAAGGTCTTTTCCCGTCCGGAGAAGAGGCGTATCTACTACCGGCGAACGATGGCCGAGATGGATGCCATAGGGTTGGGATCGATTATCATAACCGCCATCATATCGCTGTTCATGGGGGCCGTGGTGGCGCTCCAGATGTCGATCAACCTCGAGGCGGGATTTATTCCGCGGTCGCTCATAGGTTATGCCACGAGGGAGACGATGATCCTTGAGTTCTCCTCGACCGTGGTGGCGCTTATACTCGCCGGAAAGGTGGGGTCGAGCATCGCCTCGGAGATAGGCACAATGCGCATAACCGAGCAGATCGACGCCCTGGAGTTGATGGGGGTCAACTCGGCGAGCTATCTGATACTTCCGAAGATCGCCGCTGCCGTGGTGTTCTTTCCGTTTCTGTGTATACTGAGCATACTGGTCGGAACCGTCGGTGGCTATCTGATTTGCGTATTCACGGGGACGATCCTGCCCGGCGACTTCATCACAGGGCTGCATCTCGATTTCAAGCCGTGGTCGATAGTGTATGCGCTGATAAAAACAGCCGTGTTCGCTTTCATCATTACCTCCGTGTCGTCGTTCTTCGGCTACTACGCCCGGGGAAACTCGCTCGAGGTGGCGCGGTCGTCGACACAGGCCGTGGTGGCGAGCTCGATCACCATACTTATCTTCAATCTGATCCTAACCCAGTGGTTGTTGATATGATACGCGGAGAGCATATAATTAAACGTTTCGAGGGGCGGACGGTGTTGGACGACATCTCGGTGGAGTTCGACCAGGGCAAGACCAACCTAATTATCGGCCGCAGCGGGTCGGGTAAGACGGTGCTTATGAAGTGCCTCGTGGGATTGGTGCCGCTGGACGGGGGCGATATATGGTATGGCACGACCTGTTTTTCGCGCCTCGATTTCCGTCAGATAAAGGCTATTCGGCAGGAGATGGGGATGATATTTCAGGGGGGGGCGCTGCTCGACTCGTCGACCGTCGAGGAGAATGTGAGGCTGCCTTTGGATCTGTTCACCGACCAGAGTGAGGAGGCGAAACGCGAGCGGGTCGATTTTTGTCTGCGGAGAGTGGCTCTAGGCGATGTGAACCGTCTATATCCTTCGGAGCTTTCGGGGGGGATGATAAAGCGGGTCGCCATAGCGCGCGCCATAGTGATGAACCCCAAGTATCTGTTCTGCGATGAGCCCAACTCGGGGCTCGACCCGATAACTTCGGGGGTGATAGATCAGTTGATCCATGAGATCACAGTCGAATATGGCATTACCACGATCATCAATACCCATGATATGAACTCGGTGCTGGAGATCGGGGAGAAGGTGGTGTTTCTGCATGAGGGGCATAAATGGTGGGAGGGGACTTCGGCCGAGATCATGCATTCGGATAATGCGGAGCTTAATGATTTTGTGTTTGCTTCGGCGATGGCTAAGCGGACTAAGGTGGGGAGGTAATAAACACCGATTATATTTAACTTATTTCAAAATGACTATTGTCATTATATTATTGCCGACAGTATCAATTCGAACATCATAGCGACCATTTGAACTGAGGTCTAAAGGGACATGCCCAGGCAAGCTCCGCATAGAATCAAGTACCCTCTGAGTTTCCTCGTTATGTCGGTTATCCTTAGTTCGAACATCCAAACCATATATGCTACCTCCAAGATTATTTTCCTGAGAGCGAGAAGCATTTTGTGTTGTCTCTTCTTCCCGTTCCTTTTCGTCAGGCATCTCGCTTACGGTAAGATCAAACGAAGCCAATACTATTTCTCCTTCATGATTGGTTACCACAGCCCACATTTGAGTATCATCGTCGGAAACACACAAATAACTGCATGGCACATCTAACTCATACTCTTCTACAAGAATGCCGCCCCAGTCGAAAATTCGTAGAATGTCTCCTTCGAAATTGACACTTCGTTTTTCCGTTTGCTCATATACAGTTTGGCCACTGTATATGGCATATACAAAGTTATCGGTAGCATATGTTGCTATATATCCATTTTTCCCGTTCGCATCATAACTCACCCCCTTGGAATTTTCATTGCTCTGATCTTTATAGAGCGGATATTCTTTTTCAATTTTGGCAATAACCTCAATGTTGTTTTCTTCTATGGCGTAGAAATGTAATATTTCGCCACGGAAAGAAGAGTAAACAAATTTGGTTTTTGACGGATTAGTGGCAAGGGTGCCCTGATATGCGTAAGCCCTGAATCTGACTTTACGCTCGTTGCCGTTTTGATAAGGATATTCAAAAAAAGTATTGATTGTGGAGCCGGCAGAATCCATCAACTCAAACATATGTTCATTAAGAGATAGGGAGATATATTGACCAAAAGACGTTTTAATTATTCGAGATGACATAGCCTGAAATCTAATCTCCTTTTCTGTTCTCGGCATTTCTTCTTCATTCGGAACGGCAAATTCTGAATAAGTCTTTGTCTGGGCATCGAAAACGCCAACGAATTGGTCTGTAAACTGAATTGAGTATGGCATCAAAAATTCTCCAGGACCGCGTCCGTTACTCCCAAAGAAATAAAATGACTGTTCGTCAGGCTTCAAACAAAAAAAAGGTGGTAATGCCGGGTTCATCTCAATTCCCACTATATCGCCTCGACAATACGTAATAAACCCGCCATACCCGAGATATTTATCACCCATGTCAATGGGGCGATGTCGAAGCACATGAATCGCTTCTGGCCTTTTTTGATTCAAGCAACCAGAGGCCACACACATACACACACATAGAGACGCTAATAACTTATACGCCATATAAATATTGCATGGATTAAACGCAACCTCGCAGAAGAAATCCTCCTACGAGGTTGCGAGATATTTATTATGAAGATTATAAATAAGAACGATATCCTGTACCTACAATAAAATCTTGTGTTCCTGCACAAATTAAAGGCATGGGATAGGTAGAACAAGAGAAACCGCCGCCAGACCCTTCATATTGAGTCAATGCTTCAAGGTTTTTTACCATTAACTCATTTGATGACAATGTGTTTCCGTTTTCGAAAGCTTTGTAGGTAGTAAAACCCGCAACGCAGAGAACTACCCCTGCTATCGCTGTTAGAATATTTTTTTTCATTGGTTGTAAAGTGGGTTAATTGTTGGTTAATAAATTAATTTACACTTTGCATTTTTCTGCAGAAAAACACAGGGACAAATATAAATATCACACACAAATTTCCAAATTTTTCAGCATGAAAATCTCGAACGATACAAAATTAATTGACAATTACCGGAAAACATGCGTCTTGGCTATGGCTAAGCGGACGAAATCTCCGGGCGCAACGAAATGAATTCGCAAATCTGTGAATTTAATCGGGTTTATTCCTAACTTTGCATCGTCAACCCCAACCAACATACTGTTTGGTATTGTAGAAGATGCACATATTGTTCTGTGTAACATTATAGAGTTGTCGAACCAAAAGTTATGATAAGGATAAAGGGAGTAGACCCCTCAATGATAGCGAACAACATCGACCCGTTCTATCCGGTACACCCGGGCGAGATTGTAAAGGACGAGGTGGAATATCTGGGAATTAAACAGCGCGACCTGGCTCGGGAGATGGGTGTATCATACTCTCAACTCAACGAGATACTCAACGCCAAGCGCCCGGTCAGCGCCGAGATGGCCCTGATCTTCGAGAGCGTATTGAATATCGACGCGGTAACACTCAACAACATCCAGGCCCGCTACAACATGCAGGTCGCACGGAAGAATAAAACACTGCTCGAGCGTTTGGCTAAAATACGGCGGATTGCCGCGATGTAGGCTGCGATGTGCCGTAGGTTTGTTTTATTAAAATTTTTTAATAAACATTTGCACACCTCGCGGAAGTTGTGTAACTTTGCGGCGCACTGATTCGAGCGAATTTCACAACTAAAATAAAACACAATCATGAGCAAAATTAAAATTGGTATCAACGGTTTCGGACGTATCGGCCGTTTGGTATTCCGCGCCGCCTGCGAAAAGAGCGCCGCTGTTGAAGTCGTAGGTATCAACGACCTTATCACCGTCGATTACATGGCCTACATGCTGCGTTACGACTCGGTTCACGGCCAATTCAAGGGCACGATCGAAGTTAAGGACGGCAACCTCGTCGTAAACGGCAAAACAATCCGCGTGACGGCTGAAAAAGATCCCGCAAACCTGCGTTGGGATGCTGTCGGCGCCGAGTATGTGGTCGAATCGACCGGTCTGTTCCTCACCAAGGAGACAGCCGAGGCTCACATCAAGGCCGGTGCCAAGAGGGTCGTTATGTCGGCTCCCTCGAAGGACGACACCCCCATGTTCGTGATGGGCGTAAACAGCAGCAGCTACAAGGGCGAACCGATCGTTTCGAACGCATCGTGCACCACGAACTGTCTGGCTCCCCTCGCCAAAGTCATCAACGACAAGTTCGGTATCGTGGAAGGTCTCATGACCACC
>DBDQ01000004.1:0-2613 GCA_002293665.1 Alistipes sp. UBA928 | reverse complement strand
GCCTCGAAAAGGCTGCAACTTACGCTGAAATCTGCGCCGCTGTGAAAGCAGCCGCCGATGGCGAACTCAAGGGTATCCTCGGTTACACCGAAGACGAAGTTGTTTCGAGCGACTTCATCGGCGAANNGTTCGATGCCAAGGCCGGTATCTCTTTGAATGGCAACTTTGTGAAGCTCGTTTCGTGGTATGACAATGAGTGGGGCTATTCCAACAAGGTTGTTGAGTTGATTCAGCATATGGCTACCGTTTAATCGGGTTGTTATTGTAGAAAAAAGGGCCTCGCGTCATGCGAGGCCCTTTTTTTATGTCTGGTGACGGAACTATTTTTTCTTCCAGACAGCTTCCATCTGTTCGAGGGTTTTGCCTTTGGTTTCGGGGACCATTTTCCAGACGAAGATTGCCGACAGGATCGACATCAGGCCGTAGAAACCGTAGGTGAACGCGCCCGAGAACTCCATCATCGGAGGATAGGTGGACGAGATCAGGAAGTTGGCCGCCCACTGTGCCGCAACGGCGATCGCAACGGCCTTGCCGCGGATCATGTTGGGGAAGATCTCGGCGATGAGCACCCAGCAGATCGGGCCCCACGACATCATGAACGATGCCGTGAAGATGATGATGAACACCAGGGTGCCGATGCCGATGATCTCGAGCTGCGACATGATCGCGAGGGCTACCATACCCACCGCCATGCCGATCGAGCCCGTGATGAGCAGCGGTTTGCGGCCCCACTTGTCGACCGTGACGATGGCAAGTACCGTGAAGACGACGTTCACAAGGCCCATAACCACCGTTTGGAGCATGGAGGCGTCTTTAGCCACGCCCATGCTTTCGAATATGCGCGGGGCGTAGTAGAGCACCACGTTGATGCCGACGAACTGTTGGAACACGCTCAGCAGTACGCCCACTATGATAACCACCTTGCCGTAGGCCAGCAGTTTGCCACCGGCGGCGTTCTTGACCGACTCTTTGATCTCGGCGAAGGTCTTCATGGCGCTTTCGCGGCCGTTGATTTTTTCGAGCACTGCCAGTGCCTTGTCCTCTTTCTGGCGCATGGCGAGGTAGCGCGGCGTTTCGGGAACAAGGAAGAGCAGCGTACCGAACAGGAATGCGGGGATGGCCTCGGAGGCGAACATCCACCTCCAGCCGATGGAGTTGATCCAGTCGAGGCTCTGTCCGCGGGCGATGCCCCAGTTGACGAAGTAGACCACGAGCATACCGAAGATGATGGCGAACTGGTTGAACGACACCATGCGCCCCCGGACGTCGGGCGGCGCGATCTCGCCTATGTACATGGGCACCACGGCCGAGGCGAGCCCCACGCCGATACCGCCCAGAATTCTGTAAAGGTTAAACGCGACGAGCAGACCGTTGGTGGCGGTACCTCTCTCGAAGAAGAGGAACTCGGGGTAAGCCGAACCGAGAGCCGACAGGAAGAAGAGCACCGCCGCCACGATGAGCGAGCGTTTGCGCCCCAGCCTCGAAGAGAGGGCCCCGGAGATGATTCCCCCGATGATGCAACCGATGAGTGCGCTCGATACCGTCGCGCCGTGGGCGAATGCGCCCAGCCCCAAAGGGCGGATGAGATAGGCTTCGACCGATTTCTCGGCTCCGGAGATCACCGCCGTGTCGTATCCGAACAGCAGTCCCCCGATAGTCGCCACCAGTGTGATGCCGACGATGTAGGCCACGTTGTACTTTCCTTTCATTTGATGATTTTAAAGGGTTATTGTTAAAGGTTGACGGAACATTGATTTTTACGGCGACCCCGCCGTTTAGTGACCGGTGATCGCTGTCGGCGACAAAAATAGTTAAAAACTCCGAAACGACACTCCCCCCGCCGCTTCTTTTTTCGCTTTTTTGCCCCCTGGGAGCTGTCGTTTATCGTGATTCGGATGTCCCGAAGCATTAATTGCGCCGAATAGGGAATCGCGGATGATAAAGTTTCGTATAATTGCTCTTCCCGGGCCCCCGGAATGCTTAACCAACAAGGAGGAGAGAATGGATCGCGAAAATCGTTCTCCCACCAGCCGAATAACCCAGGAGGTACTCAAGGCGCTTTGTGAGGGGAATCACGAAGCGTACCGGCTCGTCTATCTCGAGTATGCAGACCCTCTCACCAACTACATAGAACGGCTCACCGGACGGCGCTCGGTGGCCGAAGACCTCGTGCAGGAGATAATGGCGTGCATCTGGGCCAAACATGCCAGCATACACATACACACCAGTCTGAAGAGTTATCTGTACACCACGGCGCGCAACGCGGTGTCGAACTATCGGCGAGGCCGGCAGCCGGTGTGGTCGGCCGAATTCGGGAAAGAGTGGGTGCCGGAGACGGAGTTCAACTCGAAGACCGACGAGATGCTTATTGCAGGCGACATCGCGATGCTAGTTCAGTTGGCGATGCTGCACATGCCGCGTCAGAGGCGTCTGATATGCGAGTTGAAGAACGGCGACGGGCTGTCGAACGACGAGATCGCCGGGCGTCTGGGTATCAGCAAGGCTGCCGTCGAGAAACAGGTTTCCTATGCCCGGCGGGAGTTCCGGGAGATTTTTGGGCAGCTGTTTTTTATCTGATTTTGATTGCTTCCGGGCTGCCGCCGCTTTCTGTGG
>DBDQ01000109.1:38861-47832 GCA_002293665.1 Alistipes sp. UBA928 | reverse complement strand
GATCGAGGCGATAGCCGCCCGGATACTGCAACGCGCCATCGAAACCCACGCCGCCCGGCGCGACGTGCCGGTGAAGATACCCGCCCGAGAGATAGACGCTGAGATCGGGTTCTCGCTCGAAGCCATTACTCAGCATTACGGCGGAATGGGCGCTATCGCCGACGCACTGCGCGACGGGACGATCAGGGGCATCGTCAATCTGGTGGGTTGCAACAACCCGCGCGTGATATACGAGAAAGCGGTGGTCGACATCTGCGAGGAACTCATCAGGAACGACATCCTCGTACTGACCAACGGTTGCGCCTCGTTCCCGCTGCTCAAGTTGGGATATTGCAGCCGAAAGGTGCTCGGGATCGCCGGGCCCGGCCTGCGCCGGTTTCTGCGCGACGACCTGCCGCCGGTGTGGCATCTGGGCGAATGTATCGACAACGCCCGCGCCTCGGCCATCTTCCGCGCTCTGTCGAACGAACTCGGCGTACCAATCAAAGAGCTGCCGGTGGCCTTTGCCAGCCCCGAATGGTCGAACGAAAAGGGCATCGGTGCGGCGCTCAGTTTTCGGCTGCTGGGCATAGATTCCTATCATTGCGTCCACCTGCCCATTCAGGGTTCAGACCGCGTGATGGAATATATTCTGGACAAATCCACCGAAAAATTGGGCTCGAAAGCGGTGGTCGATGTCGATCACCTGAAACTTGCCCGGCGCATCATCGAAGACTTAAAAAAGAAACGAATATGAAAAAACTGTTTTGGGCAGCCACGCTTCTGAGCCTTTCGCTGGCGGGCTGCAAAGAGAACCGCGGGGCCGGCACGATAAAGATCGGCTACCTGCCCATCACCCATTCGCTGCCCGTGCTCACGGCGGCGGCGCTACAAGAGGAGTCGGACGGAGTGAACATTGAGCTTGTAAAGTTCGGCTCATGGACCGACCTCTCCGATGCGCTCAACACGGGCCGCATAGACGGCGCCTCGGTGCTGGTGCAACTGGCGATGAAGGCGCGCGAAATGGGCATAGGGCTCAAGGCCGTGGCGCTGGGTCACACCGACGGCAACGTGGTGATCGTCGCCCCCGACATAGACTCGGCGGCCGATCTGCGCGGAAAAACGTTCGCCATTCCCCACCGGCAGTCATCACATTATCTACTCCTGAATCAGCTCTTGGGTGAGGCGGGATTGAGTGTGAACGACGTCGAGATCGTGGAACTCGCCCCGCCCGACATGCCATACGCCCTCTCCTCGGGCCAGATCGCGGGCTATTGCGTGGCCGAGCCGTTCGGCGCGAAAGCCGTCGAGGCGGGTATCGGCAAGGTGCTTTTCGAGTCGGCCGATCTGTGGGAACATTCGCTGTGCTGCGTGCTGGTGCTGGGCGACGAATACCTCGTGAATAACCACGCCGCCGCCCACCGGTTCGTCGATCTCTACAAACGCGTCGGCCAATATATCGACGCACACCGCGACGAGGTGTTCGAACTCACACGCGGGCAACTGAACATCGACAAGCAGGTCTACGACATCTCCCTGCGCTGGATTTCGTTTGGCGATCTTGCCATCGGCCGCGACTATTACGACGATCTTGTGAGGCGCGTCCGGGAGGCCGGATTGTCGACTGCACCGCCGTCGTGGGAACAATTCGTTGACCCGAGCCTCTATTAGCGATGGGTACGAAAGTCTGGAAAGGAGCGGTAGGGATTGCCCTTCTGTTGGCGATGTGGCACCTTGCCGCAGTGCGTTATGACAGCGTGCTCGTTCCGACGCCGATGCAGGTGCTGCGCAGCGGGTGGGAGTTACTGGCCGACGGCCCCCTGGTCACACACATCGGCACGAGCCTTGCGCGGTTCGTCGTAGGTTACGCGGCGGCGGCCCTGTGCGGAATCGTGTCCGGCCTGCTGTTCGGATGGTTCGCCGGGGCGTGGCGTTTCGTCGATCCGGTGGTTCAGATCCTGCGTCCCGTCTCACCCATCGCGTGGACTCCGTTCATCGTGCTTTGGTTCGGTATCGGCGACATTCCGGCGGTTGCAATCATCTTCATTGCCGTGTTCTTTCCCGTTCTGCTCGCCACGGTTGCGGCGGTGGGTCGCACTGAGAAGATATACCTACGGGTGGCGCAAAATTTTGCGTTCTCCCGCTTCCAGACACTCACCAAGATCGTGCTGCCCGCCTCGTTCCCCCAGATTTCGACTGGGCTCCACCAGGCCATCGGCACTGGCTGGGTCTTTCTGGTAGCAGGCGAGATGGTGGGCGCGCAGTCGGGGCTCGGCTTTCTGATCATCGACTCGCGCAACAACCTGCAGCCAGATTGGCTGTTGGCGGCAATCCTGGTGATCGGCGCCCTCGGACTGCTGCTCGACACGGCTGTAAATGTGGGAGAAAAGCAGATATACAAAAAATGGGGGACCACGACGCGATGACAACGAAGATCGACATCCAACACCTTTCTGTGGAGTACCACCGCGGCCCGGAGCGTTTCACCGCGCTCTCCGACGTGTCGCTCACCGTTCGCGAAGGCGAGTTCGTGTGCCTGCTCGGCCCGAGCGGCTGCGGTAAAACGACGCTGTTGGGCGCGATCGCCGGCTTCGAGCGGCCCTCGTCGGGCAGCGTATCGGTCGATGGCCGTCCGGTCGCCGGACCCGACCCGCGCCACACGTTTGTCTTTCAGGATTATGGGCTGTTACCCTGGCGCACGGTGGAGCGCAACGTCGGGCTGGGACTCGAAAACCGGAAACTCACCCGCCCCGAACGGCAACTAACTGTTGACCGGTGCCTCGATCTGGTGGGGCTCGCGGCGTTCAGGAACCACTATCCCGACCAACTTTCCGGAGGCATGCGTCAGCGGGTCGCCCTTGCGCGGGCGCTAGCCGTCGACCCCGACATGCTCCTGATGGACGAGCCGTTCGGCGCGCTCGACGTCATCACGCGCGCCCGGATGCAGGACGAATTGATCCGTATCTGGCAGGCATGCGGTAAAACAGTGATCTTCGTCACCCACGACATCGAAGAGGCTGTATATTTGGCCGACCGCGTGGTTGTCATGGCCCCCGACCCCGGCCGCATCAAGGCGGTGAAAACCGTCGACATGGGGCGCGGACGCGATCGGACAGACGCACGCTTTCTGACTGTGCGGGATCAGATACTCGAAATTTTCGAGATGAAAAATTACACGGAAGTGGAGTTTTACTTATAGTAGTGCATTATTCGCTATTTTTACGGCACCAAATACAACTACGATGAACGACATGAATTTTTCGACCCGGATCATAGGGGCCGACTTCGAAAAACCCGATGCCCACGGCGCTCTCGCGCTGCCGGTCTACCGCAACGCGGCCTTCGAATTCGCCGACTCGGAGGCCATCGCTGCCGCCTTCCGCGGCGAAACGGGCGAACATACCTACTCACGCATCTCGAACCCGAGCGTCACGAATTTCGAGCAAAAAGTACGCGCCGCTTCGGGTGCCGAAAGTGTCGTAGCCCTCAGCTCGGGCATGGCGGCTATTACGAACACCTTTTTCGCCATCGCTTCCGCCGGGAGCAACATCGTCAGTTCGCCGCACCTGTTCGGCAACACCTTTTCGTTCTTCCGCAGCACGCTGGCGGCGTTCGGCGTCGAGGTGCGGTTCGTGGACACGGACGATCCGGCGCAGATTGTCGCCGCCATCGACGAAAATACCTGCGCCTTTTTTGCCGAACTGATCACCAACCCCCACCTGGAGTTGGCCGACCTGCCCGCGATATCGAAGATCCTGCGGGCGAAGGGAGTGCCGATGATCATCGACACGACGTTGGTGCCCTGGTGCGCTTTCGACGCAAAAAAGGCGGGAGTCGACGTCGAGGTAGTATCGACTACCAAATATATATCAGGCGGGGCGACGAGCACCGGCGGGGTGATCGTCGATTATGGCACATTCGACTGGACGAAAAACAGACGGCTCGCCGCAATGTCCGAGCCTCCGGCGGGTGTTTCGCGTTTCGCCCACAAACTCCGCACGGAGATCGTGCGCAACCTCGGGGCGGTAATGACGCCCGATACGGCTTACATGCATGCACTCGGCATGGAGACGCTCGACGTGCGTTACCGGCGCATGAGTGCCACGGCCCACGAGTTGGCGCGCCATTTCGTGGAGCATCCTAAGATTACCCGGGTGAACTACCCGGCGCTCAAAACCACGCCTTACAAGACGCTCTCCGACATCCTGTTCAGTGGTGATCCGGGTGCGATGTTCACGGTGGAGCTGGGCTCTAAAGCCGACTGTTTCCGCTTTATGAACGCGCTGAAAGTCTTCCGCCGGGCTACCAACCTGTTCGACAACAAGTCGCTGGTCATCCACCCGGAATCGACGATTTACGCCACCTTTACGCCCGAAATGAAACGCACGGCGGGGATCGAGGAGAGTCTGATCCGTTTTTCGGCGGGGATCGAGGCAGTGGATGATCTCAAAAACGATATTGAAAATGCCCTGAAAACGCTATGAAACCAGACTTCGATACCATCATAGATCGCCACGGTACGAACTCCGTTAAATACGATTTTGCCCGCGAGCGGGGGAAACCCCAGGGGGTGCTGCCGATGTGGGTGGCCGACATGGATTTTCCCGCCCCGGCGGAGGTGCTGGCGGACATGCAGGAGACCGTGGCCCACGGGATTTTCGGCTATTCCGAGCCAAAAGAGCCGTATTACCGTGCCGTGTCGGCGTGGTTTGCCGACTGCTTCGGCTACACCGTGGCCCCCCGCGAGATCGTCAAGTCACCGGGGCTGGTCTACGGACTGGCACAGGCGGTGCGCGCCTTCACCGGGCCGGGCGATGCGGTGATGGTGCAGACGCCGGTCTATTATCCGTTTTACAACATTATCCGCGACAATGGGCGGGAACTTGTCACAAATGAACTGGTCTACCGCGACGGCGGGTACAGTATCGACTTCGAGGATTTCGAGCGAAAGATAGTCGCCCGGCGTGTGAAACTGTTCTTGTTGTGCAGTCCTCACAACCCCGTCGGCCGGGTGTGGACGCGCAGGGAGTTGGAGCGAATGAGCGAGATTTGTCAACGGCACGGAGTGACGGTCGTTTCGGACGAGATACACTGCGATTTTGTCTGGAGCGGCCACACGCACACCTGCTTCGGCCTGATCGACGAAAACTCCGTGATCGCCACCGCGCCGAGCAAGACGTTCAATCTGGCCGGATTACAGGTTTCGAATATCTTCGTCCGCAACGAAGCGTTGCGCGAGCAACTGCGGACGGAGATCCACCGCAGCGGGTACAGCCAACTGAACACACTTGGCATCGTCGCTTGCCAAAGCGCCTACACCCAAGGCGGACCGTGGTTGGCGACGTTGAAAGGCTACCTTGAGGAGAATATCCGACTGGTGCGCGAATTTCTGGCGGATAAGTTACCTCGGGTGAAACTGGTCGAGCCTCAGGCGATGTACCTGTTGTGGCTCGACTTTTCGGAGTACGGACTGCCGCAGTCGGAACTCGACCGCCGGGTGACCGAAGAGGCGAAACTATGGTTGAACAGCGGTACGATGTTCGGCGCCGGGGGCGAAGGGTTTCAGCGCATCAACATTGCCTGTCCGCGAACCGTCCTCACCGAGGCACTCGAAAGGCTGGGAAAAGAGTTTGCATAATATACCCCTAAAAGGGTATTTCAGGGAGTTTGCAAGTGCGCTAATTTTGCATTATCAAACTTCAAAAGAATGAGATCATGAGCAAAATTGCAGAAAAACTGACCGAGTTCGTCGGCAACACCCCGCTGTTGGAACTGGAAAATTACGGCACCTACCGACAGGCCGGTGCACGCTTGGTCGCCAAACTCGAATACTACAATCCGCTGGGTAGCGTCAAAGACCGTATAGCACTGGCTATGATCGAGGACGCCGAGAAAAAAGGCACCTTGAAACCCGGATCGGTCATTATCGAACCCACGAGCGGTAACACGGGCATCGGACTGGCCTGGGTCTCGGCCATCAAGGGCTACCGGCTGATCCTGACCATGCCCGAGACCATGAGCTTCGAGCGGCGTAACCTGCTCAAGGCGCTGGGCGCCGAACTCGTGCTCACCGAGGGCGCCAAAGGGATGAAAGGCGCGATTGCCAAAGCGGAAGAATTGCAGGCCGAAACGTCCAACGCCATTATTTTGCAGCAGTTCGAGAATCCGGCCAATCCGGCTGTGCACTACCGCACGACGGCCGAAGAGATTTGGCGCGACACGGACGGAAAAGTCGACATTTTTGTCGCGGGAGTCGGTACGGGCGGCACGGTGAGCGGTACGGGAAAACGGCTCAAAGAGCTAAACCCGAGTGTACAGATCGTCGCCGTGGAACCGGCGGATTCGCCCGTGCTGAGCGGCGGCGCCCCGGGAGCGCACAAGATACAGGGAATCGGGGCGGGATTTGTCCCCGGGACATTCGACGCGACGGTGCCGGACGAGATCGTCCGGGTGGCCAACGATGACGCAATCCGTACGAGCCGCGAATTGGCCAAATCCGAGGGCCTGTTGGTCGGTATCTCCTCGGGAGCGGCCGTCTACGCAGCGTTAGAACTGTCGCGCCGCCCGGAGAATGCCCGCAGAACCATAGTCGTCCTTCTGCCCGACACAGGAGAACGCTACCTCTCGACTGTTTTATACGCCTTCGATGAATATCCGCTGTAAGTACACATTTTTTTCCAAACTATTGAGAATACACCCGAAAATCAAATTTACCATGAAAAAAATTCTTAAGGCGGCTACCATGGCAGCCCTGATTTTCACCGGCGCCGTGGCAACCGCAATGGCTGTCGGAACGACAGATTCCAATTGTGGCTGCGAAACTTGCAAATGCGAAACCTGCGCTTGCTCCGAAAAGAGCTGCTGTGCCGACGAAACTGTCTGCTGCACAGAAACCACCGCTTCCTGTTCCGAATAGACTACTAAAAGGCAGACACATACATTAAACAAAACAGAGTTCTGCGTTTCTTCAAGGTGCAGACCTCTGTTTTCTTTTTCCGGTACGGCTCAATTCACCACCGTCCCGACCCCGTAACTCAAAGGCAGCCATGCGTTGCACAACATATGGCGCGATCCTCGTGATAATCATACTCTCTGTGGCACAGGTTTTGCCGCTCGATGTGCATATCAACAGCCAATATTATGAACGCGTTAATCACAAAACTGGCGGAGTGCGTCTTCGCCTGCAACGAGTGCCACGAGGGGTGTCTGAACGAGAAGATGGTCGGTATGATGGCCGAGTGCATCCGTTTGGACAAGGATTGTGCGGTGATCTGTGCCGCCATGCTACAACTTGTCCATCACGGCAGCCGCATGAAACCCAAGATGCTGGAACTTTGCATCGAATCGTGCGAAAAATGCGCCGACGAATGCTCGAAACACAACAACGACCATTGCCGCGCCTGTGCCGCCGCATGCCGCGCCTGCGCCAAGGCGTGCCGCGACTTTCTGGCCGTGCATTGACAATTAAGGCAGCCCGGATCGCTATGTATGATGTGCCAGGCAATTTTCCCGGCGGGCACATCGTTTGCTGTGTAGAGGAATCAAAAAACAGTTATCGTCATGAAAACCGTTATTCACAAAGCCGCCACGCGCGGCCATGCCGACCACGGTTGGCTCGACACCTGGCACACTTTCAGTTTCGCCCGTTGGTACGACCCCACGCGCATACATTTCGGAGCCTTGCGCGTGCTCAACGACGACACCGTTGCCGGTGGTGAAGGTTTCGGTACCCATCCGCACGACAACATGGAGATAGTCTCGATCCCGCTCGCCGGGGAACTGCGCCACGGCGACAGCATGGGCCACAGTGCGGCATTGCGGGTCGGGCAGATTCAGGTGATGAGCGCCGGAACCGGCATTACTCACAGTGAGTTCAACAACCTTGCCGACCGACCGGTGAAGTTTTTGCAGATCTGGGTCTTCCCGCGCAAGGATGGACTGACGCCGCGATACGGCGACTTCACGCTGCCCGCCGCGAAGCCTAACCAGTTGCGCACCATCGTCACCCCCGACACGGCACAGGAGCCGGGCGTGGCGTGGATCCATCAGGACGCATGGTTCCACACGCTCGATCTCGACTGTCACACGCTCGAATACAAGATTAACCGTAAGGGTAATGGCCTCTATCTCTTTGTTATCGAGGGCGAAGCGACTGTTGCCGGAGAACATCTCTCGCGTCGCGACGGGATCGGCGTTTGGGAAACCGACCGCGTTGAGATTACAGCTGCCGGCAAGGCGCAACTGCTGCTGATGGATCTGCCGATGTGAAAATCTTCGACCCGCCGCCAGCTATAAGGCTCGGAAGTGTGGTCTCCGTTCGGCGATGCCGTCGAAGACTGCATTTAAACGTTGCCTGTGGCTGATATTTACACCGACCTTATGGAACTGCTATCGCTCGACGAAACCTATCTTGACGTCGCATAAAACATTTTGACCACCGGCAGGAAATCGTTGACGAGCGGTGGGAATTTCCGACCGTTCTTCGATCAAAAGACGCTTCCTTTGCATCTTGGAAAATAGCCATAAAACCGAAGCTCATGAAAGATGTCCTTATGATAACATACCGGCGAATCGCTGCCGGATTTTGGGTGTTACTGGCATTGACATCGGCGATTCAACTCGTGTGGATCTGTCCTGCGGGACAGATCGTCCTATACGTCTTATTGCTGTTCATCACGTGCTTTCCGCCGGCTACTGTTTTGAGCGGGCATATATTGCCGAAGGCTTTAAAAACCGGGAATATGAGGGGCTTCGTCCTGTGGTTTATCGCAATGACCCTGCTGCTCGCTTTTTTTTGGGCGCTTCTCGATGTTGTGATGTCATGGTTGGAAAACCGTGGGGTATTTCCGCGTACCAACGCTTTTTCCGAGTGGGATGAAGGCAGGCCGTTTTATGGGATGTATCTCGGAGGTCTGTTGTCTGCGTTCATGACGAACATGGCATTTTGCGCACTTCGTTTCTTCGTCGAGCATTACAGGATGGCGCGCGAGCA
>DBDQ01000109.1:0-38832 GCA_002293665.1 Alistipes sp. UBA928 | reverse complement strand
TTCAACGTGCTGAACCACATCCATATCCTGATGAAAAAGGATGCCGACAAAGCCGACGGTCTGTTGGTGCGCTATTCAGACGTGCTGCGCTATCAACTCTATGAAGCCAACCGCGAGGTGGTTTCGCTGGGCAAGGAGGTCGATTATCTGAAAGATGTGGTCGATGTGGAGAAAGTGCGTTGGGGCGCGGAACTGAAGGTGGATTGCAGTTGGAACATCGAGGACGGAACGGTCGGGATCAGTCCGCTGCTGCTTATCCCGTTTGTGGAGAATGCATTCAAGCACGTTTCGCGCCTCCCCTCCGAGGTCGGGTATGTGAACATTGCGCTCGACCAGACAGGCAGCACGCTTCGATTGGAGGTCGAGAATTCGAGGACAGGCGAGGCCCCGCGAAAGAAGAACGCCTCGGGCCTGGGCCTTGAGAATGCCCGCAAACGGCTCGAAATTATCTATCCCGGCAGGTACGAGCTTCTCGTGCAAAAAACCGATACCATATACAAGACAACGCTGACTATTACGTTATAGAAAAATGGCAGACTCTGTAAAAAACACAAATCCACTGCGCTGTCTAGTCGTCGACGACGAACCGATTGCCAGGGGTGGTATTGTCGATCATGTGGATAAAGTCGATTTTCTCGCCGTGGCGGGAGCCTGCGGATCGGCCATGGAAGCGGTGGAGTTCCTGCGGCAAAACCCGGTCGATCTGATGTTCCTCGACGTGAATATGCCGTACCTTACGGGACTGGAGATGCTGGAAACGATCGAGAAACCACCGTTGACGATACTCACGACGGCCTATTCCGAATACGCACTGGAGGGCTACCGCTTGCAGGTAGTGGATTATCTGCTGAAGCCCATCACGTTCCAGAGATTTTATCAGGCGGCCCTGAAAGCGCAGCAGACTTTTCAGGAAAGGGAGGCTCTGCAAAACGGCGGCCCGGAGAGCGAGTCTCCGTTCCTGTACATCAAACAGGACAACGGCTTTCAGAAGATCGTCCGGCAGGATATCCTCTTTGTCGAGAGCATGGAGAATTACGTCAAATTTATCTTGTCGGACAGGCAGCTCGTCGCCCACCAGACGATGACTTCCATCGAGGAGATGCTACCGAAAGATGCGTTTTTCAGGATACATAAATCGTTTCTCGTGAACATACACCATATCGACATGGTCAGCGGTGGTCGCATTTTCATCGGCAAGCACGAACTGCCTCTCTCTCGCCAGCGTAAAGACGATCTGATGCAGTCGGTTGTCTATAAGAATCTCATAGGAAATTAGCGGCAACGCTTTCTGCCGCTCGTCAACGATATGCTACCGGTAGTCAAACAAATTTTGTGTCACACCCGTTCTTGCGGATATTTGCGGTGAATTTAAAATGAAAATTTATCGCAATGAAAATCAAAATCGTTTTCGCAGCTACGCTCGTGGCTTTGACAGTCGGCGCAATTAAAGTCAACGCACAGGACATTCCGGTTACTCTCGGAGTGAAGGCGGGCGTCAATCTCTCCACACTCGGTGGCGACCTGAAAGACTCGAAGTACACTTTCAAGTATCAATTCG
The DNA here is from genome assembly GCA_002293665.1 of Alistipes sp. UBA928. Classification (GTDB taxonomy): domain Bacteria; phylum Bacteroidota; class Bacteroidia; order Bacteroidales; family Rikenellaceae; genus UBA940. Next base: position 37,274 of record DBDQ01000109.1, on the reverse strand, counting down.
GTGTCACCGCCGACGTTCTCCTGGTCGATCACCTCTACATTATGACAGGACTCGATTTCCAGACCAAGGGAGCGAAGTTGAAGGATGTCAAGTACAACCCGATGTATTTGCAGCTTCCGGCGACCATCGGCTACAAGTTCGACCTCGGATCGAACACCCGGCTCGTGCTTAACGCGGGGCCATATATTTCCTACGGCATAGGCGGCAAGACAAAAGGCGGCGAGGATGGAAGCCTGAAACTTTTCAAGGATGACATCTTCAAACGCTTCGATTACGGTGTCGTCGGTGGAGTCGGCGTCGAATTTGGGATGTTCACCGTGGGTGCCGGTTACGATCTGGGGATCGGGAATATCAGCGGCGTGGAAGGTACCAGGGTAAGAAACCGGAACGCCTATCTGACGGTTGGGGTCAAATTTTAAATTTCGATCCCTTGGGCGACGGGAGGCTGACACTTCGGCCTCCCGCTCCATAATATGTTATTAAATTAAATCTATCAATGAGAAAAATTTCAATTGTGTGCTTCGCTGTCGGCCTTCTCTTCTGCTCAATCGCCAACGCCCAAATATCTTTTAAGACCGAGTACATCGGAGGTTCGCACTACATGCACAAACACTACGGCAAGTATAATGAGAATGACGAGAAGGCCGAAAAAGTCGGGGACAGCAATGGCTCTTCTCTGGTCTATTCGGGTAGCATCAGTGTTCCTTTCTACATGAAAATGAATGAAAACAACCGCCCGACGGCATGGGGAGTGGCACTTGGCGGCTCCTACGCATCGCTGATGAACCGAAACTTCACCGATGACATGGCCTTACCATCCGAAATAATGAACCTGTCGCTCGGTTTGTTTCATGTGCGCCCCCTCGGCGAGAAATGGTCGATGATGGCGAGCCTTGGGGCGGGCATTTTCACTCCACACGCCAAGTTCCGCGATATCGGATGGGAACACGTTTTAGGAAGTAGTAGCGTAGTTTTCATCTGGCACCTGCGTCCCAATCTCGATCTGGGAGGAGGGTTGGCTGTGAACAACTCTCTTGGGTATCCGATGATCTTTCCGGCACTCTACATAAACTGGCAGCTGGATGGCAAGTTCAAAGTGAACGTCGCTATGATGGACGGGATTGAACTCTCCGGGGGATACGAGTTCACCGACTGGTTCAAACTTTCGCTGGCCTTCGAGATGAACGGTCAGATGGCTCTGCTGAAACAGGATGGGAAGAGAATGATGTTCTCCCACCAGTATTTGACACTGGGGCTTAAGCCCGAGGTCAAGCTCGGTAATAGCGGACTGTCGCTGTTCGGCATGGCCGGCATGAGTGCTCACCGTCCTGCCGAATACAATGAACTCACCCTGAAGAACCTGTTTGTCGGGTCGGACGACAGTTACTTTTTCCGCGGGGCACCCTACGCCTCCGTCGGTATCAGGTTCGGATTCTAAAACGACTTCCTCCCGCGATGAAAAAGATACTGTCATCTATTACACATCGAATCACCTACGGGGCGTTGTACTGCGTGAGCCTGTTGCCTATGCCGCTGCTGTACGGGTTGTCTTCCATGATGTATGCCCTTGCTTGTCACATTGTCGGCTATCGCAAGGCTGTGGTTATTCAGAACATCTCGCGATCGTTCCCCGAAAAGAACTACGCGCAGGTGCGGGATGTGGTAAGGCGCTTCTACGCCGGTTTCACGGCCAATTTCGCCGAGATGGTCAAAAGCATATCCATCCGGCCACGGAAACTCGACGAGAAATTGACTTTCATAGGCTTGGAGCGTCTGACCGGGTTTGTAGAGGAGGGAAAGAACGTGATAGCCTGTTTGGGACATTGCGGGAATTGGGAGATGCTGAATTACATGCCGCAAAAACTCGACTGTGATATGTACGCCGTGTACAAGCCGTTGAAATCGAAGGTGGCGAACCGGCTGATGATCCGCCTGCGCTCGCGCTTCGGGATGAGGATGATCGAAGACAGTTCAGTCGTCAGGCATATTCTGAAAAAAGAATCTCCACCGGCGGTCTATCTGTTCCTTGCCGACCAACATCCCCGGAAAAGGGATGAGAAATACCGTTTCAAACTTCTCAATCAGCCTGCCTGGCACTCTCCGGGTGTGGAAAAACTTGCACGAAAAACAAACTCGGCGGTCGTGTATCTCTACATCCTTCCCTGTGGAGACACAAGGGGGCATTATTGGATTGTCTGCTCTCCGTTGTGCGCCGGTGCAGGGGAAACGAGCGAAGGAGAGATCACCCGAAGGTATATAGAACATCTGACAGAGAACATAGAGGAGGCCCCTCACGCCTGGCTGTGGAGCCATAGGCGTTGGAAATGATAAATTGCTTCACCGCCCCGTTGCCGCCATTTACGGAATAGATACGGTATCCGGCCGATAAAATTTGCGTAATTGAAAAGATTGCTCTACCTTTGCAGAGCAAATGCTCTGTTTTTAATATGAAAGATTCTAAGGAACATATAATGAAGACCGCTTTCACGCTTTTCCTGCAAAAGAGCTATAAGGCGGTCACGCTTCGGGAGATAATTGCCAAGTCCGGTTTCTCCAACGGGGCGTTCTATCACTATTTCAAAACGAAGGAAGATATCTTCGTGGCCGTCGCGAATCATTACTGGTTCGGGTTTATTCACCTTCCGTTTCCCCCGACCGAAGGTGTGACGTTGAAGCAATTTATCGAAGACTCCTTACTGCGCAGTGAGAAAGCGATCAATGTGATGTACGAGGAATTCAGTATTGACGGGCAAACCGCCAATTTCTACTCATTCGTTTTCGAGGCGTACCGGATAATCCCCGATTTAAGGGAAAAGATGTCGCAGGCCCGAAAAAACGAACTCGATGTCTGGACGGTGGTCGTCGGGAATGCAAAGAGAGCGGGAGAAATTTGTTCCGGTTTGCCCAACGCCACGATAGCCCAATGTTTTGTAACGATGTCCTACGGAAATTCGCTAGCCAATATGATAGATTAGGACAAGGAATACATGAAAGAGAGCTTTCGGGCGCAATGGGAGGGACTGTACCATCTGAATCCTCTTAAACAACAATCAATTCATAATTCCTTGCCGCACGGACGGGTGGCGGTCGTGCATCGCACCTGCTTCGAGGTCGTGGCTGGGGACGGACTTTTTCAATGTGAGCTCACCGGCGCTATGATGTACGGCCGGGGCGAGGGCGAGTTGCCCTGTACCGGCGACTGGGTGATCTTCCTGCCGTTCGACGAGGGGCGCGGGATTATCGTCGATATGCTGCCCCGCGAGCGGACGCTCTGGCGCAGGAAAAGCGGAACCACCTCCGACCGGCAGGCCATCGCCGCGTGGGTCGACCGGGCATTTATCGAGCAGAGCCTCGATGAAAACTTCAATCCCCGCCGGGCAGAACGCTTCATGGCGCAGATCGTCGAGGCAGACATCAAGCCTGTGTTGGTGCTCAACAAGGCAGATCTGGATCTTAATCGCGAGGAGGTCGAGCGGCAGATCGAACATCTTGCCCGCCGGATGCCGGTGTTCTTCACGAGTATTCGGCAGCCCGAAACGGTGGGCGCGCTTCGGTCGGCGATTTCTCCCGGCGAAACCGTCGTCTTCGTCGGCTCATCGGGCGTTGGCAAAAGCTCGCTCGTGAACGCTCTTTGCGGCGAGGTGCTGCTCGCCACCTCCGAGATCAGCCTCTCCACCAGCAAGGGCCGCCACACATCGACACGCCGCGAGATGGTGGCGATGCCTGGCGGGGGCGTGCTGATCGACACTCCCGGCGTGCGGGAGTTCGGGCTTACCGAGAGCGACCCCGAAGCCCTCGCCGAAATGCTGGAGATCGACAGATATGCCGCCGAGTGTCGTTTCGCCGACTGCACCCACACCGACGAACCGGGTTGCAAGGTGCTGGCAGCCATCGCCCGTGGCGACCTCCCCCGCGAGGTCTACGAAAGCTACCTCAAACTTCGCCGCGAGGCGTGGCGCTTCTCAGCCTCGGAACACGAAAAACGCAAGAAAATGAAGTCCTTCTCCGGTCAGGTGGAGGTAGCTAAAAACAAAAAAGATAAAATGAGATGGAAAACACGAACGACATTCAAATCAGGGAGACGATAATTGAGCCGCAATTACTATTGCATATTTGCAGGAAAATCATAACTTTGCATGTCAATAACCTGAAACTTTATATGCCGTTATGAAAAATTTCATTTCGATCCCGATCCTGTTCTCATTGATGTCGTTTATGTGTGTCGGAAATGTACACGCACAAAATTCGGAAAAGGCCGGAGAGTATCCGGCAAATTACGCACGTGCCCCGCGTTTCAAAGCACTGGTGTACTATACCAACAATGCCGAATCGGCCCACGTCGATTTCGCCCTGCGAGGGGTGGAGTTCTTCAAAAAACTCAATTACGGCGACGGTTTCGTGCTCGACGTGACAACCGACATGACGCAATATCCCTACGAGACTCTCAAGGATTACAATATAGTGGTAATGCTCAACGGTTATCCCGCCGGGAAGACCCAGCGCGATGTCTTTGAAAAATATATGGAGAACGGCGGCGGCTGGATGGGTTTTCACGTGGCGGCATACAACGACCGTAATACCGGTTGGCCGTGGTTCGTGGATTTTTTAGGCGGCGGAGTCTTCTATTGCAACAACTGGCCGGCCCAGCCTGTCAAACTCGACGTTGAAGGCCACGATCATCCCGTAACCAAAAACCTGCCTTCTAATTTCATAGCTCCCGAAAGCGAGTGGTATCAATGGACACCATCGCCGCGCGAAAATCCCGACGTGGAGGTATTACTCTCCATGTCGCCTGACAATTATCCTTTGGGCATCAAGGATGTCGTAAAGTGGGGAGACTGGCCTGTCGTGTGGACAAACACCCGCTATCGAATGATATACCTGAACATGGGTCACAACGAGGCTGCCTTTGGCGACGCGACCCAGAATCTGCTATTCGTGAATGCTTTTCGCTGGGTCGTGAGCCGCGACCCGCATGGCGACCCGTTTCAAAAATAGTATCCTGTCACTAAAACACTACAGTTATGACGCTCACTCTGTTTATCGGCTATGCGGCAACAGTACTCTCGATCCTCAATCAATTTCCGCAGGCAGTAAAAGTACTGCGCTCCGGCGACACCCAAAGCATCTCTCTGGCAATGTATTGCATAGTCGAAGTAGCCATAACACTTTGGCTCGTCTATGGCATACTCTTGAAAGACGGGCCGTTGATCATCGCCAACGCGCTGTCGCTGATCCCCATAACCTACATCTTAATCGTTAAGGCGTATAACACCGTTACAGGGAAAGACAAACCGGGAATCCGAAGGAGCGTCATATAGCGGATTCGGGCTTCACACTCCAACCCGATATCACCCCGCCATAGAAGTAGAAAGTCACCTCGAACGACACTCCACTTTTGGCATCAGTCACCCTGTAAACTTTAGTGACGCCATGTTCGTCGACCAGAGTATAATTGCCAAGTTGCAGCGCGTCGTCGTGCAGGTGTTTGTGCATTTCCGCCTCCACCAACGACATGACGCCGGTGTTGGCGAACGGATCGGTGTTCACTTCCCGGCCTTTCGTGTCGACGGGGAATACCCCATTGTCACGCAGAGTTCGCACACTGTCGGCATAGCTTTTGAACCGGGCGCGTATCTCCGGCGAACGCAGGACTTTGACCGTGAATATGGCTACTCCTTCGGCGCCATTGTTGAGCGCGGCGTCCATGCTTTCGAACATCACCTGATCGTTGTGGGCCCACATTCCGGTATAGAGCGTTGTCATCGGGTTTTTCTGGCTGACATTGTCGAGGGTACAGTCGGCGACGAAACTGGCGTCGCCCGTGTAGAAATCGAGGTAAACCATGGGGAACACTATGTCGAGGTTCCATTTGCCCCAATCCTGACGCACCATCTTGCGCGACATTTCAGGAGTGGGAAACGGTGAGGCGGCCATCTTTTTGCCGTAGGAGTGCACTACCTCGGCGATCTCGTTAGCGACTTCTGTGATCTGGTCGCAGCGGAATTGCAGCCATTTCTCGTCGGTGGACGGGTCGACCCGTTCGCGCGGGTCGTAGCCATGCAGCGCCTTGAATTTTTCGATCATTGCGGGATTGTAGCCATAATCGAACTCCGGATACTCTTTGTCCTGCACCACATCGTAGTTCGGCCAAAGGGTCGTGGGCAGTATCACATCGACCATGCGGTGGTAGTCGATGGCAATGCCTTCGAGCCCATCGACTTCGCAGTAGGCGCGCACCTTGTTCTTGATATACTCCCGCACCTCGGGAATGGCGGGACTTAAGAACCGGTAATAACCGACATAAGCCGGGGCGTCGGCAAGACTCGATCCGAGACGGTTGACCTCGAGCCATTCGGGATGGTCGCGCAGGATCGTCGCGCTGTCGTGTTCGAGGTTCATAGTCCACAGCCACGCGTAAACCTCTATGCCGTGGGAGTTGGCAACGGGGATCGCGACGCGATAGTCGTCAGGAGTGGGAGCATTGAGCATCAGACCGTCGATCCCCGCCTCTTTCATCACAACACACATCGAGTCGAGATTCATGCCGGGACGATAGTCGAGCCACGTCCAAAACATCGGATATGTCTTATCCACACTTTTCGGGCCGCTACATGCGGAAAAACATGCGACGACAGAGACGAAAACGATAAAGAGCGATTTTTTCATTTCGAGATATTTATATCTTTAATTTAATATTCAGGCGGCCGAGGAGCCACGTCACGCCGATCACTACGAGCGAGAAACACAAACACTTGACTATCCCTGCAACGCCGTGGATCGACCAGTCGGGAAACGAAAATCCGACGAAGCCCATGAGCGCGTAGGCGAAATAGGGCACCAGATAGCAGGTGAGAGTGGCTGTTCCCGCAGGAGCGATCACCTTCATCCAACCTGCCCAACCCCGCTCCGACATAAAGGTTAGCAGCGCATACATGCCGACGGCTATTGCGGTCACGTAGAATATCCAGGGAGGAGTGGCGCCGATCTTGGAGAGTATCCAGAACTTGCGGGCCACAAAACCCGCCGCACAAAGAAACACTATGGCAACAGCGACCCACAGCGCTTTCTTACGCACATCGAGGTCACGGTATTTGGCACAAAGCAGAGAAAACAGTATTCCGCCCATTGTGAAGGCGGGCAGTCCTCCGTTGTCCACGTGAAGCACATTGTTCAAAAAAGTGTCTAAGAAGTTGGGCCACGGCAGATCGAGGATCGCCCGCCCGCCCCAGGCTTCGTTCATGCGCGAGGTCAGTATGCAGACAACGATCAGCGAGATCAAAACCCCTGCGAGCCACGGGAGCTTCCCGCGCAACAGGACATACACCGTAGCGCAAAAGAGATAGCTCCAGCCTATCAATCCGAGAATACCCCACCAGCGTGTTGCGAACACCCCACCTTCGGGGTCGCGAAAAGTGACAGCCAAAAAACCGAGGGTCAAAACCCCAATCACCTTCAGGGCGGCGAACAGCCACTGCCGCACACGGCTGTCGGTATGCGGATATTGATTCCACACGCATATAAAGCCCGCAACCATTAATATCCGGTATACGCCCATCGAATAAGGCACCTCCGGAGATAAACCCGCTTCGGAGTTGACTATGAATACCCCCATTACAAGCAGCGCAAAGGTGCGGGACAGAATATGTCCGACCGTGGATTCGCCCGAAAAACCTTTGGCAAAACGACGCTCGACGGCAAAAGGTATAGACATTCCCACCACGAATAAAAAACAGGGAAAGACCACGTCCGCCAGCCCCATAAAATCTTCTCCTCCGGCGGCATGCCCCAACCATCGAGGATAGTCGTGGATCGACCAAAGGTCGTTGACAAAGATCATCACGAACATAGTCAAGGCCCTGAGCAGGTCGATACCGGCATCGCGTCGCGTGAAATCTATTTTTGACAGATTGTTCATAGTGTTGTGATTAAAAAGGAGAAAGCCGACATGTCGCCGGCTTTCTCCTCCGGTTTTCAATGGTTCTTAGATTTTATCACTTCGCGGTGACCGACAGAACTGCAGCGCCGCTTCCTCCCGACACATCGAGAATAAACTCGTAGGCCTTGCCGCTTTCAAGTGTCACGCCTGGAGCAAGCATCAGGTTGCCCGGATCGGCGCCGTTGTTACCGTCTCCCAAAACGATCAAATCACTCGTGGTGGTAACATGTTCGTTGGTGAACTCACCACCCCAACCCTTCTGGTGGAAGAACTTGAAGTTGATGGCATCGGTGCCGATCTGTTCTCCCGCAACGAGAGTTATGCGGTACTTCTTGCCACCAATCGGAGCCATGCAAAGCGCGTTGTCGGGAGTCCAGCTAATACCCTTTGCCGCCGCGGAGGGTTTACCGATGCCTCCGTCGCCAATGATCCACACTACACCCGAGCCGTCGGCCTGTGTGGTGGCAGGCTCGCCATTCGACAAAGCTTCGATCTTGAAATATTTGAGGTTCTTGTCGGCGTCGATACGGTAGGTGCCGGCGGCTGCCTGAAAAGTAAACTGGTTGTCCGAGCCATCCAGGCGGGTGAAGAAATCGGGATCTATCCAATAATCGGCAATATTGTCTATGCCTTCCAACTTTACCATTTGCCCCTGCGATAGGTCGAGGTCAACGGGATAGGCAGCCGCTGCGGCACCCTTGCGCTCAAACACCCAGAAATATCCGGTATCCCACGCTGCAGTTCCCTCGGGAGCATAAGCCAATACAAGACGGCTGTCGGTGAGTTCCAACACATCGTAAGCATAGATGTCGTGTTGGGCATCCGCGACAGGCCATCTGCCAACCAACACGGTCACATCCGAGGTTGTCAACTGGCCGATTGACCAACCGGGTTTCGTAACCGTCATGTCGAGTTTATACAGTCCTTTCTTAGATGTGCCGTCGGCACGGTTCAGTGTCAATTCGGTGCGGGTAAATGTCATGCTCGATTCGGGCAGGCCTTCTCCGGAAACGGCTCCCTGTGCATCAAGATCGGGCCCTACATTCACAATCCACCATGCAGGACCTGTACTTGCCATATATCCTCCGTTGCCCCACGATCCGGACGAAGCCCAAACCCATTCTCCTTCGAGCGGTTCTTTGATTCCCGGTATAGCATCGACCAAAAGCACTTCGGAGGTCTCCAATTTCGCACCGTTACAAGCAAACAGTTGAATTTTCGCCGTACCCTCCTTAATACCGACAGGCACTTTGATCTTCAACATGTTGTTCGCCTTGCGAACGAAATCGAGAGCATTTATCGTGATGTCGCCCTCTTTGCCGGGGAATACAGCCTGTTCTATAAATTCGAGGTCGATTCCCGTTATGAGCAAATCGACCGTGAGCCACGCACCGGGGCCACCTTCCGAATCGGGATACGAGATCGTCCTGAACTCGGGCTTTCCGACGGTCATGGGCACGCGGGCCGTGGCCGACATATCGCCAGCCTTCACGGTAAGTTCTCCTCCCTCGGCGGCAACGCCGGCGGGGGTGACCACACTGATCTGTCCGTTGCCGAGAACCGTAATATCGGTCACACCTATACCCCCCGGAAAAACGACCGAAGTCACCTCGTCGAGACTTGTACCGTTGATGGTCACAACCTGCCCCTGGATCACTTTGGTAGGGCTGTACACTTTGATAGCGAGTCCCGTGGATTCTTCGCCGCCGTCGATACCTCTTTGGCACGAACCGAAGGCAAGGCCGATGGCGGTCACAGCCATGACGGCCATAGTTCGGATAAAGCTATTTCTTTTCATACTTGTCATTGGTTAAGTAATTGGCTACCATCCGGGGTTTTGCACCAGACTCTTGTTTTTCTGCAACTCCGACTGCGGAATGGGATAGAGGTTGTATTTCTCTTCCCATCGACGGGTCTTTGTGGTTCTGTTCAGGACAATATCTCCGTTGGCCGATTTCACAAGATTGGCAAGACCGATCTCCTTGAAGAAATCACTGCCCTTCTTCCATCTGCGGACATCCCAAAAACGCTGGTCCTCGAAAGCAAACTCTACCATGCGTTCGCGCATGTAGCGCTCCTGCCATCCTTCGCTTCCCGAAAATTCGGGCATCATAATATCCGGACGGTTACGGAGCATGTTGACGGCTTCGTTGGCCGACATTCCCAAATCGCCCTTCGCGTCGGCATCGCCATAGTAGTTGAACATCGCTTCGGCGTAATTGAGATATACCTCGGCGAGGCGCATCACGATCCAGGTGTGGCGATATGAGGTCTGATTATTATATGTGGTCACACTGTTGCCGTCGACGAACTTCCTAAGATAGTAGCTCGTCGGTGTGCCGCCGTATTTGGGCAAACCGTTCATTCCGCCCGACCACGCTTCTACGGGTCTCGACTGGCTGCTGTTGATGGGCCAACTGTCGCCATCCTTCACCACGGTGAGAGCAAATCGCGGATCGAGACCTTCATAAGGATTCTCGGTGGTGATGTTCACCGATCCGGGGTGCCTCTGTTTGAAAGTTTCCCCGTTGTTCTGATATTCGTAGGCATCCACCAGCGATTGAGAGGGGCAGTTGCCCGAATTTCCGCCTTCGACACCCACCGGATAGTTGTCCTTTTCAAACTCGTTGTTGGCTGAAACGCCCAAACCTATGATGATCTCCTGGCCGAAGAAAGCATTGTGCCCCCACAGCGCACCATAATCACCCAGCGCAAGTCCCCAACCGGCTGCTCTGTCGATCAGATCTTTTGCAGCGACGGCAGCCTCTTTCCAACGCTCCTTGTCGCTATTGGTGTTGAATAGAGGAGATGCAGCGTAGAGCAGGGCGCGGGCTTTGAGACCCAACACCGCCGCCCGGGTGGCGCGGCCTATCTCCGAAAAAGGCTCGTTCTTGTAGGAATAGGGCAGATACTCGGCAATGGCGTCACACTCTTCCACAATGAATTTGAACACATCCTGAACCGGAGTCCGGGTGACACTGTTAGCCTGAACGTTGGTGAGAGTGGTGGTTACCAAAGGTACGTCGCCGTAGGCTCTGGCAAGCTCGAAATAGAAGTAGGCGCGCAGGAACCTCAACTCGTATGGAAACAGTTCATACTGCCTCACCAGAGTTTCGTAGTCGGTATCGTACTGGTAAGGAGTAAGATCCAACTGGTCGATTTTCTCCAGATATGTGTGTATCTCGGCTATCGCACGGTAGGAGGTCTGCCAGGTACTCGAAAAGGGATTGGCGGGATTCCATCCCCCATTAGAGTACTTGTGGATCTCGGACAGGGAGGTTGCGAACTCCGCCTCGTCGGTAGCAGAGGCTTTGAGCGCTCCGTTGTAGTCGTCATTGTTTATCAACTCTAACTCATTGAACATTTGAGAGTAGACATCCCATATCATACCCTTGATACCGATTCTGGGATTGTTATATGTCCACTCCTCGTCGCGGCTCGTACCTTCATGGTAGTTGAGATCCACACACCCTGCGAGAAACAGAGTAGCGAGCGCCGTCAATATGTAATTATTTCTTTTCATCTTTTTTCTCATCTGATTGTTAGAAAGTTATGGACATACCCAAATTCACCGATTTCAACACGGGATAGGAAGTAGAAAGCACCTCGGCATCCATGGCCTCCAGATTGTCGAACGACAGGAGATTCTGTCCCTGAACGTACACTTTCACGCCCGCCAGACGTATGCGACTTACAAGACTCGTGGGAAGTTTATAGTAGAGTTCACAGGTGCGCAGTTTCAGGAAGTTAATCTTGTGAAACCAGATGCTGCTGTCGGTGTCATTATTGGGAACGCTTTGCGAGGAGAGGCGCGGAAAGAACGCTTTGCTCTTGTCCGAGACCACATCCCACGAATTGTTGTAGTAGTCTATCGAAAGATTCCCATTGTTGGCCAAACCGCTCCATGCTCCTGCCCAACGCAGATTTTTCATAGTGTTGCCCGCGCCCTGGAACACGGCGTTCACACCGATACCCTTATATTCGGCTCCCAGACTGAAAGCGTAGTTGACTACCGGCAGGCCGTCGGTATAGCCCAAACCTACAACGTCGTTTTCGTTGACCACACCGTCGCCATTCACATCCTTGTATTTGATGTCACCAGGACGCACCTGCGAAAACTCCTGTACCGGGCTTGCAGCGATATCGGCCTGGTCGGCGAAGAAACCTATCGCCTGCAATCCGCGTGCTTCGTCGACGCGCAACCCTATTTGCGACAGGTTGGGATAGGCGGGGCTTTCGGTCGTGTTGACAACTTTGCTGCGACCCCAGGTGAACATGCCCGATGCGTTCAGCCAGAAGTCTTTGGAGATCTCCTTTGCAAAGCGGGCGCCGAATTCCACGCCGTAGCTGTCGACCTTACCCACGTCGCTGAAAGCCGACTGGATGCCAACTACCCACGAGTTTTTCTCTGCGTCGCTGACCATGATATGGCTTCTCTGCTGGTAATAAGCTTCGGCTGTAATATCGAGTGCATTCCACAGGCGAAGGTCGGTACCGAGATTGTACTTGGCTGCCCTTTCCTGTACGTAGCCCTTGCTCGGGAAAACGTCTATGAACGTTCCCCACGCATTTTGGAAGTTCTCTCCGTAGACAAAATCTCCGTGTCCGGCGTCCCACACCTCCTGCCATATCAGGTTCGATGCTTCGGCCCATGCGGGGCGAGGTTGATAGTCGGTATGCTGGACGCCTGCCGAGGCACGGAGTTTACCATAAGTGAGATTGTTGCCGGGATTGTTGGCGTAGATCCAGCCGAGCGACAACACGGGCGAAAATGCCCATTTCGCGGGATAGTTGCGATTGGAGCCGTTGGCTGCCAATGACAGATCCGCTACGTATTTATTTTGCAGGTCGTAGTGGAAGTTACCCATCACGTTTGTACGGTAGAAGGTGTTGTGGCGCGTGTCGCGAATTTCAGCCTTGGTATTGTAGACCAGCGAGGCGGCAAAATTATCGTCGGCACGGAACGAGGTTTTATAATGTACACTTATTGCGGAGTTGGCTATTCTCCACTGTTTAGCAACCTCATCACTGAAGTTGAGTTTGCTCTCGACGTTACCCTGAACAATGGTCTGAACGTTGGTTTTGTCACCGATTGTTCCTGTGTAGCGTTCGTATCCATACTGGAAACCTTTTGAGTAGAATTCGTTCATGATGGAGGCGTTGTCGTAACCCGCCGCCAGCGAAACGCTCAATCCGTCGACCCAGAAACTCAGATCCTGAGTCAGGCGCGCATCGGCCCACAATTGGCGCTGATGGGTTTTAGCCCTTCCCGAGTCCTGAATCGTCGCGGCAACGTTTTTGTCACCAAAAGTTTCATTACCACCCCAAATACCCGTCGAGGTCTGGTAGGGGAACGCGCCGGCAGGCGTAGAGTAAATCAACGATGTGATGTGGTCGGCATTGCCCACGTTATTGTCATCGCCTACCTTCACTCCGTTGGGACGGTTGGTCTCCATGAAGACCCCAAGCACGTTGACCGACATCTTGGTGGTCGGAGAGAGTGCGAAATCGACATTGGTGCGGATGTTGGCCTTGGAGTATTTCAACTGCGAGTCGAACAGCTCCTGTTTGGTTCCTTTCAGCAACCCCTGTGCGTCGGTGTAGTCGAGCATAGAGTAGTAGCGTACCTTGTCGTTGCCACCGGAAACCGACAGATTGGCCCGGTTCTCCGAGGCGCTGTTCCTGAATGCCGCATCCCGCCAGTCTACGTTGGGATAGAAGTAGGGATCGGAGCCCGATTTGAACAGGTCGAGTTCCTGACTCGCATATCTGGGCGCCATACCGTCGTTGTCGAGAGCCTTGTTGAGAGCCGATGCGTAGTTGTAGGCATCGAGCATAGGTGCAAATTCCGGATCAAACTGGAATTTGTGGCTGTAACCGACTTTGATATTGGTTTTACCCTCATGGCCTCTTTTGGTTTTCACCAGTATCGCACCGTTCACGGCCTCGTGTCCTAACATCGCCAACGCGGCGGCATCTTTGAGCACAGTAACGCTTTCGACCTCCTCGATCGTCAGGCGGTCGATAGGCCGTTCGTATCCGTCGACCAGAACAAGGATCGACTTGTCGGAGAACGTTTGGTTGCCGCGAATGTTCAGCGATGCTCCCTTGTCTTCGTCGCCGACCCAACCGCCCTGCTGGAACGCACTTAGGCCCAATAGTTTACCATAAAGCGCATCCGCCAGCGATATGGCAGACGTCTGCTGCAACTCCTCGCCGGAGATGGTCATGGCCGAGACTGTCGACAGGAATTCTGTCTGCTCGACGCCGAAGCCCAGATCGAACTTCCGCAAAGTTTTTTCACCCGGCTTCACCTGTGCCTGCACCGTCACCGCGGCGAAGAGCGACACAAGCAAACCTGCTATCTTTATATGACCGATATTCATAGTTTTATATTATATGTCCGTCAATTACACTTTTCTATTACCAACCCGGATTCTGGGTCAGACCGTAACCTTTATTCACCTCGTCGCGGGGGAATGGCGAGAGCAGGAATTTGTTGTTCCAGCCACCTGTCCACCAAACACGGGCTCCGGTGGAGATCACCCTTTTCTCATATATGAAGCTGGGCCAGGGTTCGCCTGCCACGATCCTCGCTTCGTCGGGTGTTCCGTCGTTGTTCCTGTCGGTATTCATCTCCTCCTTGGTCGCGTCCCATTTTTGTCCGTCGGCGGTCTTCCTCCATATCACCAACTCGTGCAACGGAGAGTTAAAGGAATCGAATTTCTTGCGGCGAATGATGTCGTAGAGGCGTTCGTCCTCCATTCCGAATTCACATGCGCGCTCCCTCAATATCTCGGCAATGAGATTTGCCTTGTTATTGGTCAGGTCAAGGGTGGGGTTCATCACTTCGATCTTGCCCAATCCCACGCGGGCACGCACCTTGTTGATCTCGTCGCACGCCTTTTGCAAATTGCCCGTCTCAGCCAGCGCCTCGGCGTAAAGCAGGTGCATGTCGGCCATGCGGATGTAAGAGTAAGAGATAAGGTGCTCTGCGGCTTTCCAATAGTCCAAAATCCATTTGTAGAGCGGAAGTCCCGATTTAAAACGTTCCTTGTCGCTACCCAGATTGAAATCGCCGCCCTGCCATATCTCAACGAACTCTTTACCCTGATACTGTTCGCGCTGTTTTTCGCGGATCACGAGCATCGTTTCGTAAAGTCTGGGGTCGCGACCGGCAAAGATGTCCACGTTGCCGGGATTGTTGCCATAAACGTCCGCGTTACCTGCCCAAGGGTAATTTCTGCCGTCGGCCATCCCGAACATCTCCATGTACTCGACCGTGGCGTTTATCATACCGAACTGCGTGGCGTTCTGAAGGTCGGCGGCTTCGCTCCAACCCCCTCCCGGTCTTGTGGCGTGATGCAGTTCGATGATCTTCTCGCTGTTGCCGCGGTGCCAGTAGGCTGCACGGAAAGCGTCGGCGTAACCGTTCTCGTCCTGCGTTGCTGGTTGAACGAGCGCGTAGAGATTACCGTTCGCTGCGTTCTGGGTGAAGAATGCTTCACAGGTCTCGAGAGCTTTCTGCCACAGTTCTTGTTTACGTGCGCCGTACCAGATATGAAGCGGTTCCGAAGCGCCGTCCATATAAGCTGCGGCGTCGTTGAACAGAGGCGAAGCGGCAAAATTCCACAGTTTGGCACGCAGCGCCACGGCACCCGATTTGGTAAGGCGTCCGGCCCATGCAGTGCGATCCGCTTCGGTTGCCCATCCCCAGGGGAATCCCTGTTCTTCGATAGCCTTACCTATCAACCCGTCGATAAATTCGACCGTCTTTTCCACCGTTGCACGGCCGCCCTCGAACAGATCGCTGGGCGCGTAGGCGTGATCCACCAGAGGCAGACCGCCATAGTTGCGAAGGGCATCGAAATAACGGGTCGCGATGATCAGGTAAGTTTCGCCCTTGATCTGGCTCTTTTCGGTTTCGTTAAGATCGGGAACGCTGTCGATGTTCTCGATGATGATCCATCCCTTGCGGATACCGTCCCACACTCCGATCCTGTAATCGTTGATGGTCAGGAACGGGAATTTGTCATCGCCGGCACCCGGCTGTATATTTCCCGAATAATATGCGTTGGAACCGCCCCATCCGCAGTAGTTCTGGAAAGTGTCGGTCAATGTCTCGGTGGGACACTGGTTCATGCGGGACCCGAAAGTGAGAGGATTACCGATGTGGTTATAGAGATTCCACAAGAAATATTTCGCGTTTTCGCCCTTCGAGAAGATGGTATTTATATCTACGTCCACGCCGGGCGCTTTCTCCAGAAACTTGTCGCCGACATTGATCGGATCGACGCAGGAGACGACAGCACCTGCCCCCAGCATCGCGCCGGCGAGACAGACTACACTGGTTCTTATTATTTTTTTCATTGCCCTGATAGATTAAAAATTAACGTTTACACCGAAATTGATAACGCGGGTCATCGGGTACTTTATAAATACATCCCACGCGCCGCCTTCAGATTCGGGGTCGTTGCCGGTAAATTTGGAAAAGGTCAGCAGGTTGTAACCCGAAAGGTAGATGCGGATCGAGCCTATCTGAGGGATACGCGGGATGTTACGGAGCGTGTATCCCAATTCGGCACTCTTCAAGCGGATATAGGAACCATCCACCATCCAGACACTGGAGTTGCGGATATTGTGCTCCTGATTTGTAAACGTGAGCCGCGGAAGACGTGCCGTAGCGGCAGTTTCCGGAGTCCAACTGTTGTCGTAAACCCATTGGTTGAGCGCGGAGTTCTGTTCCGAACCGAACTGCGGACGCCAGAACGAATAACCCAGCCAGCGGTTTACGTTGGTGGCGCCGATCCATACCATCGACAGGTCGAAATTCTTCCAGCCGAAACTCATGTTGAGCGAAGCGTTGTATTCGGGAATATCGCTGTAACCCAATGCATGTTCGTCTCTCTGGTCTATCGTTCCGTCGCCCGTCAGGTCGACATACACGGCGTCGCCGGGCTTGATTTCACCGACACCCTGGAACGTGCTTATACCTCCGTTGGCGGCTATGTCGTATCCGTATACTTCTTTGTAACGTCTTTCCGTTTCGCCGGGATTGTAGAATTCAAAGAACTCATAGCCGAAGGTCTGTCCCACGGGGTGTCCGGTGTGGTACATGTGGGGAAACTCCTTGGGCACTTCGAGCATTTCGACGACCTTGTTGCGAACGAAAGTAACGGCCGGAGCTATCGAGTAGTAGAAATCTCCCTTGCGATCTTCCCATTTCATAGTCAATTCCCAACCATGGTTCTTCACGCGGCCATAGTTCACCGAACTGGGTTGAATGCCGAGAATGCCGGGCAACGCCGCACCGTTGTCCACAAGAATATCGCGACGATTTTCAAAGAAGAAGTCGGCGCTGACGCTCAGGCGGCTTCTGAAAAATGCCATATCGATACCGTAGTTCTGTTTGGTGGCTTTCTCCCACGTCACATCGGGGTTGCCGAGCGAAGCTTCGACGGCGCCCGGAAGCCAGTTTTCGTTGTTTATACCAAAGTTGGCCGTACCGTGACCGTGGCTCCAATCCAGCCTGTTGTTATCGTAGCTGTTCGTCAGAAACTCGTAGCGCCCCGGCAGATAGAGAAAGCGCTGGTCGTTGGTGGAGTCGTTACCGACCATACCGACCGAAACACGCAGTTTCATGTAGTTGACAATATTCTTGACCGGTTCCCAAAACTTTTCGCTCGACGGAATCCAACCGAGCGAAGCCGACGGGAACAGGCCGTAGCGTTTGCCCGGAGCAAAGTTTTCCGAGCCGTTGTAGCCTAAGTTCATGTCTATCAGATAGCGGGTATCGTAGTCGTAGGTAACGCGGCCCACCATGCCAACATATCCCGTGGGTATGTCTTTAAAATTTTTGGGATAGTATCTCTTCGACTGGTTGTAGAGCAAGAGGCCGCCGACGTTGTGCTTGCCGAACTTGCGGGCGTAGTTGAAACTCGTTTCGGCGTACCAGTTGCGGCCGCCCAATCTGTATTCTCTGTAAGGTCTGGTTGGATCGGCACCCTGTCTTTTCAAGGCGACCACGGGGTTCTCGAGGGTTCCGACGTTTGTGGCCATATACTTCACGATACCGCCATCGTCGCCGTGACTGTTCTGGCGAAACTTCTCGGCAGTGTAGTCGGAGTTGTAAGAGCCTTTGACCGAGAAACTCAGACCTTCGGTAAGGAAGCCCATGTCGAGTTTGTACTGAAGGTCGAGGTTAAGGACGTTGTTACTTCTCTTTTTGTAGCCCAGATTGTAGAAACGCGTCAACCCGTCATTGCCTATGGGCCCCACCAGCAGCGGATCGGAAACGATGCGGCGTCCTTGGTCGTCGATACCGTAACCGGCCATCGGGACAGCCTCCTGAAGATAACGGAACAGGTTGGATTCTCCTTCTCCAATCTCGTTGCGATTTTCTATGCGACCACCGATATTGACGGCCAACTGGCTGCGTTTGGACAGATTCAGGTCGATGTTGGCGCGATAGTTATAGCGGCGGTATTTGAAGTTGCCCTCGGGGTCGGAGTCAAATGTCTGGAACAGACCATCCTGATCCAGTGCACCGAGCGACACGAAATATCTCGCCCTGTCATTTCCGCCCGATACATTGATGTTGTACTGGCTCTGCCATGCGTGCGGTTTCATGACGTAATCGAGCCAGTTCGTGTTGGGATAGAGTATCGGCTGATCGCCGTCTCTGAAGTGCTGAACCGCAGTTTCCGAAAACCTCAATTGAGAGGGATCGATCCCGTCGCCCAACTGCGCGTTGTTGTAAGCCGTGGCGTACTGATAAGCGCCGACCGTCTCGATAAATTTCGTGATGGTCTGGATACCTCCCTGAGCGCTGAATGACACCGATGCCTTTCCGTCCTGGCCACGCTTTGTGGTGACAAGGATCACACCGTTGGCGCCGCGCACACCGAATACGGCGGTCGCCGAAGCATCTTTGAGGATACTGATGTCGGCAATTTCATTGGGGTCAATCTGCATGAAATCGCGCTCCACCCCGTCGACCAACACAAGGGGGTCGGCGCTGTTGAGCGAACCCACCCCGCGCACACGGATAGTGGGTGTATCGGCTCCGGGCATACCCGAATACTGAACCGACGACACGCCCGGCAGCCTTCCGGCCAAAGCGTTACCGAGATTGGAGACAGGTGATTTTAAAAGTTCACTACCGCCCACGTTGGAAACAGCACCGGTCAGAGTTACTTTTCTCTGCTGGCCGTAGCCAATCACCACCACCTCTTCGAGCATCTGGCTGTCGGCCTGTAAGGTGGCATTGACCACGGAACCTGTTACCTCGACCTCTTGGGTAAGGTAGCCGAAATAGGTGAATACCAGAGTGCTGCCCTGCGGAACATTTGTCAGGGCATAGCGTCCGTCGGCATCGGTGATCGACCCGATATTGGTGCCTTTCACCACTACGGTTACACCGACAAGTGCCTCATTCCGTTCACCAGTCACAGTACCCCCGACACGGAGATTCTGCGCATTAATTATTCCCGGCATAAGGCTCATGAATGCCATTACGCACAAGAAAAATAAACATCGTCTACTTTTTATCATACTCTTTCATAAAATTAATTAGGTTAACTTCTAATCAGCGGGTTACTGGTTGTTTCTGTCATTAGCCATTATTTAGTTTTTAGGTGAATTACTCGGTTACCAACATCAAACCTTCGTAGACGGTACGACGGAGATCGCCGGCGGCATTGTCACCGTCGTAATCCCAGTACATTCCTCCCAAAAGGCCGTTATCTTTAATGTATTGGCATTTGATCCTCAATGACCGTGGATCTTCATATCCCAGAACGAGTTTTCCGCTCCCGTCGGCCAGATAGGGCACCTTCGCGACGTCATCCCACTTTTCGGTATAGCCCGTCACCGACGCCATGTCCTTGTAGTTCACGAAACCGCCCATGGATTCGAGTCCACGACCGTAGAAAGGCAGTCCCATAGTCAGTTTTTGGGCAGGGACACCTGCGGCCAGATGAGCTTTCACCGCCGCGTCGGCTGTGATGTAACCCGCATTGGGCGAATTGTATAGCGCCGCATGGTGTTTGGGAGGATTACCCATATCGTAGGACATGATGTTCACAAAGTCGATATAGGGCTCTATCCCGCGAAAGTCGATATAGTCGGCACTGGCGGCTGTGGCAAGGGTAAGCAGTTTGTCCTTGCCGATAGCGGCACGGATGTCACTCATCATAAGCGTAAAGTTCTTTGTGTCGTCGGGCGAAGCAGAAATTCCCGCCACGTTATTGGTCGGGTATTCCCAGTCGATGTCGACACCGTCGAGACCATACTCTTCGATAACCCGCATACAATCGACAGCGAAGGATTCGCGCAGTTTTTCATCGGCAGCCATTTCGCTGAAACGTCCGCTCCCCCAACCGCCTATCGAAAGAAGAATTTTCGTCGTCGCCTGTTTGTCTTTGAGCATCTTCACTATGCTCCGCAGGCGCGATTCGTTTGCTATGCCCACTCCGTCGAACGACTCCGACACGTGGCCGAACGCATAATTGATATGGGTCATGTATTGAGGATCGGGCATGACGGTACTCCACGACGTGACATAAGCAACGACTACCTTGTCGGATAAAACCTCCTCGGGTTTCTCCTGCCAGACGGGAGGATCGATCTGTTTGACTTCGGGTGTTTTGTCGCCGCACGCGAACGACGCTGCTACTAATAAAAATACAGACAGATATGTATACATTCTTTTCATGATTAAGGTTAGGATTGAGGTTATATTATCCTGATATCAAAAAAGATACAAAAATTAAAGACGACCAGATTAGTTCTAGGTTATTACAAAATTTTATGCGCCGGCACGAGGCTTCATCGTTAATCTTCTTGCATCTCCTTGTCAAATATTTTTCGGTTGAACATGTAGTATCCTGCAGCTCTGTGAGCAACGCCCGTTTGACGTTCGGCCAACGGCACGATATACGCTTTTGAAATCGCTTTACGGCGGAAATTACGCTTGTCGACTGAACGACCCATGATAAGTTCATAGATATTCTGCAAATCCGTAAGGGTAAATTTATCGGGCAGCAGCTCAAACAACACAGGTTCAAGATAGAGGTCGTGACGAATTTTTTCGAGAGCGGCATCGAGTATCTCACGGTGGTCGAAGATCAATTCGCCGATCCCGGAGATCTCCCTCCATTCCGCCTCGGGCGACATGTCGGCAAGACTGATGTTTTTCAAATTCACCAGTGCATAAAACCCGACGGTGATAACCCTCCATTCTCCGACACCGTGCTTCCTTATCCAGGCAAAATCGAATTCGCGCCGATGCAAACGGTCGAGCGAACTGAAGACATGAAACTGCTTGAGGAATATATTCCGCATACCCGTCTGTTCGTACAGAGTGCGGATGGCCGTCTCCTCAACGGTTTCATTCGAGCGGATATGATGCCCGGGAAGTTTCCACTCGATGGTGACCTTTCCGTCGTGCTCTATGGATTCGCGTCGCAACAACACTTTCAGCTTGCCGTCGCCATAGCCAAGAACGACACCATCCACTGATATGTGTCGAAGAGTTTCCGTTATGGGTGTTGAACTTTTCATGCATTTGACGGTTAGTATACTTCGGGGCAAATGTATGCGATGTTTTTTATATAACCAAATTATTAATGTGTTTTTTACACATTGACCTCGCATGCAACTGATAAAATATTGATTTACAACATTTTTATGCTACCTATTTGCATTAAATATTTATTTATCTACCTTTGCATCGACAATCTAAGTGTAAAATACACATTAACGTTGATAATATGAACCCTAAACAACTAATCAAACTTTTATCTCTGTCGACTGTTATTCTATTTGCCGCGTGTGCACAGACCGGATCCGAAATCGAAACCAGGATCGACGCGCTTCTGGCACAAATGACCCTCGAAGAGAAGATCGGCCAGATGAATCAACTCAGTTACGATGTCTCGGCCGGCGCCGACCTTGCCCAACAGATCCGGATCGGGCGGGTCGGCTCGCTGCTGAATATAGTCGACCCCGAAGCTCTCAACGAACTGCAAAGGGTGGCCGTCGAGGAGAGCCGCCTCGGCATTCCGCTCGTCGTTGGGCGCGACGTTATCCACGGATTTCGCACTATCTTCCCGATCCCCATCGGCCAGGCTGCCACTTTTAATCCAGAATTGATCGAACAAGGCGCCGCCATTGCCGCACGCGAGGCGCGCTCGGCGGGTGTTCACTGGACATTCGCACCCATGCTCGACATCTCGCGCGACCAGCGTTGGGGACGACTTGCCGAAGGATTCGGTGAAGACCCCGTTCTGGGTGCGGCCATGGGTAGCGCCATGGTGCGGGGCTATCAGGGCTCCTCGCTCGCCGATCCCGGCTCGATCGCAGCCTGCGTCAAGCACTTCGTAGCTTACGGCGCCGCCGAAGGGGGACGCGACTACAATTCGACCAACGTTCCGCCGCACCTGATGCGCAACGTATACCTCGTTCCATTCAAGGCTGCAATCGACGCGGGGGCGGCCACCCTGATGACATCGTTCAACGAGAACGACGGCATCCCCGGCACGGGCAATAAAGCTTTGGTGCGCGACATGCTTCGCGACGAATGGGGCTGGGACGGGATGGTGGTATCGGACTGGGCCTCGGTCACCGAGATGATAGCCCACGGTTTCGCCGCCGATCCTAAAGAGGCCGCCATGAAGGCCGCCAACGCAGGGGTAGATATGGAAATGGTGAGCGGATCGTACCTCGAATTCCTGCCCGAACTCATTAAAGAGGGTAAGATTTCGCAAGAGTACATCGACAACTCTGTGCGCAACATCCTGCGCCTGAAGTTCCGTTTGGGACTTTTCGACAACCCCTACACCGACACTTCCACTCCTTCGCCCCTCTATGCGCCCGAGCATCTCGAAGCTGCGCGCGAGACGGCAACCCAATCGGCGGTGTTGCTCAAGAACAACGGTGTGTTGCCGCTCGAGGGCATACGCTCTCTGGCGGTGGTGGGCCCGATGGCCGATGCGCCGCACGACCAATTAGGCACCTGGATCTTCGACGGGAAGAAAGACCGCACCATAACGCCTTTAGCCGCGCTGCGCGACGCTTACAACGGGCAGATCAACATCATTCACGAAAGCGGCGTCGAGTACAGCCGCGACCGCTCCACGGCGGGCATTGCCAGTGCAGTTGCCGCCGCACGCCGGGCCGACGTAGTCGTAGCTTTTGTGGGCGAGGAGTCGATCCTGTCGGGTGAGGCCCATTCGCTGGCAAACCCGGAGTTGCAGGGTGCTCAAAAAGAACTTATCGCACAGCTCGCGAAAACAAGCAAGCCGTTAGTGATCGTAGTGATGGCGGGACGTCCGCTTACTGTCGGCGATGAACTTGCTGCCGCAGATGCGATGCTGTACAGTTTCCATCCGGGAACGATGGGCGGTCCGGCGCTTGTCGACCTGCTGTTCGGTGCGGTTTCGCCGAGTGGCCGCCTGCCCATGACCTTCGCAAAAGAGGTCGGGCAGATCCCCATTTATTACAACCACAACAACACCGGTCGTCCATTCCAAGGCACCGAAACCATGATCGACGACATCCCACGGGAGGCGGGCCAGACCTCGCTCGGCAACACGAGTTATTATCTCGACGCCGGCGTCGAGTCTCTTTTCCCGTTTGGTTACGGCTTGACCTACACCACCTTCGAATACTCGAACCTTGCTTTGAGTAGCGAGAAGATCGCCATGAACGGTTCTCTCGAAGTGACGGCAACCCTTACCAACACCGGAAAGCGCCAGGCTACCGAAGTGGTACAACTATACATCCGCGACGTTGCGGGATCGCTCACCCGCCCCGTCAAAGAGCTGAAAGATTTCAAGCGCGTCACCCTTGCGGCAGGCGCATCGACCGAGGTTAATTTCACCCTCACGACCGACCAGTTGGCGTTCTACGGCCTGGACATGGTTCGGCACGCCGAACCGGGTGAATTCCGCCTGTGGGTCGGCCCCGACAGCGCTAAAGGACTTGAGACCGGTTTCACTCTCGAATAACCGACTTCCCTAAATATAATATCTCAACTTTTATGAAGAGATCTATAGTAATCATTGCATTGGCCGCACTTGCACTTGTCGCGGGATGCAAGCCGCAGAAGATTTTTTTAAGAGCCGAAGGGCAGAAGATCGTCAACGACGGCGGCGAGGTGATGCTTCGCGGCATGGGGCTCGGCGGCTGGGTTTTGCAGGAGCCATATATGCTGGGCTTGTCGGGCGTGGTGCGCACGCAATCGCAGCTGAGGGACAGCCTTGTGGCTTTGGTGGGCGAAACGCGTACGGCCGAATTCTACCGTGCGTGGTGGCAAAACGGCGTTCAGAAACGCGACATCGACTCGCTCGCCGCCTGGGGTTTCAACCATGTGCGCATGGCGATGCACTACAACAGCTACACGCTGCCGATCGAGAAGGAACCCGTGGCGGGCGAGCACACCTGGCTCGAGGAGGGTTTCGCGCTAACCGACAGGCTTTTGGAGTGGTGCGCGGCCAACAAGATCTACCTCTTCCTCGACCTTCACGCCGCTCCCGGAGGCCAGGGCAACGACGTTGCCATATCGGATGCTTCGCCCGTGAAATTTTGGCAGGACGAGCGCAACACGGACAAAGCCATAGCCCTGTGGAAAAAACTCGCCGAGCGGTATAAAGACGAGGAGTGGATCGGTGGCTACGACCTGGTCAACGAGCCCAACTGGGGCTTCACCGATCCCGAGGGCGACCCTAACGGCACGGCCGAACCGAACAACGCCCCCCTGCGCGATTTTCTGGTGAAAGCTACAAAAGCTATACGCGAGATCGACACCAACCACATGATAATCATCGAGGGAAACGGCTGGGGCAACAACTACAACGGAGTGTGGCCCCTCGACTGGGACGACAACACCGCGATCAGTTTCCACCGCTACTGGATCCCTAACACACAGGAGACACTGGCCACAGCGCTTAAAAACCGCTCGGAGCAGAACGCCCCGCTTTGGATGTCGGAGTCGGGTGAGAACACGAACGAATGGTTCACCGAAGCGGTCGATCTGCTGGAGGGCAACGACATAGGCTGGTGCTGGTGGACTTTCAAGCGAATGGGCGAGCGTACGCCGATGGAGGTAACTCCCGGAGCAGGGTGGCTGCGCCTTATCGACTACTGGAGGGGTAACGCACCGCGGCCCACACCCGACGAGGCATGGGCCGCACTGCAAACACTGGCCGAAAACTACCGGCAGGAGAACACGCGGATCAACCGCGGATATATCGACGCGCTCTTTAAAAGGCCGTAATCCCGCGCTCCCGACGGCGGCGGCGGACTATTCTCCCGCCCCCCAAAGGATGGCGTTGGTGAACATCGTGGTGAACGCCTCGTTTTCGAACAGGGCGGGCGTGTGGCCCATAAGGAAGTAGACGTTACGCGCTTTTTTGGAAGGATTCGCCCATACCACCGGATGGTCTCCCATTTTTATATCGGAGGCGGGCTCGTAACTATCCTCGTCGACACTTGCCAACACCTGCACATTGGGTCTCGGGCTCCTGTCGAAGGTGTACCACTCGTCATCGGGAATCACGAATACCGAGGGAACGCCCCGCATCACGGGATGGTCGGCGGCTTCGACACTAACCTCTCCGTCAGCCAGCGCGGCGATGTAATTTTGGAAGCGGATATCGCCCATGAAGTCGGAGAACCACTCCCACATGGGATAACCGTCGAACTCGCCAAGCAGCGTGGCGTGATGGAATCCCACCCAGCCGCCGCGACCGTTGTCGATATAATCGACGAAAGCACGCTCGGCTTCAGGTGTCCAGGTGTAAGGCGGATAGTCGAGTTGGATGACGAGGCGGAATTGACTCAGAAAAGCCTCATCAATGTTACGGGTGTCGTTGATCTCGACGATCTCGAAACCGAGGAGGGACTGTTGCTCTTCGAGCCACTCGATGCCGGCATCGGTAAAGGGACCATGTTGGCCACCGCGTTCGGTGAGCACCAAAACTTTGTAAGGATCCTTCGCCGTGCACCCCGTGGCAACGGCGAGAGCTAAAACGATAAAGAGTTTTTTCATTGGATATTGTGAAAGGATTATTCATATTCAGCGGCCAACGAGAGCCATTTCCCGGCAGAGGTGACCCACACCTCCTTGTAGCAGGCGTTCACGGCACGAGGCCAGTACGGCACGTCGTCGTTGCCGAGCGAACGAATGCCGACGGGCATTTCGCCGGTCATCTCACCCGACGAAAAACTGTCCATAGAGGGGTAGTTGTATCCCTCGCCGTATATGAGCGACTGCCCGAAAGGATTCTTGCCGACGGTCCAATACATCTGTTCGAGGCCGATGTCGAGAAGCTCTTTGTCTCCCAAAAAATTACCACAGATGGCAGCGGCTTTACCCATCGAAAGATGGACGGCCGTGTTGCCGTTGAAGATACTGAACCACACGGGAAAACGCCTCACGTAGTGTTCGTCGTCCAATCTAATGCCGGAGCGAACCTGCTCCCCGTAAAGCTCGACGGCGTTGGCAGGAGGCCACAGGTGCAGCCGGGAAAAGCCCTGTTCGTCGGCAGGTTCATTCACGTGATACACCCCGCTTGGAAGCATTCCGTAGGGGGCTGTGTAGCGCATGAGGCCTTTGAGGTAGTCGCCGTAGAGGCGGATCGCACCCTCCCACCTGGCATGGTCGACATGGTTCGGTTGGGTTTCACACAACAACGTAAGCGCCTGCATGTATACCTGTTCGCGCGACTGGTGGATGTAGTGGACTATCGACCGGCGCGTCGTATCGCGATAGAAAAAACCGCGCGTACCCGCCTTGTCGCCGAGGGGCTCGGTGCGCTGGCAGTCGAGCGTGTAGCGGATGTATTCGGCGGCAATGTCGGCGTACCGTTGCTCGCCCGTAAGCTTGTAAAGCATACTCGCGGCCCACGATATGGTGGCCATGTATTGACTCTCGGAGGTGTTGTAGCTGTGTTCGTAAAAATGAATGAACTCACCATAGCCAACTTCGCGGTGGCGCTCCATTGCGAAATCGAAATCCGCCTTAGCGACATGGGTCAGGCGCTCCTGCAACCTCGGGTCGCGGTCTATGGTCATGGCGGCGTATGCTTCATATGCAGAGTGGAGAAAGTTGTCGAAGGCGAGATTCTGTACACGCACCGAATTGATGTCGTCGAACGAATCGATCACTCCGTCGAGCCATATCAGCAGGCCCACGCTCGACGCGCGGTAACCGTCGCCATACCTTTGGCGCAGGGTGAATTCAAGGCCCCATTCGGCCTCTTCGAGAAGCCTGGCAGCAAGCATTGGGTTGCTCTCTTTGAGTTTCGCGGAGGCTTCGAGCAGCGAGAAATAGACGTCGCCCGTCTGGAGGGTTTGCTGCGACAGGTCGCCCGCGTCGTGCCAACCTCCGGCGTAAGATATTCGCTGCCCGTTGTGCATCGAAAAAAGGTCGGTGTGACAGACACCGTGGATACCGGGGACGGGATGGCCGCATCTTTGGCTGAATATGAAACTCAACACCCGCCACAGCGAGTTCGTCCATACGTCGGGCCCGATCTCGAACGGCGGGGTCTCGACGCCGCCGACGTGCAAACGATACCGGCCTGGAACATTCAGCGACGTGAAGTCGGCAGTGACGAACTCACCGATAGTTGTAGCGACTTTCTCGACGGCACCTTCAATTATGGTTCGTCCGGTGGCGTCATCGACGAGCGAAAATCGCCCGCCATGATTTGCGGCGGTAATGATGGCTGTTTTGGGGCCGCCGATGCGGTATCCGCTTGTGGAGTGGATGATCTTGCCAGAGGCGGGCGCCCAACCGCTCTCAGGGTCGAGATCCTCGACGAGTTGGCGCTCGAGGCCGTCGATGTGGAAACGCAGTTCGCCGCCTGGCGAATCTCCTCCTCTAATGGTGCAACTGAAGCCTATGATTTCGATGTGATTGCGGTCAAGCCCCTCAATGTCGAAAAAACAGTCGTTCCATTTGCGATTGGTGAGGTTGACAAGGTGGGAGACGCCTCCGATTGTGAGATTGAGATTAACAGCACCTGTCACTTCGCATTCGGGCAGTACGCGGAATGCGACACGGTTAAAACCGCTCCAGTCGGCCTCATCGGGCGCGAGTCGCAGCATCGCACCGCCGTTGCCATAAGTAGCGTAGTCGGGATCATCAGGCGGGCCCTGGGCTCTTTGACCCGTGGAAGCCGGCAATGTCAACAGGAGATTCCAGCCGGGCGTTTTGTCGAACGACCGTTCGACGACCC
This sequence comes from Alistipes sp. UBA928, assembly GCA_002293665.1. GTDB lineage: Bacteria > Bacteroidota > Bacteroidia > Bacteroidales > Rikenellaceae > UBA940. The sequence goes on along the minus strand of DBDQ01000109.1, from coordinate 9,089 downwards.
CGAGACCGCTGTGACTCCAATTAGCGAAGTCGGCAGCGCTGGCAACGGCCTCGCTGTTCACCACTTTTTTCGTCCGGCCCGTAGCTTCAAACGAACGGGACGCGTCGAGCGGGAGCGGGCTGTGGACAAGTCCGGTGGCTATAATGTCACGCTCAAGTGCGGGATCGGTCGCAAGCGAGGTTTGAGCATGTGTCGTGCCGCTTAAACAAAAAACGACATAACAGAATGTCAGACTGGCCATTATTTGCTTCATAACAGGACAAAATAACTTAAATAAATTAGATTTGACCGGCGAAAGGTAATAAAAATATATATATTCACGCTTTAATCGTAAATTTCAAACAAATACAAATAAATGAAAACTTGTCTCGCATTAGACCTCGGAGGTACCAAACTGCTGATCGGCCAGATCGACGAAGCGGGGAATATACTCCGTCACAAACGATACGATTCGGGCCGTCTCGACCAGATTGCCGCATCCGCTTTGATCGTCGACTCGCTCGACGACTACATTGCCACCGTCGGCTTCGAAGAGACCTCTCCGTCTGCCATCGGGGTTGGTCTTGTGGGTCGTGTCGACCCTGTAGGCGGAGTGTGGTTGCAGATCGACCCCGGTCGCTCTGTCCCTACCCCTTTGGCCTCCGAACTGACGACCCGTTTCGGCCTGCCGGTCTTCATCGACAACGACGTCAAAAGCGCCGCCCAGGCCGTGGCCCGATTCGAGCTTTCACAGGCCGACAACTTCATATACATCAACGTCGGAACCGGCATTGCCGCCGCCTGCGTGGTTAGCGGACAGATAATCCGGGGCGGCCATTTCAACGCAGGCGAGGTGGGCCACACCCGTGTAGGCGTCAATGTCGGTGTAACGTGTGGTTGCGGCCGCGCCGAGTGTGTCGAATTGATCGCCTCGGGCATCGGTTTCGACCGTTGCGCCCGCCTGCTGTCACCCACCCGTACTACGCAACTCTCCATTCCCGCCGAACCCGCAAGGGTCGACGTGCGCGATATTTTCGCACTCAGCCGCGAGGGAGACGCGCTCTGCGTCGAATTGGTCGAGAATGCTTCGGAGGCACTGGCCAATCTTGTAATGAATCTGGTGAGAGTGACCGATCCCGAGACGGTGGTACTGGGCGGAGGCATACTCTCCGACGGCTATATATTTGAAAAAATGACGGCAAAACTCAACCCCACCACAGTACGTTTTGTCACCGGAGGAGTACGCCTCACCCGTCTTGACGCCGACATGACAGGCCTTCTGGGCGCCGGTGCCGTTGCCATGAACAATCTCAAATCCCAAGTAATATTATGAAACCAAAGATCACCATTGCGGCCGACGAAGCCGCATTCGACAACCTTGCCGCCTGGAGGGTGGTGGGCGAAATCCTAAATAATCCGAGTACGGTAGTGGGTCTCTCGACAGGCCGCACCACGGCAGGTATGCACGCTGCGATCTGTGACATCCACAGCGCACACCCGTTCGACGTGGCTAACGTAACCATCTTCGGGGTGGACGAGGTGACGGGCGTGCCTCGCGACTACGCCGGAGCGTGCTACACAATGCTGCGTACAGAGATTGTGGACACGCTGGGTATCGCTCTCGAGAACTTCATCATGCCCCCTACCACATCGGACGATTTTGAGCGTGAGTGTCGCGATTTTGAGGCCGCGCTTGCTGCCAGAGGCGGGGTCGATCTGCAAATTCTCGGTCTGGGTACAAACGGCCACCTCGGCTTCAACCAACCCGGCACCCCGTTCGGGAGCACGGCATGGCATTCGCGCATGGATTCCGAACTCGAGACCCGCATTCGCCGCGAAACCGGCACGCCGCCCGACAAAGAACTCGGCGGAATCACCCTCGGTCTCAAAAGCATCATGCACTCGCGCCGTATCGTTTTGGTAGCCAAGGGAGCGAGCAAAGCGGCCATAGTGAAACAGATTCTCGAGGGTCCCGTCACACCCGACGTTCCCGGCTCGATACTTCAGTTGCATCCCGATTGCGAATTTATTTTGGATAAGGCCTCGGCCTCCCTTCTAACCCAACTAACATAACATGACTATGAGCAAGATCGAAACGAAACAGACAAATTACATGGGCCCGTTCCTCGCGATGGTGTTTCTTTTCTTCATCGTCGGTTTCCTGACCACAGCCAACACTCAGTTTCAGGGGCCACTTCGTTCAGCATTCCTTGAAGGCGTGGGCGAGTGGAAGAACACTTTCGCCACACTCATCACCTTCTCGTGGTTTCTTGCCTATCCTCTTTGCGGCGGGATCGGGTCTCGTTGGACGGCACGCTACGGATACAAGGGGACGCTCGTCCGTTCTCTGTTCGTTATGATCGGTGGACTGGCGCTGTTTTTTCTCTCGTCGTGGTTCACGGTTAAGTTTCCCGGCGCCGCGATAACAACGGGCTCTATCACCGTTCCGGTGGGGTTTCTTATCTTTCTTTTGGGATCTTTTGTCGTCGGAGCCTCGGCAACCATACTTCAGGTTGTGATAAACCCTTATCTGACGGCCTGTTCGGTTCGTGGCACCCAGCCCATCCAGCGACTCGCTATCGGCGGGTCGGCCAACTCTATCGGCACCACTATCGCACCGTTTTTCGTAACGGGTATCGTCTTCGGCGGGGTCGCGATGGAGAATGTTCAGGTCAGTCAGTTGCAAATACCGTTCCTCGCGCTTGCTGCCATCATGGCAATCGTGGTGGTGATGCTTTTCCGTCTGTCGCTGCCCGACATCGAAGGTACTAAGGCGGAGGCAGGCGAGAAACTCGAACGCAGCGTTTGGTCGTTCCGCCACCTGACCCTCGGCGTTGTCGCCATCTTCTTTTATGTCGGGGTGGAGGTCTGCATAGGGGCCAATATCAACCTGTGGGCCATCGAGCAGGAGACTGTTCGCGGGCCCTTCTCGTTTCTGGGCAACGACTCCCTCACCCTGTTCGGGATCAATTTCGCGATTCCTGCCCTAATGGCCACCCTCTACTGGGGAGGCATGCTAATAGGACGGCTTGTCGGAAGTTCGCTTTGCACGGTAAGGCCGCGTACGCAACTCGTCGTGACGACGGGCGCGGCGACCGTTCTCGCACTTTCGGCCATCTTTTTCGACAATCCGTGGCTTCTTGTAGCGGTGGGCCTGTTCCATTCGATCATGTGGGGGGCTATCTTCACGCTGGCGGTCACCGATCTCGGAAAATACACCTCTGTCGCCTCCGGGGTCTTCATGATAGGCGTCGTCGGAGGTGCCATCCTGCCACTGGTGCAGGGTGTTTTGGCCGATGGACTCGGAGGTTGGCGCTGGTCGTGGCTGCTGGTGATCTTCGGAGAGTTGTTCATGCTCTACTATGCACTCGTCGGCTCGCGTGTACGAAATGTGGCGAAATAGCTTTCATTCCTGCACATGTCTAATTCAAGCAAACTATTTATATTATGAAAAACAAATTTTTAACCATTATGATTGCAACGATACTGTTGCCGTCTATCTCCTCGGCGCAGGAAAGTGCACCACCGGTGGTGTTGGGCTACGTAACCTCGTGGACTGAACCTCTGCCCGACCCGTCGCTGCTGACCCATATCAACTACGCCTTCGGAGGTGTCAAAGAGACTTTCGACGGAATTGAAGTCTCTAATCCCGAACGGCTCCACAAGATCATAACGCTAAAGGAACAAAATCCCGATCTGAAAATACTTCTGTCGGTCGGAGGCTGGGGCGCAGACCGTTTCAGCGAGATGGCTGCCGACGAGAAGTTTCGCACGGCCTTTGCCGCCGACTGCCGTCGCGTGGTCGACGAGTTCGGCATCGACGGCATCGACATCGACTGGGAGTATCCCACTTCCGATGCCGCGGGCATTTCGGCCTCACCCGATGACCGGGCCAACTTTACGCTGTTGATGCGCGACATCCGCAGTGCGATAGGGCCCGGCAAACTGTTGACCCTCGCTACCGTAGCCAATGCCGGCCTCGATTACATAGATTTTCGGGGGATCGACCCCTACATCGACCTTGTCAACATGATGACCTACGACATGGACAACAGCGGCACCAGACACCACTCGGGCCTCTACCGTTCGGAACGCTCGCCCGGCATCACCACACACGAGGCGACCGACAGCCATCTGGAAGCCGGGGTTCCCCTTTCCAAGTTGGTTATGGGCGTGCCGTTCTACGGACGCGGAACCGAAGCGCTGCGTGGCTTCACCAATTACCGGCGTCTTGTCTCACTCGACGGTTACGAGCGCCGTTGGGACGAGACAGCACAGGCTCCCTATCTGGTCGATCCGGCAACGGGAGCGATGGTCGCCGGATATGATGACGAGCAGTCGCTGGCCATCAAAACCGAATATATAAAGACACGCGGTATGCGCGGCGTCATGTATTGGGCTTTCGACGGTGACGACGACGCACTGACCCTGAGCCGAACTATTTTCTTTGGCATGTACCCGGAAAAGCGCCCCACGGTCACCGCAATCTGGACACCGCGCACGCTCACGATCACCAACATTTCGGACGAAGAGTTGGCAGGCGGTTGGCAGATATGGTACAACGGCCCTGGCAGCCGCATGGAGCGCCCGACGGACTCGCCCGTGCGTGTCGTTTCCAACGGCGACCTTGTGAAGATCTACGCCACCGAACACTATCGTCCTCTGGCACCGGGAAAGGCGCTGGAGATTCCTCTTTCCGACTCCGACCGGTTCACCAAGAATTTCGACGTTCCTCAGGGTATGTTCATAGTGGCGGCCGACGGTAGCAAACGCGCCGTCGAGGTCAATTTCACGCCTGTTCCGGTTCCAAACAACGGCGAGACGCTATATGAACGCAATCTCGACGCAGGCAAATGGGCCCTTAGAGAGATCGACATCATGCCCACGCCGAAAATAATTGAAACGGGAAAGAGGTCCACCACATTGAGAAAGAATGTGTTTCTGAAATTCCCGGAAGAATTTGCCTCCGAAGCCGGCTTCCTCTCCGAAAAACTGACTTCCGGCCACGGCGCTACAATGTCTAAATCTGGTGCAACACGCGTGAAGTTCGTCCGGGTTTCCATGCTCGCCGGCACCAATGGATCTGCGGAGGCTTACACACTTGAAATTAAGAAAGGAACCGTGACCATCACCGCCGCCGACGCCGCGGGTGCTTTCTATGGAGCGCAAACGTTGCTGAACATCCTCAAGAACCGCACGCTGCCCACGACGCTCCCCGACGTGGTCATCACCGACTGGCCCGACTTCGCTTTCCGCGGCCAGCACCTCGACATCTCGCGCAACTACACCTCGCGCGAGAATGTGTTGAAACTGGTCGATCTGTTCGCGTCGTACAAACTCAACGTACTCCACTGGCACTTCTCCGATGACGAGGGGTGGAGGCTCGAAATTCCCGGCCTGCCCGAACTTACTGAAGCAGGTGCGCGCCGCGGCTACACTCCCGACGAGAGCGACATGCTGGTGCCTGCCTACAACGGCGGCTACGACCCCGCGAAAGGTACCGGAAGCGGCTATCTGACGCGTAACGAGTTCATCGAACTGCTCCGGTATGCCGCGCGCCGCCATATAAAAGTGATCACCGAGATAGAATCGCCCGGCCACGCACGCGCAGCACGCGTAGCCATGAACGTGCGCTACCACAAATACATCGACACCGATCCTGCCAAGGCAAACGAGTTCCTGCTCGACGATTTCGACGACCGCTCGGTCTACAATTCGGCCCAAAACTTCGGAGACAACGTGATGAACGTCGCCCTCCCCTCGACCTATCGGTTCATGGAGAAGGTAATCGACGAGATAGCCGCAATGTACGCCGAGGCGGGGGTTCCGTTCGACGTGGTTCATATCGGCGGCGACGAAGTTCCGCACGGTTCGTGGACAGGCTCGCCGATAGCAAAAAAATTCATGGCTGAAAACAACATTCCAGACGCGACGGCCCTGGGCGAATACTACATCCTGCGCGTCAACGAACTACTGAAAGCACGCGGAGTGAAGATGTCCGGTTGGCAGGAGCTTGTGGAGGGTCGCAGCGACGCCTTCCGTGCGGCTGTACGCGGCAACCTGGCCTACGTCAACTGCTGGAGCACCAACGGCCCTCAGGCCGAAACCCCATATCGCCTTGCAAACCTCGGATATCCGGTGGTGTTGAGCAACGTCGGTAATTTCTACTTCGACCTTGCGGCAAGTAGCCATCCCGACGAAAGGGGTTTGGGTTGGGGTGGTTGGGTCGACGACCAGCGCGCCTTCTCGATGCAACCCTGGAGAATCTACGCCTCACAGTGGCGGGACAATTCCGGACGCCGGGTCGATAACACTGCTGCGGGCGAAGGGCTTACCCTCCTTACGGAAGAGGGTGCGAAAAACATACTCGGTTTGCAGGGGCAGTTATGGAGCGAAACCATCCGCAATTTCGACCACGTTGCCTATATGCTTTTCCCAAAGATGCTCGGTTTGGTTGAGCGCGCCTGGAACGCATCGCCCGAATGGAGCGACGATGAGGCATTTCTTGCCGACTACGCGCGTTTCAACACCATCGTTACGCAGCGCGAAATGCCGTGGTTGGCGGTTCGCGGGTTAGACCTTCGCCTGCCGCCTCCGGGTATCTTCATCGAGGGCGGAATGCTCTACACCAACTCCCCGATCCGCGGAGCCGAGATCCGGTATACTGTTGACGGTTCGATTCCGACCCACCACTCCACTCTTTGGACGGAACCGGTGAAATGTGACGCCGCAATAGTCACGGCCCGGCTGTTCTATCTTGGCCACGAAAGTGTCGACGCTCGTTTTTCATCAACAACAGCCGTCAACGAGAAGTGATGAAAGAGTTGATATATACCCTGTGGATGTTGGTCGGAACCTACACCGGGGGAGAGAGTGAAGGGATCTATGTTTACGGATTCGACCCTGAGACGGCGAAGATCGAATATGTCGGAATGACACCGGTCGACAATCCGTCATATCTGGCGACGTCGGAAGATGGACGTTTTGTCTACGCCGTGAGCGAGAACGACGGCAGTGTGGCGTCGTTGGCCAATGCATTCGAATTCAATCCTGCCTCCGGCGAATTGACCTTTGTGAACAGCGTCGAAACAAGCGGCGCGGCCCCGTGTAACATCGCCACCAATGGGCGGCTGGTTGTCACTGCAAATTATGCCGGGGGCGACATTTCGACTTTCCGCATCAGAGGCGGCGGAGCACTGTCGCCTCTAAAACAAACGCTGCGGTTACCCTGGGCCGGCGAAGACGGGGTTCGATCCGATAGCAATGGGGAGAGCCACATGCACTGCGTGAAGTTTTCGCCCGACGGACGGTATTTGTTCGCAGCCGACCTCGGGACGGATAAACTCCTGCGTTGGGATGTTCGCTCAGGCAGGCAGATAGACACCGGTAGCCTCAAGACCTTTGATCTCCCTGAAGGATCTGGCCCCCGCCATTTCGTCTTCGATAACACAGGCAAAAACCTCTATCTTATCAATGAACTATCCGGCACTGTTATCGCTTTTCGATACAACGGTGGGGAGATTACCCTGTTTCAAACCATTCAAGCCGACACCGTTCACGGTCGTGGCAGCGCCGACATCGTTCTCACCCCTGACGGCCAACACCTGTACACCTCGCACAGGCTTAAAAATGACGGTGTAGCTATATTCTCCGTCTCGCCAGGTGACGGCACCATATCCCTGTCCGGATATAAAAACACAGGGATTCATCCTCGCAATCTGTCAATCACCCCCGACGGGAGATTCCTTGCTGTGGCATCACGTGACTCGGGTACTGTCGAATTTTTCTCCATAAATCCCTCCTCCGGTGCCCTGTCACCCACCGGTCGAACAACAGGGCTCGACAAGCCTGTCTGCGTCCTGTTTCTGTCCGCAAAATGACGAATTCATGATTTGCCTTAAGTCATGGACTATTGATCGAGGAATTACAACCGCAAAGATAATCTTTACAGTGGATTTTCCGCGAGCCAACGTCCATAGTCGGCATCGGTAAATTATCATATATAAACCGTTCCTATTTGAACCCGAAGTGCATCAGGTACACGATCACTCCCCACAGCACCACAGAGACGATGATTATCCCGAGAATCGCGCCCAGCAGGTGGTCGGCGATCCAAAGGGTCAGCCCTGCGTTGACAAGTTTATTGTCCGTATGTAAGGCTTCGCGGCCCACAAATGCCAGCCAAATCACTCCGGCGATAGCGGCGAGCGCCACAAGGCCGATGACGATACCGACGATCATATCCGATCTTTCCATACTTTTGCCCATTTAAAAGTTTCTGTTAGGATGGGCAACTATTGTACCATCGTGGTAGGCAGTCTGTCACCCGTTGATCCGCTCTCTGACGCGGCTCCAGGCGTGCGCAAACAGCGCACTGTCGCGCATCGTGGCGAGCATCGTCCGCCAACGCGACATCGGGATCGTGAGGCTCAACTCATTCGCATCGACCCAGGGGCGGACGGACGGGTCGAACAACCCCAGAAACGACCGGTAACCGCCGTTACGATTCTCGCGCACCACCTGCGCCACCACCGAGCTGCATCCCGAACCGAACGGAGTCGCGATGGCGTCGTCGCGGTCGAACGTGGCCCAACTAACCAGCCCGCTCAACACATCTGGCGTTGCGAAAAACAGCACTCCCTCTATCCCGTCCCAGCTCTCTATCCGGTCGACGCGCACAAACTCCAGCCACGCCTTGGGAGCGGGTTGCAGATCGAGCGAGGCGACAAACTGCTCGACCATCTCCGGAGTCTGCTTGTAGCGCTCTTTCACCGACACGAATTGCGGAATATGTGGCCCCATCGGCGCAAAACCGGTGTAGAGTTTTCCGCCGCCGCAACCAATGTTGTCGGCGTTAAGGCTTACGGGCAGCCCACGGCCCACATCGTCGAAAATCTTGAAAAAGCATCCCGGAACCTTTTCCACGACACGCAACGGCGCATCCGTGTAACGAAATACCACAGGCAACTTCGGAGCCTCGCCGAACGCCTCTCTGAATGTCGATATAAACTCTTTCGGTGTCATTTCAAGTTCTATTTTTACACTCCTGGCGGGAGTTTGTCGCCCATCTCGGCGCGGCGGTGGAACGTCTCTCCGTCGGCGGTGAAAGT
>DBDQ01000033.1:25151-25390 GCA_002293665.1 Alistipes sp. UBA928 | reverse complement strand
CTGAGCGGCGACTGGAAATACCACGTGGGTGCACAGATACCGCCCGCTCCGAGAGGCGGAGGAGGTGCGGGCCGCGGAAATTTTGCCCCCCGGCCCTCCAACAACTCGCCCACGGGACTCTACAACGGCGTCGTCGCACCCGTCAGAAACTACGCCCTCAAAGGCTTCCTGTGGTACCAGGGTGAATCGAACGCCGGACGCGCCGCCGAGTACCGCCACATGATGGCCGACCTGATCGA
>DBDQ01000033.1:24664-24996 GCA_002293665.1 Alistipes sp. UBA928 | reverse complement strand
CGCCCTCGAAGCACGCCGCGTGGCCTACGGCGAGCAGGGTGTGAGCGGCAGCGGCCCGCTGTTCGAAAGCATGACCGTGGAGGACGGCGCCGCCATAATTGACTTCCGCTGCGTGGGGGCCGACATCTACCCCAACCTGCGGCTGGGCGGTTTCGAGATCGCCGGAGCCGACAAAAAATATCATCCCGCACGGGCCGTGGTGCTGCGCGGCAACACGGTTAAAGTGTGGAACTCCGACGTGACCGCCCCCGTGTATGTGCGCTACGCTTGGGCCGGCGATCCGGTCGATGCCAACCTGCGCGATCGCAACGGCATCCCCGCCTCGACATTCG
>DBDQ01000033.1:5345-24645 GCA_002293665.1 Alistipes sp. UBA928 | reverse complement strand
GGGGGGGGGGGGGGAGGGGCACAGTAAGGGAAACGAGAACGAGAGACGAAACGGAATTATATACGGGTGAAACGGAGCCATACAAGGCAAAAATTGTTTATTTTTGAAGTTTTGATATAAATAAAACAACGATAATATGGGTGCTACTACACAAACATCGGGCGAGGCGAAGGGATTCTATAAACTTTCGTGGTTGCAGCGTATTGGATTCGGATCGGGTGACCTGGCCCAAAATCTTATCTACCAGACGGTTGCGCAATACCTTCTGATCTTCTACACCAACGTGTTCGGTCTTCCGGCGGCCACGGCGGCGGTCATGTTCCTCATTGTGCGCCTTGTGGACGTGGTGTGGGATCCGCTCGTGGGTGCGTGGGTCGACAAACACAACCCGCGGTTGGGCAAGTACCGGTCCTATCTGGTGTTGGGGGGAATACCGCTCACGGGATTCGCCATCCTCTGTTTCTGGAACNNCTACGCCTACATAACGTATGTGGGTCTGTCGATGTGCTACACTCTTGTCAACGTTCCCTACGGCGCGCTCAACGCCTCGCTGACGCGCTCGACCGACGAGATCACAAAGCTCACCTCAACGCGAATGTTCCTTGCCAACCTGGGAGGTCTGGCCGTGGCCTACGGCATTCCGGTGATCGTGCGTACACTGTCGCCCGACGGCAGAATCAACTCCTCGGAGGCGGGCGGAGCATGGTTCATCACGATGACTATCTACGCACTTGTGGGCCTCGCGCTGCTCATATTCTGCTACACGCAGACCAAAGAGCGGGTGGTGATGGACGAAAAGGACACCGAGCAGGTGAAGGTGAGCGACCTGTGGACGGAGTTTTTGCGCAACAAGCCGCTCAGAGTGCTGGCGTTCTTCTTCATCACGGCTTTCGCCATGATGGCTATCGGCAACTCGGCCGGGTCGTACTATATGATATACAACGTGCAGGCGCCCGACAAGCTGCCGTGGTTCGCGGCGCTGGGGTCGATCCCGGCATTCATTTTCATGCCTATGGTGCCGGCCATCAAGCGCTGGATAGGCAAGAAGCAGATGTTCTATGTCTTCCTGACGGTGGCTATCTTCGGCATGGCTATGCTCTACGTCATTTCGATGATCCCGGCGCTGAAGACACAGGTGTGGCTCGTGTTGGTGGCTCAGTTCGTCAAATCGACGGGCGTGCTCGTGGCCACGGGTTACATGTGGGCGCTGGTTCCCGAGGTTATATCCTACGGCGAGCACACCACGGGCCGGCGCATATCGGGTATAGTTAACGCACTGACGGGGATATTCTTCAAGGCAGGGATGGCTCTCGGAGGGGTTGTGCCGGGATTCGTGCTGGCAATCGTGAAATTCGACGAGACCAACGCCGTGACGCAGTCGGCTTTTGCCGAGCAGGGCATCCTGTGGCTCGTGGCCGTGATCCCGGCAATACTGATGATAGTGGCCATGTTCGTTATCTCGAAGTACGAGCTCGAAGACGAGGTCATAGACCGCATCAATGTGGAGATCGAACAGAGGGCAATGGGTAATAAACAATAAAAAACGATAATATCATGAAAAAAAGGTTTTCCATACTCGGAGCCGCACTGGTGGGCCTGACGGCCATCGCGGCGGCAGGTTGCGGCGGCACACAGAACGCCGGCGAAGGAGAGGCCCCGTCGATGAAGGACGCGTTGGCAGGCAGGTTTTACATAGGCACGGCGCTCAACGCCGACAACATCTATGAGCGCGACGCAGAGGCCGACGCTATTATCAAACGCCATTTCGACGCCATAGTGCCCGAAAACTGCATGAAGAGCGGCCCGATGCAGCCGCGCGAGGGCGAATTCTTCTGGAACGACGCCGACCGTTTCGTGGAGTACGGCGAGAAGAACGGCATGTGGATCACGGGCCACTGCCTGGTGTGGCATTCCCAGGCTCCGTCGTGGTTCTTCACCGACACCAACGGCGCCGATGTCTCGCGCGAGGTGCTCATCGAACGCATGAAAAACCACATCTACACCGTGGTGGGCCGCTACAAAGGTCGCGTCAAGGGGTGGGACGTGGTCAACGAAGCCATCATGGAGGACGGATCGTATCGCCAGAGCAAGTTCGTAAGGATAATCGGCGAAGATTTCATACCTTTGGCATTCCAGTTCGCCCACGAAGCCGATCCCGACGCCGAACTCTACTATAACGACTACAACGAATGGTATCCCGGAAAGCGCGACGCCATAGTCAAGTTGGTGGGCGAACTGAAAGCCCGCGGACTTAGGATCGACGGCGTGGGGATGCAGGGCCACATAGGAATGGACTCCCCTACCCTCGACGAGTACCGCGCCGCGATCGACGCCTACGGTGCCGCCGGAGTGAAGGTGATGATCACCGAGCTCGACATGAGCGCGCTGCCGCGTCCCACCCGTGGGGCCGGTGGAGCCAATATTGCCGACACGGTGGGCTACCGCGAGGCTATGAATCCCTTTACCCGCGCACTGTCGCAGGAGGTGAGCGACCAGTGGAACGCACGCATGGGCGAGTACTTCAAACTGTTCCTCGACCGGTCGGACATAGTGTCGAGAGTGACGCTGTGGGGAGTGACCGACGCCACGTCGTGGAAAAACAACTACCCGATGGCGGGACGAACCGACTACCCGCTGCTGTTCGACCGCGAGTACCAGGCCAAACCGGTCATATGGGAGATTGCAAACATGGCTAAAAACCGATAACAAACATAACATCAAAAGATATGTCTAAAGCAAAATACCTGTGGCCCGACGACTACATGGCCGACCCGTCGGCCCACGTCTTCGAAGGCAAACTCTACATCTACCCCTCGCACGACTGGGAAAGCGGCATACCTGAGGACGACGACGGCAGTCACTTCGACATGCGCGACTACCACGTCTTCTCGATGGACGAGGTGGGCGGCCCCGTCACCGACCACGGCATGGTGCTGTCGACCGAAACCATTCCCTGGGCAGGACGCCAACTGTGGGACAGCGACGTGGCGTGCAAAGGGGGAAAATACTACATGTACTTCTCGCTCAAGGATAAGAACGACGTTTTCCACCTCGGGGTGGCGACTGCCGACTCGCCCGCCGGCCCCTTTGTGGCACAGGGCGACCCGATGCGCGGAAGCTACAGCATCGACCCATGCGTTTTCGAGGAGAACGGCGAGTACTACATCTACTTCGGCGGCATCTGGGGTGGACAACTCCAACGCTATCGAGGCAACAAGGCGATCGCCGTGGAGGCATTTCCCGCCGACAACGAGCCCGCGCTGTGTGCAAAAGTGGCGCGCCTCGGCGGCGACATGCTTCAGTTCGCCGAGGAGCCGCGCGATCTGGTGATTCTCGACGAACACGGCAAGCCCCTGACACAGGGCGACACGAAGCGCAGATTCTTCGAGGCGTCATGGATGCACAAATACAACGGCAAGTACTACTTCTCGTACTCGACGGGCGACACCCACCTGCTGTGCTACGCCATGGGCGACAACCCCTACGGGCCGTTCACCTACAAAGGGGTGATACTCAACCCCGTGGTGGGCTGGACGACTCACCACAGCATAGTCGAGTTCCGTGGCAAGTGGTATCTGTTCCACCACGACAGCGTGCCCTCCGGAGGCCGCACATGGCTGCGCTCCATGAAAGTGGCCGAACTGACCTACAACCCCGACGGCACCATCGTAACGGTAGGTTGAGATGGCATTCGGTGTAGGGATCATAGGTACTGGCTGGATAGCACGCAAGATGGCCCATACCCTCCGCGATATGGAGGGAGTGAAGTTCCGCGCGGTGGTGTCGAGGCGGCAGGAGACTGCCGACGCGTTCGCCGCCGAGTGGGGCGCCGAAAGGGCCTACGACTCGCTCGAGGCGATGCTCGCCGACTCTGAGGTGGAACTCGTGTACATAGCCACGCCGCACCCGATGCACAGTGGGGACGCGCTGAAGTGCATCCGTGCCGGGAAGCCAGTACTGTGCGAAAAGCCATTCACGGTGAACGCCCGCGAGGCGGAAGAGGTGTTGGCGCTGGCGGCAGAGAGGAATGTTTTCGTCGCCGAGGCGATCTGGACGCGCTACATGCCGCTGACGCAAACCATGCGCGAGATCGTGGCTCGAGGCGACATTGGCACTCCGCAGATGGTGACAGCCAACCTGGGCTACCCCAACGCCGCTATGGAGCGGATGTGGAACCCGACACTCGCGGGTGGTGCGCTGCTCGACTTGGGGGTCTACACCCTCAACTTCGCAGCGATGATCTTTCCGGGCGATCCGCAGAGCACCACTTCGACCTGCACGCGGCTTGCAAGCGGAGTCGACGGCCAGAACAGCCTCACCCTCACCTACCCCGGCGGAGAGATGGCGATTCTGAGCAGTTCGCTCACGGCAAAGACCGACAGGCAGGGGATAGTGTCGGGCGAAAAGGGATTCCTCATCGTCGAGAACATCAACAATCCCGAAAGCATCACGTTGTTCGACGCCGATTACCGGCAGGTGGCGCGCCACAACGCCCCGCCACAGATCACGGGCTTCGAGTATCAGGTGCAGGCGGCGATCGACGCCATACGGGCGGGACGGATCGAGACGCCGTTCATGCCCCATGCCGAGACGCTGCGTGTGATGCGGCAGATGGACGGTCTGCGCGCCGGGTGGGGACTGAGATACCCTTTTGAGTAATTATTTAACAGATTATATAAAGTATATTTATGGAAAAAACTTGGAGATGGTTCGGCCCGAAAGATAAGATCACGCTGCCGATGTTGAGGCAGATAGGTGTGGAGGGTATCGTGACATCGCTGCACGACGTGCCGGCCGGAGTGGTGTGGACGCCCGAAAAGGTGGGCGAAATGAAAAACTTCATCGCCCGCAGCGGACTCCACTGGTCGGTGGTGGAGAGCCTGCCTGTGAGCGAGGCGATAAAATATGGCGGCGAGGATGCCGACCGGCTCATAGCTGGCTACATCGAGAGCCTCGTGAGCCTCGGCGAGGCAGGTGTCAAGACGGTGTGCTACAACTTCATGCCGGTGATCGACTGGATCCGCACCGACCTTGCAAGGCCGTGGGACGACGGCACGTCGTCGCTCTACTTCGACCGCACACGGTTTGCCTACTTCGACTGCTGCATCCTCGAACGCAACGGGGCCGAAAAAGACTACACCGCCGAAGAGATGGAGGCTGTGAAGCAACTCAATAAAACGATCACCCAGGCCGAAAAAGACGATCTGATCGACTCGATAATCGTAAAGACCCAAGGGTTCGTGCACGGCAACATCAAGGAGGGCGACAAAAATCCGGTGGCTATCTTCAAACGGCTGCTGTCGCTCTACGACGGCATAGACCGCGACACCCTGAGAGAGAACATGCGCTACTTCCTGTCGCAACTCATGCCCGTGTGCGAGGAGTACGGCATAGGCATGTGCGTCCACCCCGACGATCCTCCCGTGCAGGTGCTCGGTCTGCCGCGCATAGTCACCTCGGCCGAAGACATCGAGTGGCTGCTGAAGGCGGTCGACCATCCGTCGAACGGGCTGACTTTCTGCGCCGGATCGCTGAGCGCGGGTGCCCACAACGACGTGGTGGAGATGGCCCAAAAGTTCGTTTCGAGGGTCAAGTTCGTCCACCTGCGCAGCACCGAGGTGTTGGCCAACGGCAACTTCATCGAAGCATCGCACCTCGGAGGACGGGGACACCTGATAGAACTCACCCGTATATTCGAAAAGGCGGGCGATCCGCTCTTACCCATGCGCATAGACCACGGACGCAACATGCTGGGTGACGCCGAAGGAGGCTACAACCCCGGCTACGGATTCTACGGACGCATGTTCGCCCTCGCTCAGATCGACGGAGTGATGGCAACCGTGAGAAACGAAATAGAACAGGGTTACGAAAAAAGAGCTTGAGCAGATTCCGCCAAACCCTTTGGGTGTTTCCTTTGAAAAGGGGGATTTAGGGGGTTTGCAACTATTTCGGGCATCGAAGATGCCCTTTAACGTGGGGTCGATGAATTCAAATGATCTCACAACGTTAGTATTAAAACAGCACATATCAAATCATTTGAATTTATCGAACTTACGTTAAAATATGAAAAACGAACAATTCAGTATCAAAGGAAAAGTAGCCGTCATCACCGGTGCAGGCGGAGTATTGGGGGGCAGCATGGCCCGCAGTTTCATAGAGGCGGGTGCCAAAGTTGTGGCCCTCGACATCAGACCCGAACAGTTGGAGGCCCGTGTGGCCGAACTCACGGCCGGCGGCGGCGAGGCGATAGGCATAGTGGGTAACGTGCTCGACATAGCCAGTCTCGAAAAGGTGGCGGCGGATGTGGTCGCAAAGTGGGGCCGTATCGACATCCTGCTCAACATAGCCGGAGGCAACACCCCGGGAGGAACGCTCGCGCCCGACGCCTCGTTCTTCGACATGCCCGTCGCCGAGTGGGAAAAGGTCACGAGCCTCAACATGAACGGCACGGTCTATCCGTCGATGGTTTTCGGCCGGGTGATGGCTAAGCAAAAGAGCGGCTCGATCATCAACGTCTCGTCGATGGCGGCCTACTCGGCAATCACGCGCGTGCCGGGCTACTCGGCTGCCAAGTCGGCCGTGGCCAACTTCACGCAGTGGCTCGCCACCGAGATGGCGATGAAATATGGCGACGGAGTTCGCGTCAACGCCATCGCACCGGGATTCTTCATAGGCGACCAGAACCGCGCCGTGCTCATCAACCCCGACGGCTCGCTCACCGACCGCAGCAAGAAGGTGCTCGCCAAGACCCCGATGGGCCGTTTCGGCGACATCGCCGAGTTGAACGGCACCGTGCAGTTCCTGTGCAGCGCCGCGGCAAGTTTCATCACCGGCGCGGTGATACCGGTCGACGGAGGTTTCAGCGCCTTCAGCGGAGTGTGATTTGAGTGAAGAGTGGCTGCGCGCCACTCTTCACTCTCAGGCTCCGTTTATCTCCTCGAGGCTGATCAGTTTGCTGCTGATGGCGTAGACCGTCAAGCCCGAGGTGCTGTGGATGCCTAATTTGGAGGAGATGTTGCGGCGGTGTGTGCCCACGGTGTGGTGTGAGAGATGCAACTCGTCGGCTATCTGACGGTTGGTCATCCCCTTGACGACACACACCACGACATCTTTCTCGCGCTGGCTGAGCGAATCGTGATTGCGGGAACTCTTTCTGGACGCGAACGGGCGCAGTATCTGTTCGCGGATCGTATGGGCCGAATCGCCCACCGAGATCATATCGTCGAACAGGCTCTTCGCCGACGCATCGGCGTGCGACGAGGATAGCATCACGCAACGGGTGTCGGGAAACTCCCTGCGTATGGCTGCCGGCGGCAGGTGCGCACCAAAAACGGGATTTACTATCAACACATCGGGACGGTTCTTCAACAGAGACTCCCTAAGCAGTTCGGCGCGCCCAACCTCGGCAATGATGGCAGGCACCGAGTCGTCTGCCGTCAACACGGAGCGAATTCCCCGGCGGATCACATCCGAGGGCTCGGCCACAACTATATTTATATGTTCCGTCATTGCGTATGTTTCCTCTCTCGTTCCACTCGCGCTATCTTTGCCGGCAGCAACACGTTCTCGACGTTGCGGTGTAGTTCCATGGCCTGTTCGCATATCGCCAGGTCGAGCAGCACCTCGTTCATATCGTTGGTGTCCCGGGAGGGGTAGTATTTCACCAGCAGGCGCCTCATTTCGCCCAGCCGGGCTATCATCGGGTCCTGCCGGTCGTGGGAGAAGTCGGGACGCCGTTGGTCGACGGGAGATCCCTTTTCGAGTTCACGGACGTAGGGAAAGAATACCTCCTCCTCGTATTGCATGTGGCGGCGGACGTCGATTACGAACTCGTCGAAGTAGTTGACCATCACCCTGAGCAGATCGTTGTCCGATCCTCCCCATGCCCGGATCAACTGCCGCCTGATCTCGGGCAGGCGATGGTCGAGATAGTAGGTATGGGCGCGGTTGAGCCCCGCCATCAGCGTCGACAGCGACATTTTGTCGATGTCGGAATCGGAGGGATATTCCCCCTCGAGAATCATCCGGACTATTACCGAAAAGGTATCCACATCGACTCCGCCCTGAAGACAGACCTCGCCTACCGTTTTGTCGCCGAAACCGAGCCCCATGCCCAAACGAGCCATAACTATCAATACGCGGTAGTCGTTTTCGACAAGGTCGCACATGCGGTCTCCCGCACCATATTGTAGTTTCTTTTTCATGCCCCCTTTCATTTACCCTGCAAAGATAACAAAAACAGTGATTAGCTCATATAAATTTACCCGAAACGAGGTATTGTAAAACGATTCTGAATGCCTATCTTTGCATGCGGCCTTGGAGGTCGTAAATTTGTAATAAAATCTCCGGGGGGGGAGGATATTTATGACAAAAAACATTGTGTATAATCAGGAACATTTCAGAAACTGTTTCTGCAACAAAGACAGCGGGGATAAAATAGTCGAGCTACTTGAGTTCCCGCAGGAAAAAATCGGAGTAGCTCACGTCTTCCATCAGGAGATACTGTTCATGGTGAAGGGAGACGCCCAAATCTCATTGGAGGGGCTAGGCGTCGGCCGTAGGCTTAAAAAGGGGGATTTCGTATTCCTTCCTGCCGGCGCGCGTCTCGCATGCGATGTGGCTCGCGACAGCGCAATGCTCATGGTGCGCATACCCGCCGACGTCGCGGAGTGTCCGGTGTTCCGGATGAATCGAACGTCCGGCCACGTCTCCGTCCACAAAGACCCGACGGGCATCTACGCCATGAAGGTGAACAGGCGCATGCGTAATTTCGTGGCCGAACTGTTGGAGACGCTCAACGACGGTTTCCACTGCCGCCATTTTCTTCAGGGCGAGGCCAATCGCGTACTCTTCCTGCTCAACGCCTACTATCCGGAGGAGGAGAGGGTTAAATTCTTCTCACACATCCTCACGCCCGACATCAAATTCTCGGAGTTCGTGCGCATGAACCACATGAAGTACCGCACGATAGGCGAACTGTCGGACGTGTTGTGCATGACCGCGCAGGCGTTCTCCAACCGGTTCAAGAAGGTGTTCGGCATGACTCCACACAAGTGGATGCAGCAGGAAAAGGCGCGCCTGATCTACCTCGACATCTGCCGCAACGAGATGCCTTTGAAGGAGATCGCCAGCAAGTACGACTTTCCGCTGTCATCCAACTTCTTCAGGTTCTGCAAGCAGACCTTCGGAGAATCGCCGGGCAACATTCGCAAGAACCTCAACAAGAGCGTCCCGACGGTTAATCCTCCTTATAGCGGTATGACACCGACTGTTTAAGGTCGGGATGCAACGATTTCGCCACGGGGCAGGTGTCGCCTGCCCTTTGGAGAATCGTGCGCGTCTTCTCGTCGGCCGCGAAGGGGAACTTCACGTCTATCACGATCTCGCTTATGCGGCGCGGATCGGAGGCCATGATCTTGGTTATGTCGACCGTGGTGCCCGCCATGTCGATACCCATTCTCGTGGCGGCCATGTCCATCAGCGTGAGCATGCAGCTTCCGAGCGCCCCGGCCACCATGTCGGTGGGCGAGATGTACTCGCCCTTGCCGTTGTTGTCGGTGGGGGCGTCGGTGATGACAGTGTTGCCCGATTGCAGGTGGGTGATCTCGGTACGCAGACCGCCCAGGTGTTTTGTCTTTAAAGTTGCCATAAATATGTTGATTTGAGTTCCGCAAATATACAAAACATAATGTTTTTCCCTTAACTCCGGAACTTTTTACTTATCGCTCAACAACACCGCCAGCCCGACCACGAGTGCGGCTAAAACAATGGTGACGCCAACGAATATCAGGACAAACCGCTCCACCTTTCGCTGGGTGCGGGTCTGGGGCGCGGTGTCCCAGGCCGACTCTTTTCCGGGAGTGTCCGACAACTGCCTCACATCCGTTATGTAGCTGAACCCGAACGGGCATTCGCACCGGGTGTACGAATAGGGCACCCCCTTCTTTTTGCGATAGCGGTTGAACGCGATCTGCCCCCGTGTCGTAATGGTTGGGGTCGCCTTCGAATTTGATATAGCCGTGCCAAACCTTGGAGCGGGCAGGGCCACGGGCTTCTTTATAGTAGTCCGCCAAAGTCGTCGTGACCTCGATTCGTTCTTTCACCCACAGCGGCACGATCACCCCCTGCAGTAACGTGCGCAGAACCCCGAACACAAAAAGCCCGAAGGCTGCGACTCCCGCAAAAGGTTCCCACCACCGGCGATCCTCATCTCCGAATATGCCCACCATGTCGGGCATGTTACCACATCACCGCGATACATGCGATCAGGATTATTATGCCGACGATGAACGGCAGATGCCATCCCAACGACGATTTCGCCGCCGTATCGCCGTTCGGCTCCCACTCGGCAAATTGGGCTTCACGCCTGGCTCCCAATTTGTGTATATACACTCCGATAAGCATAAATAGCAGGACAATCGCACTGTACAGTGCAACTCTTCGGGTCTTGTCGTCGATCCGGTTCAGGTCGATAAATCCGTTCCCGTTCGCGTTTTCCCCGGCAACAGATTCATCTTCGGCCGGTTCAACCTCGACTACGAAATCCTCGAAGCCTGTGTCATCCGGCGAGGGATACACCATGACCGTCACCTCCGGGCTGGAGAGGGTCACCCTCTCGACCTCGGCACTCGGAGTATCGAAAAAATCGGAAAAACTGCCGCCGCCCCCCTGCCGCTGCTTTTTCTGCAACACGAAAATATCATACCTGCCGGCTGCTATCGTCAGCTCTCCGGCCCGCTTGGGATAGAGCGTGTACCGCCCGAGACCGGTCGTGTTATATTGTTTGCCGTCGTGGCTCTCCTGTGCCACCGGCATGATGTCGTCGGGCCATCTAATTTCCCGCACCTTGAATCCTTCGAATGACGGAAATACCAGCTTTCCAAACGAATTAACGTCCCGCTGCGAGTAGAGCTTTAAGGTAGCGGTGAGGCTGTCGCCCTTCAAAACGGATGTGCTCGACAGTTCGAGCTGCACAAACATGTCGGTGCCGTCCGAATCCGCCGCCGGCCGGGAGTTCGCATTTGACTGCGCCGCAGGGGTTGCATTTGCCGACGCCGCGGAAGACTCCGCTTCCTCCTCCTCGTCTCCATTCGGCAACACTATTATCTCAACCGGACCCGACCGGTATGTTCCCTGCCGGGTTTCGAGCGTACATACAGGGATCGTAAAGTCGCCCGACCTTTCCGCCCGAAAAAAATAACCATAGGTTGTCGTTACCGTTTCTGTCTCTCCTGTGCTGGTAATCGTCGATCTATGTCCTCGTTCGACCATAGGACCCATTGTTAAGGTAAGCCCACGTACACTCGACAGGCTCGGCTCCACACCCTCCTCCACTGCGGCATTCAGGGAATAATAGACGCCGAATACATCATCAACATCGACGACGGTTTCAGGCACCTCGACCGTAAAAAAGACCTTCTCCTGCGCGTAACCGCAAACGGCGACCGCCGACAGGAGCAGGGTAAGAAATTTGGATTTTAACGATTTCATATTCATGTTTTTTCAGTTTGGTTTCATGTGCGTTGAAGATAGGTAAAGTATCTCCTTTCGCTTCAAAGCAGCAACAGAAGAATGACTCCGACCACGATCAGTCCGATCCCGCCGGAGCCGGCCTTGATGCGTGCGGCGCCCCGGCCGCGGACGTTGGAGACGCCCTCGATCTTGTCGGTGTTGTGGGAGCTGCCGCCAAAGAACCATTGCCAGTTGAACACGGCGGCCGCCAGAAACAGAAGGCCCACGCCAATGGCAAACCATCCCAGGCTCGCCGGATTCTTTGCAACACGTTCAATTGTCTCCTGTATCTCCATAAACAATAATTTAAATTGGGTCAGTTTATTTTGGTTTTTATATTTCAGCCCTCAGTCTATCACTCTGTAATTTCTTATCGCCTCGGCGCGCGTGCGGAAGTTGAAGTGCCACCACTCCGTCCGCAACGGGCGGAAGCCCGCTTCCCGCATCACCTCGCGCAGCAGGAGCCGGTTTCGCCGCTCCTCTTCGGTTATCACCCCGACCGCCACGAGCTGCTCCTCGCGGTCGATGTGCGACTCATTGCCCAAATGGTCGAACGGCGTCCCCATCCCGAGCGGCTTCCCGTCGGGGCCGATGATCGACACATCCACAGCCAATCCGTAGTTGTGCAGCCCGCCGCCGTTGGCCGGATTCGAAACATACATCTGCTTCGCCGTTCCCGCCACTTTGCGCCGCATCCGGGCCTGTACCGACATGGGCCTTGCCGCGTCGTAGACCACGAGCCTCGCCCCTGAACGCCGCGAAATCAACAGCCGTTGCGCACGGACAAGCGCGTCGGCCGCCTCGGGATGCAGAAACGCCCGCGTAATGTCTTCGTATAGCACCTCGCCCACAAAATTATCGGCCGTGGCGTAGACCAACTCCACCGTTATCGACGGCTCCACCGCGGCTATATCCACGAGTCCCGTCTCGGCCATTCTTCTCTCCGTCGCCGACAAAGATTGCGCCGCCCCGGCCGGCTGTTGTGCCAACGAAGACGATGACGGCCACACCGCCACACCCGCGGAAAGCATGATCAGCGCATTGACGGCCACGCCTCTCATATCTCGAAGTCGATCCCCAACTTCGCGGCGACGTTGGTGAGCATGTCGCGGGTCATGGTTTCGATGTTCCATTCGGGCCGCCATCCCCACTGCGCGCGTGCGGCGCTGTCGTCCACCGAGGCGGGCCAGTAGCGCGCAATCTCGCGGCGGAAGTCGGGCTTGTAGTCGATCGTGAACGACGGGATGTACTTGCATATCTCGGCGGCGAGTACCTCGGGAGTAAAACTCATCGCCCCCACGTTGTAGCCTCCGTGGACTTTCAGCGGCGCCGGATCGGCCTCCAGAAGTTCCGCCGTGGCACGCACACAGTCGGGCATGTACATCATGGGCAGCGAGGCGTCGGGCGCGAGGAAACAGGTGTATGACCCGCTCTTGAGCGCCTCGTAGAATATCTCGACTGCATAGTCGGTAGTGCCGCCGCCCGGCATTGTGTGGTAGCTGATGATGCCGGGGTAACGTATGCCGCGCATGTCGAGGCCGCTCTTTTTATAGTAATAGTCGGCCAGCAGTTCGCCAATGACTTTGGTGACGCCATACATGGTGTTGGGCTTGAGGATAGTCTCCTGCGGCGCGTCGTAAAGAACCGACGTGGGGCCGAAAACCGCTATCGAGCTCGGCACCATGAGTCGGTCGAGTCGCTGGGCCATCGCCACGCGGATGACGTTGAGCAGACCGTCGATGTTGATCTTCCACGCCAGATCGGGATTCTGCTCGCCGCGTGCCGAAAGGATCGCCGCCAAATGCACTATCGTGTCGATTTTGTGTCTTTTCACGACTCGCTCCAAGGCATAGGCGTCGGTTACGTCGAGCCGTTCGAAGACATTTTCGGTGACGGCACCGTGAACGTCGTTGTTGACGTCGCTCGTGATAACATTATCGACACCGTACCGTCGGTTGAATTCCACCGAAAGTTCCGATCCGATCTGGCCTAACGCGCCGGTAATGAGAATCCTTTTCATCTTTGCCGCATGTTTTAGGAGCGAAAAATACAAAATATATTGCGGGAATGAAAATTCTTTCCTACTTTTGCACCCATGTTTCGGGAATATGCTGTTTTAGCTCAGCGGTAGAGCACTTCCTTGGTAAGGAAGAGGTCCCGGGTTCAAGTCCCGGAAACAGCTCGAAGATTTGCAAGTGCCGCAAGGCACAGCCACGAAATGGAAGACCGCCGGAGTTCGCTCCAAGGCGGTCTTTTGTTTTGGACGTCGATCGCAAAACGATCTTTCAAATCTTCGAAAGCACCCCACAGCAGCGGAAAAGACTCTGGCGAGCACCACGAAAGAGGTGCGAAGTTAGGTCCCCGAAAACGAAACCGTACTCCCCAGAAGTTACGACAAACATAAATGACACAAAATAGCTATTTTTGTGACTTTTCTCATACCTTTGTCGAAAGCAACAGCCCGAATAAAATAAGAACTTTTTTGGCACCGTAACCAAAGTTTTTTTTATTACCTTTGTGACGAGCCAAACAAACACGGAAAGTGTTTAACTTTATTCTCTGGTAACGAATCTGGTAAATTCTACGATAACGGGAATAAGTGAAGAGTTCATTATTTACGCTCCATATTTCGGTATGAGCGTGGGCTGTTGCTTGTTTTGTTATCGAGGCTTACCAGAGCCTGTTGCCTGAAATGAGTTAATTCGCCCACGCTTTTCTTTTTGCCGTCGACCCATTGTCCCTGGGCGGGGAGATGAGTGAACTTATGGACTACACGATTCAAAACCTGAGAAAAGAGATCATTGGCGATCCGCCCCGTGAAGTCTGGTATGCCAACCTGATCAACGAAGAACAAAGCACTTTCGTCATGCTGTTACAGTCGATAGGAGCTGAGAATGTGATCTGGGATCAGGAGACCGACATCATCCACCCGATCAGGGAGACGGCGTCGAATCCCAAACCGCTGTCGCAATACCGCGACGGAGACGTGATCTGCCTCGAAACGCCCCTGCCTGGGAGATAATACCGCGTGACGGCAAATTTCGGGTATGGTAATTGTATTTACCGTACCCGTTATGAAAAAGATCGTATCGGGCCTCTTCGGGTTGGCTGTGGTTGTGACGGGATGTGTGAGAGGGATCGAGCCGGGAGGCGGTTATCCCGAGCGCGGTTTTCCGGTGCTGTCCGACGACGAAATCACTCTGCTTGCCGAAAGGCAAATGCCCCTGAAGCTCGACCACAGCGAGATAGAACGCACCCTCGACGACGTTCGCCGACTGCTCGACAACGCCGGGCCGGACGGTTCAACCAACTACTCCGGCACCCGCTCGGCCACACCGGTTCGCACCGTAGCCCGCATCAGACCGATGACCGTGGAGACAACATCCGCCGAACCGACCCGCACCGGAAACCCGCGCGACACGCTGTTCTACATAGTCGATTTCGACGACAGCCTCGGCTACTGCATCATCGCCGCCGACCGGCGGCTGCCCGACCCGATAGTGTGCTTCGTGGATAGCGGCTCTTTTCCCACAGTGGAATCCGACAGAGACTCCCGCGGCACGGTCGGCAACCCCGGCCTCGCAGTGATGCTCGACGCCGTGCGTGCCTACGCCCTGCGCTCGCTCGAACGTCGGCGCGATTGGAGCGACTCGGTTACCACGGCACTGCTCCAACGCACCGGAGCCGCGTCGCTCGACGAAATAGAGCTGCCCGGCAGCGGCACTCCCTCGACACGGATCATCGGCGAACCCTACCGCCCGTCGTGGCACTTCAACCGCCGGCTGGGGCCACTGCTGCCCGTCGAGTGGAGCCAGAACAAGCCGTTCAACACCACCGTGGTGGAGAATACCCAGTGGAACTCCACGCCCGTGGGCTGTGTTGCGCTGGCGGCGGTTCAGGTGATGGCCTACTGGAAACACCCGGTGTCGTTCCACGGTCTGGCCTCGGACAGCATCGACTGGAACGAACTGCGCCGTTGGTCGGGCCCGCAGTGGAATAGGGCGAATGGATACGGCAAGTGGGACGGCCCGATGTCGGCCGCGCCCGCCGAGACGCAACGCCTCGTGGCCGACATACTGTGGCACGTGGGCGACGGGATCGGCATGAAATACGGCGCGTCTATCAGCACAGCCTACACCTCGCGTGCGGTGAGTCTGCTCGCCGAGGTGGGATTCTCGCATGGACGCAGCGTGAAGTACAGCCACCGCACGGTGGTGGAACAACTCGAAGCGGGGCGCCCCGTGATGATCGACGCAGCGAGCCACCGCTCGGAGTACGGGCTGTATGCTAACGCCCACGCCTGGGTGATCGACGGTTTTATGGAAGATCGCTGGTGGGATGCCTACACCATCGACCAGCATTTCTACAAAGTGGAGCGTTTCCGCTGGTTTCTCCACAACAATTTCGGCTGGGGCGGCACCGACAACGGCTACTACGCCGCCGGGGTGTTCGACACCAACAGCGCCCCCGATTTCCCCTCAAGCTCAGACACTTCGTCGCCTCCCGAAACCCGCTGGGAGGGCCAGCACTACAACTACCAATTCATGCAGACCGTCTATGTCGACATCTACAAGCAGTAGTGCCATTTTTCGTTAAAATAGATGCCTTTTTTTATTGCATGGTTTAAAATGATTGCGTAACTTTGGGGCAGATATAACCACCAAAAAAATAATTAAATTATGAAGAAATTATTGTTTTTATTCGCCCCGGCAATGCTGACCATTGGCTGCGCTCAGGAGATCGGACTGACTGAGCCAGAGCAGATTGCCCCCCCCACAAGAAACTGTTTCTGAAATGAACACGCGCGCTCTTGACGGTGCCGTTTACAACGAAGTGGTCGACGCATGGATGATCCCGCGGGCCGACCCCTACTCTCTGGAGAATTTCCAGCGGGCCTACGACAAACTCGCCGCAGGAAGATCGACCCAAAGACTCTCCAAAGCTCAAGCTGCAGATTTCACCCCCGCGAAGAAACTTGCCCCGACCCGCTATGCCCTCAGAATCTACCCAAAGATTGAGGAAGAGCAGTGGCAGGTAGAGACTATGAGAGACGTGCAAGTGTCCTACATCCCCTTCTCTTTCTCCCAACTGACTCCTGACGAGCTCGTAAAGGCCGAACGATCGAAAACCCGCTCGACTGCCAACATCTTTCCCGAGAAAAGCCCCTACACTGTCACCTACAACTACACCGAATCTACCGACGGTGGCCCCACCGGCCCACAGACTTTTCAACTTCCGATCCTCTACACTGTCTGGCCGGTCCACAAACCCCTCCCCGCCGATTTGGAATACAAAATGGACTACGAGGTTTTTCTGCCGCGCGCCTCTTCTTTGAATAAAGAGGTCGGGCGTATTCTGGGAGGCGAAGCAATTGCCATGACCCAGGGTGGTGCTACACGTGCCTTCGCCTCGACCATGTCTTTGCAAAATGTGCGTGTTAATGGTAATGTCTATACTGAGGACGATCAATTGGATAAAAATGTTCCGTTAGAGAATTTCATAATCAGGCACCAAAACGGATCGTCCATTACCGAATCGGTAGTCAGTCTCTCAGGATATTATTCGCTGGATGTCGATATGTATATACCGGGATCGCCCCTTCCAACGATCAATGTTCCATTGACTTTTGTCTATCAAGACCCATATTCTTTTACTCCCCGTTGGAGAATAACATCAAGTAGCAGTACACATGCACTCACTGTCAGTAAAACTGTCCAATATCCGCCCGGAGCCTCACCGGTGCAATACTGGAACGATGTGGTGTTGACTTCCAGTAGTCGCCAGGAGAATGAAATTCTTCGGGCTGTGAGCTATTTTTACAATAACCAAAATAATTTCAACCGTTCTTCTATAAGTACTCCTGTCCGAATAATCGCAAACAGTGAACCTAATAGTAATCTTAATAGTATTGGCGGAACATTTGGATATCCTTCTACAATAAATATATACAATAAGGGAGTCTCTAATGGTGAAGTAATAGGAACAACTATGCATGAGTTAGGACATTTTACGCATTATCAGGGCTCGAATCTATACAGTAGTTCCGACGAATTTCTGAAAGAGGCTTTTGCCTGTTATGTCAGTTGGTATTTGGGGCAGGAGTACTACAAATCTGTTGGTTGGATACATCCAGGCGGAGATACCATGATCGTGGGAGATACTTACCAGACATGGTATAAAACCTATGATTACTCTTATATATGGAATGGCAAACCTTTCTTTAGTAATTGGTATTCTCCTCTATTTATTGATCTGACAGACAACTACAATCAAGGGGAGAACAATAAATACCCCGCTAATTACCCGAATGACAAGATTCAAGGAATTTCGCCTTCCTCTATATGGAGTATCGTCACGACCAGTGCCTATTGGAATACAGGATCGCAACAACAACAGTACAGACAGAAGATAGTTGATTTAGTAAGAGCGTTCCCAAATTATTTAAACTGGATCGACGATTTCGATGAATGGACCAGAAACCACCCCGTAAGAACAAAATGAAATTACTTATCATGAAAAGATTATTATTATTCGCTGCAATATTGTGTTGCGGATGCAACAACAATGAAGATGGCAAGGAGTGGATTGAAACCCTTGCCGATTCGATCACTAACTATATTGGTTCTATGGAAGGAGAGTGGTCATTCGACGGGTCTGAGATAGAGTTATCCGGAACGCATCCATTCTCTACCAATAGTTACATTTTTATCCAACCGGCAGGAGCTCTCGGAACATCCGTCTCGATGAAATGTGAGATATGGGATGAAAATGACGACTCGTCATCCCCCCCTGCCTATTGGGTAAGCATTGGCAACATTTTTCTTTCCGGCGAACCGGGTGATGTTACGTTCGATGACAATGTGGATGTCGTGTTCGCGGAAAGGCGAGACGATATATCCAAAGTAGAATATATGCCTGTTCGCACCCACATCACAGGATGGATCAAACATGATACGAAACCGGCAACACGTTTGTCATTTAGCCGGCCATCATTTCATTGCGACATACGCATCGAATGCGAGATCGACGGCAAGCCGCTGAAGTTGCATATCACCCGTATAAATAATTAAACAAGGCTATGAAAAAACTTCTATTTTTGATTACACTGATGATTCCTCTTCTCGGTTGCAAGAAGGATAACAATGAATTTGTCCAGTGCGACGCGGCGTACAGTATGAACATCGTCGTAAAAAACGAGACGAATAAAGTAGTGCTCATGACCAATAAATATCCCGAGAGCAGCATTGGTTGGGAAGATCAGACGATCCCTGCCGGAGAGACGAACGATCATGTCAGCTTTATGATCGGACTCGGGCCATGTGAAAACGACAGGTTGTCGGTGGATATGATGCATGAGGACGAAATTGTTTTCGGCACGAATATTGGCACTTCGGTCTTCAGAATTTCCGTCGGGGGCGAAGATGTCACGGATGACATCTGGCTTCGGAAATACTGGACGTATACACCAGGATATTTTGATGAAACCTACACACTGACTATCACCGACGAGTTGCTCGCCTCACTGCCTCATCTGAGCAATGAGGAATAACCACGACTGGCGCAAGTTTTTCAACTTGTGCCGCTGACGTCGGAATAACGAAAATGACAGGCCCGGGATTCTCTCGGGCCTGTCATTTAAATTACGCAACAACTCGCAGAGTTACACAATCCCCTGCTCGACCATACTCTTGGCAACCTTCATGAAACCCGCCACGTTGGCGCCCTTCATGTAGTTGATGTAGCCGCCCTCGCGGCCGTACTCGAGGCAGGCGCCGTGGATCGACTCCAT
>DBDQ01000033.1:0-5335 GCA_002293665.1 Alistipes sp. UBA928 | reverse complement strand
TTCTGGCTCATCTCGAGGCCCGAAGTGGCAACACCGCCCGCGTTGACCGCCTTACCGGGGCCGTAGGGAATCCTGGCGTGGATGAACGCGTCGATCGCCTCGGGCGTGCAGCCCATGTTGGAAACCTCGGCCACAACCTTCACCTTGTTGGCAACGAGCTGCGCCGCGTCGGCACCGTTCACCTCGTTCTGCGTGGCGCAGGGCATGGCTATATCGACGGCCACTTCCCACGGCTTCTTGCCTGCGTGGAAACTCGACCCGGCAAACTTCTGGGCGTAGGGAGCCACCACGTCGTTATTCGACGCGCGAAGTTCCAACATGTAGGCGATCTTCTCGGCGTCGAGACCGGCCGGGTCGTAGATATAACCGTCTGGGCCCGAGATCGTCACGACTTTACCGCCCAATTCAGTGGCTTTGAGAGCAGCGCCCCAGGCGACGTTGCCGAAGCCCGAGATGGAGATGGTCTTGCCATTGATCGTATCTCTCATGTCGGCCAGCATACGCACCAGGAAGTAAACGGCGCCGAAACCTGTGGCCTCGGGGCGGATCAGCGAACCGCCGTAAGTAAGACCCTTGCCGGTGAACACGCCGGTGTTCTCCAGCGCCAGTTTGCGATACATGCCGTACATGAAACCAATCTCGCGAGCACCGGTGCCGATGTCGCCCGCGGGAACGTCGGTCTCGGGGCCGATGTGGCGCCACAGTTCGAGCATGAACGCCTGGCAGAAACGCATCACCTCGGCATCCGATTTACCCTTGGGATTGAAGTCCGAGCCGCCCTTCGCGCCGCCCATGGGCAGCGTGGTGAGAGCGTTCTTGAAAGTCTGTTCGAACCCGAGGAACTTGAGGATCGACAGGTTGACCGACGGGTGGAACCTGATCCCGCCCTTGTATGGCCCTATAGCGTTGTTGAACTGGATGCGGTAGCCGATGTTGACCTGGGGCACCCCTGCGTCGTCGACCCACGTCACCTTGAAGGTGAATACGCGGTCGGGCTCGACTATACGCTCGGCGATGCGCGCATGTTCGAATTCAGGGTGGTCGTTGTAGACATCCTGCACGGTGACAAGCACCTCTTTCACTGCCTGAAGATACTCGCTCTCTCCTGGATGGCGCCTTTCGAGGTCGGCCATCAGCTGGGTTACATTCATGATTTTTAGGTTTTTTTAGGTTAAATTTCAATCCTCAAAAGTATTAATTTTTTTCGAAAAAAAACGTTATCTTTGTTTTTCGATTAAGCCATTATATCGTTTTTTTGGAATGAAATACACTCTCGAAGAGATAGGCCCCGAGCCGACTGGAAAGAAAAACAGGGCCGCGCGCGAATTTCTGGAGCTGCCCAAGCGGCTGTACCGCGGCAACCGCAACTGGGTGTGCCCGCTCGACAGCGACATAGAGAGCACGTTCGACCCCGCACGCAACAAGAAATTCCGGGATGGCGAGGCAACCCGCTGGATCGCGCGTAACGCCGAGGGACAGGTCGTGGGGCGCATAGCCGCGTTCTACAACCGCGACGATGCCGCCATGGAGGAGCAACCCACAGGAGGAGTCGGTTTCTTCGAGGCCGAGAACGATCGACAGCTCGCCAACCTGCTCTTCGACACCGCGCGCGACTGGCTCGCCGCACGCGGCATGGAGGCGATGGACGGCCCCATAAACTTCGGCTCGAGGGACGCCTGGTGGGGCCTGTTGGTCGACGGATTCGAGTTCCAGCCCCTCTACGCCAACCCCTACAATCCGCCCTACTACATAGAGTTGTTCGAGAATTACGGTTTCCGGAACTATTTTAATCAATATACATACAACCGCAAGATGAAGGCCGGCATCCTCAACCAGTCGGTCTACGAACGCGTCAAGCGTCTCGAGGAGTCGCCCGGTTACCGGTTCGACCACATCGACATACGCAGCCTGCCGCAGGTGGCCGAAGATTTCCGCCTCGTCTACAACAAGGCGTGGGCCAACCACTCGGGCGTCAAACCGATGGAACGCGAGGATGCACAGAAGATGATGCGTAACATGAAACCTATCATCGACGACCGGCTCATCTACTTCGCATGGTTCAACGACGAGCCGATCGGGTTCTTCATCATGGTGCCCGACCTCAACCGCGTCATAGGGCGTTTCGGCGGCAGGATGAACCTGATCAACAAGCTCCGGCTGTGGGGAATGCTCAAGATCACCCGCAAGGCCGACCGCATCTTCGCCATCATCTTCGGCGTCGCCCCCGAGTTCCACGGCAAGGGCATCGAAAGCGGCATCATCCACCGTTTCGAACAGGAGGTAGACAAGGGGAACATGCCCTACAAGAGCCTCGAACTCGCGTGGGTGGGCGACTTCAACCCCATCATGATGCGCATGGTAGAAAACTACGTGTTGGCCACGAAACATAAGACCCATGTCACCTACCGCTATCTTTTCGACCGCACCAAAGAGTTCAAACGCGCCCCGCGCATGGGAGTCAAAAAACAGTCGTGATCGAGATGAAGAAGTTGATCCTGTCTCTCGTTTTTCTGGCAGGTGCCTGGACGGCAGCAGCGCAGATAGAGGTGACGGCTGCCCCGAGCGAAACGGTCGAGTTGATGAACGTGATGATGTCGTATACCGGCGACAGCCCTTTTGCAAACCCGCCTTACGTCCAGCCCGATTATAAAGCCTTCGTCGATTCATGGTTTGCAAAACACCGCGACCATTCGGCCATCCGGTTCATCACGACCGGAATAATGGAGAATGGCCTGATGAACCGCCTCGAAACTCCGGCGGAGATAGGGATAAATTCCGGGATCGAACAGGGCGCATTTGTCTATACCGGCAACGGCGAAGGGTGGAGCGACGAAACAAGAGACGAATTTGTGCGTGAGGTGAACAAATTCTACCGCGACACCGGCTTCGACGCCTTCTGGCACGAGGCTCGGGAGAAATACGAACCGATAAACGCCGCTTTCAGGGATGTCATAATCCCGAAGGCAAACATCGAGTGGCTGAACCGGTTCGTGCCCGTCGATGGTGCCCGGAGTTACGATCTCACGTTCAGCTATCTGTGCGGTGCCTACAATTTCGGCTGTTCGAAAAACGGCGTGCCGAATCCTGTAATGGGCATTCCAAGTATAGACGGCCGTCCGCCGATATATGAAGACCCCATGGGCATTTACATGTGCGCCACCGCCCTGTTGCATGAATACCTGCATTCGTTCTGTAATCCGCTGACAGACAAACATTACGCGGAATTGAAGGACCCTGGCGAAGTCGTTTTCCCGAGAATCCGCGAACAGGCAACGCAGGCATTTTACGGCACTTGGCGCTCGGTACTTAACGAAGCCTTTATCAGGGCCTCTGTCATCGCTTTCATGCACTCGGATGACTTTTTTGCACCCTACATCGGACAGTGTGCCGAGATGGATAAGAATACCGGAATATTTTGGACAGGTGAGTTGGCCGCCCTGCTGTTGGAATACGAAGCCAATCGCGACCGCTACCCCACCCTCGACAGCTTCATGCCCCGGATAGTGGAGTTTTACGAAGAAATTTCAAAACAGTCGTGATCGAGATGAAGAAGTTGATCCTGTCTCTCGTTTTTCTGGCAGGTGCCTGGACGGCAGCAGCGCAACATGTCGAGCTTAGAGCCGCGCCGAGCGAAACGGTCGAGTTGATGTACGTGATGATGTCGCTGGCGGGGGATAGCTACGACAGAAAAATGTCGCACGTTTCGCCCGAATACAGAACACAGATCCGTTCCCGTTTCAAAAAATACCGGCGACATTCGGCCATCATGTTTATCAAAAAAGAACTGATCGGCAACGGCAACAGCATGAAGATGTACTCCACCAAGTACGAGATCGGGATAAATTCTGAGATAATCGACGGCCGGTTCGTCTACTTCGGTGCCGGCAAGGGATGGAGCGACGAAACAAGGAACAGGCTCGAGGAGGAGGTGGACAAATTCTACCATGACACCGATTTTCACACTTTTTGGCTGAGTGCACACAATGAATACGCAGCGATCGGCAAGGTTTTCAGGAACACAATTCTGCCGAACGTGAACATCGAATGGCTGATGAAGGGATCGGTACCTGCCGGAGACACTTTGACTCTCGACCTTACGATCAGCCGTCTCGAATTCGATTCGGTTCTCCGGGGTAGTGTCACAAACGACTTGCCCCATCTAGTCGTCGGTATTCCCCATTCGAAGTTGGAACTTCTGCTGCGCGAAAATATCCACACTATTTATTCGTATGTCACCGACATAATGAGTGGTTATAGGTTCTCTCTTGCCGATCCTCTGCTCCGTAAATATTATCCGGAAACGGAGGAGGCGGGAGGGATAATTCTCTCGAGAACCAAACCGACAGATGAGCTTTACCGAACAGACTTTTGGCTTCCGGTGTTTGACTTTTCCTTCACAGAAGCCTCTCTGATCGCATTTATGCCATCGAACGACCGTTTCGAGCCGTTCAGGAATAATCTGATAGCCATCTCCAAAAACCACGGGTACTACTGGATCGAAGATTTGGTCGCCCTGCTATTGGAATACGAGGCCGCCCCCGACCGCTACCCCACCCTCGACAGTTTCATGCCCCGGATAGTCGATTTTTACAACGAACTTGCCTTAAAACCTGAATACTAACAGCATTTTTTTAAACAAATTATGAAAGAGACAGCTTTCACAAAGTACCACATTGCGAACGGAGCGAAGATGGCCGAGTTCGCGGGTTACAACATGCCCATCGAGTTTACGGGCATCAACGACGAACACCGTACCGTGAGGGAGGGCGCCGGGGTGTTCGATGTCAGCCACATGGGCGAAATCTGGGTCAAGGGCCCCGGCGCACTGCCCTTTTTACAGCGCGTGACGACCAACGACGTGTCGGCTCTGGTCGACGGCAAGGCGCAGTACTCGGCGCTGCCCAACGGCCAGGGGGGACTGGTCGACGACATTTTGGTCTACCGCATCGACGCCGAAACTTACCTGCTCGTGGTGAATGCCTCGAACATCGACAAGGATTGGGCGCACCTGTGCCTTCACGGGGCCGAGTTCGGCCTCACGCCGGGCAAGGAGCTCTACAACGCCTCCGACGAGATTTGCCAACTCGCCATACAAGGCCCGCTGGCGATGAAGATCGTGCAGAAGATGTGTCCCGCGCCGATCGAGGATATACCTTATTATACATTCGTCAAGACCTCCGTGGCGGGCATCGAAGGCGCGATCCTCTCGGCGACGGGCTACACCGGCTCGGGCGGCTGCGAGATATACGTGGCCAACGAAGACGCCGACCGGCTCTGGGCCGCGCTGTGGGAAGCGGGCGAGGAGTTCGGACTGAAGAACATCGGCCTCGGCGCG
>DBDQ01000014.1 GCA_002293665.1 Alistipes sp. UBA928 | reverse complement strand
GTCAGAAAATCGACGTGTGTCTCCTGCTCGACAAACCGGATGCCGAAAAACGGGTCTTTCTGCACCCAGCCGTTCGCCATAGCGATACGGACGATCTTCTTCAGATTTTTGAGGTGTTTGAGCGCAGAGTTGTGGTGGCAGCCGCAATGGGTTTTGAGAAACAGGTCGTAATTCCGCACGAATTGGTTATCGACATCGGTAATGGCGATGTCATTCGTCCGATATTGGTGCGCCAGATACTCTTTCAGGCGCAACAGCGAGGTGTCGAATTTCCGCGCCGTAACCTCGGCATAATCGACCCCGATGAGTGAATGAACCTGCACATTGTGTTCGGCGAAAATCTCGACGAGCGTTTTCGGTTTTTCCGGGTCTTCGCGCCCCTGCATAATGTCGGCAATGGTGCGGGCCGTGATGAGTCGTCCGTCCATCTCCAACTGCCGGAACACCTTATAGACTTTGGTGCGGTAAACCTCGATGAAGTGGTTTAGTTCCCGTGCCGCGTGTTCCATGCCGGTAGCGCACTCTTTCTTTTGGTTCCACCGGTTTGGCGCGACGGATCGTTTAATCATTATCTCGGTGCGCTGCCCATCGACCGTAACACGCATACATACAGGGGCTTCACCATTTTTCAACAACTTTGTCTTCTTGACGAAGAACAGAACATCCAGCTTGGTGTTCGACAACGATTCGTTCATAGCTTTTTTTGTTTGCAAAGTTACACACTATGCACTTCTCAATCGCTACGCAAATTGCTGTAAATCAATGAATAAAAACCGTCGAGGTGGACTTCGAGGTGGAGATAAGGTAGCGGGATTTTGCTCCACCTTTTGCTCCACTTTTTAGATGTTTCAAAGTGCCCCGGAATGCGTTTTCGGGCAAAAAAGAAACCTCAGTAATCGGTTGATTTACTGAGGTTTGCTCGTAACTGCTTGATTCTCTGGCGGTATGGACGGAAAGTGAACCTTTGCACCACCGTCTCATTACCAATATGTTGTAAAGCCTAAAAATCGTGTCCCACTATTTGACCCATGCGGTTTTTACACCGATTTTTAGTATATTGCTTTTACTCACTTAATGAACTTCGGTACAAAGATAATCATTCCCTCCGAAACGGCAAAATTTATGGAGATTCTTTCCTACCCTAAACGTGGAATGGTCAATATAATTTTAGCAGGAGTATCGTCTCGACATTTCCGAGTTATCATTACACCAACTTCTGTTCGACGGCCATGCGGACAAGTTGGGCGGTGTTGTGGGCTCC
Source organism: Alistipes sp. UBA928 (assembly GCA_002293665.1). Classification (GTDB taxonomy): domain Bacteria; phylum Bacteroidota; class Bacteroidia; order Bacteroidales; family Rikenellaceae; genus UBA940. Next base: position 2,551 of record DBDQ01000014.1, on the reverse strand, counting down.
GAGTTTGAGGATGAGATTTTTTCGGTAGCTTTTGATGGTTTCGTAGCCGAGATTCATGCTGTCGGCGATCTCGCTGTTGGACTGCCCAGCGACGATCAGGCGCAACAGTTCCAATTCACGGCGGGACAGACGCACCGCCGAGTCTGCGCGGGCCGCGAGTAGCATATTCACCTCGTCGCACAGGAATTGCCCGCCACCCGCCACCACACGGATACCCTCGATGATCTCCTCGACCATCGCGTTTTTGAGGATGTAGCCCGACGCACCCTCCTCCAATACCCGCATGATGATGGTCAGTTCGGAGTAGCTGGTGAGCATCAGTATCTTCAGGTCGGGATAGCTCGCCTTTATCTCCGGGCAAAGTTCGATGCCGTTGCCGTCGGGCAGGCTCACGTCGAGCAACAGCACATCCACTCCCGCCGCCTCGCGCGACAACATCTCCCGGCAACCTGCCGCAGAGTAGGCTTTCCCGACAACCCTCGCCACACCGGAGTCGTTTATCAGCCGCTCGAAACCCTCGGCGACAACCCTGTGATCGTCCACTATCGCAACCCGTATCATAATCTTATCTCCACGTTGATCTCGGTTCCTTCGCCCGCTTTGGAATCTATCTGAATATCGCCGCCGAACGAGGCGACACGGGTACGGATGTTCCGCAATCCCGTTCCTTTGGTCTCCTCAGACGGATCGAAGCCCCGCCCGTCGTCCTGCACGGTAAAGGCCACACGGTCGTCCTCCTGCATGATCTGCACCATGATCTGCCCGGCGCCGGAGTATTTAAGGGCGTTGTTGACAAGTTCGTAGATCGAACGGTAGATCACCTCTTCGAGTTTCGGGTCGAGGCGGGCGTCGCTGCCGAACCAGTCGAAAACGATGTTCGGCGAGACGCTGCGGCAGAAATCGTCCACCGCCGACCGCAACCCGAAACGGGAGAGCGCGTCGGGCATCAGGTGGTGGGCCACACGGCGCATCTCCGACATGGATTGATCGACGAGGCTCATGGCGGTATCGTAGTGTTCCCGGCTGGCGGGGTTCATCGTAGCACCGTTCTTCATCTCCTGCAAATTCAGTTTGGTTCCGGTGAGGATGCTGCCGAGTCCGTCGTGCAGGTCGCGGGCGAGGCGGGTACGTTCCTGTACTTCTCCGTCGAGCAGGGCCTGCGTGGCGACGAATTGCTTCTCCTGCTCCAACTGAACGATCTGTTGTTCGGAGATACGGCGGCGCCCGGCTGTCCACCGCCACAGGAAAAAGAGGGTTGCCATCGCCAACAGCAATACCGCTCCGGCGGCGACGCCGAGCAAGACCATCAGCCGCCGTTCATCTTCGAGCGTGGCAATGCGAGCCTCTTTTTTCTCGGTCTCATAGCGTGTCTCCATCTCGCGGATGGCGGACTGATAATGTTTGGTGGAACGCGCCGATTGGAAGGCGACCAGTTTGTCGAGATATTCGTCTGCGCGGGCCGCGTCGCCCAGATGGGAGTACGCCTTGGCCAACACTTCATACAGGGGTAGCAGATTCGACGGCTCTGTCGGGTCCGTGTCGAGAATCTCGATCGCTTCGAGGGCCGTGTCGCGTGCGGCCCGCCACTCGCCGCGTCTCAAAAAAATCTCGGCCATCAGACCCTTCGCGTCCGCTCGCTGGATCAACCACACCTCCTGCGTGTCCATCAACTCCAACGCCCGGTTCACATACTCCTCCGCCCGGTCGACATCGCCCGACCCATATAGCCAGATCTCGGCCAGAATATTGAGTGCCGCCACCTGAAACGTATCCTCGTCGGGCTGAGAGAAAAAATAATCGTGCGCGGCGAGGGCGTGCTCCAGAGCGCGGTCGTAATTCCCGCCCGCCGACTCTACGATGGCAAGTCCGAGGTCGGCGTATGCTACGAACAGCGAATCGCCTGTGTCGCGGGCGATCCCGGCGGCACGGCGGTAATTCTCCTCCGCCTGGGGATAGTTCTCCATCGACAGATACATCTCGCCGATGTTGTAATAGGCGTTGGCCTGGCTCTCGCGCCAGCCGTGTTTCTCGAACAGTGCCAGCGCTTTGAGATAGTATTCGACCGCCCGGTGCAGACTGTCCTGAATGTTGTAGAGGTTGCCCATATTGCCGTAGATGGCGGAGAGGCGATTATCTATGTCCGATTCTTCATATTTTTTGAAATCCCTCATCCGCTCGGCGGCGGCGAGCGCACGGTTGAAATATATGAGCGTGCTGTCGTATCGCATCTCGCCGTCGTGGGCGAGGCCGATCTGCATATAGTTGTTCGACACCAGCGACCACGCATCGAGAGGCTCGGCAACGGCTATGCTGCGGCGGGCGTATTCGATCCTCTTTTTCGCCTCGTGGCGGTAGCCGTTCGACAGGGCGTTGTATATCGCCGCAAGTTCGACACCCTCCGGGGGATTGGTGGCCAACACCTGTTCGAGCGAATCGACCTGCCTGTTGCGGTGGTCGGAGCGTTGGGCCAAAAGAGTATTGCCACAAAAGAGCGACAGGATCAGCAGGCTGGTTTTGAGGGCTTTCATCCCGATTTGCGTTTTTTGTCCCA